>JBAXIU010000014.1:0-30983 GCA_037138215.1 Candidatus Peregrinibacteria bacterium | reverse complement strand
AACTCCTCCTCATTTTAATTCACTCTGTTGCACTTCGAATTAAAATCTAGGAAGTAAATAAAATAGGGCGCCTTTTTGCCCTAAAAATTCTCATAAATCAAGTCTTTTTTTACTGTTTTTTTAAGGGTATTTTTAAAATCGGCATTGCGCAGGGAAAAAGCTCTCATAAAAAAATAGGCACTCAGTATTGAGTGCCTATTTTTAAAGCCGAGAAAAGTCTCTTATTGTGCTGCCTTTTCAAACTTTTTTGCATTTCGCAAAGGGTTTCCAAGCAGTGCCTCAATAGCCTTTTTAGCAGCTGCCTTCTTGGCAGTGTCCGTATCTGCCGCTTTTGCATCCGCAATATAACCTTCTCCGGTACTTATGGCCGAGGTGAGGTATGTAATTTGTTCATCCAACCCTGGCGTAGATGCTTGTCCGGCGGCTAAAAGATCTGCTTTTACTTTTTCGGTAGCCGCCAGAATTGCCTTTTTGTATTCTAACGCCTTTCCAGCAATTTGGATCATCGCATCTGCTGTTTGCGCATTATTCTCTGATTTTAACGCTTTTGATTTCTGCTGATCTGTTTTTTTCATTTCCAAAAGCGAATCTCGAAATGCTTTTTTTGACTCCTGTTGCTGGGTTCTAAGAGTCTTTATTTCTTCTTTTCCCTTTTCACGAATCCCCTGTTTCTCTTCTTTATAATTTTCTCGAATCTCTTTTTGCGCCGCTTTTTCTTGCAGTTTTGCAATTTCATCCGCATTGGTTGCCGTAACCGTTACTTTTACGCCGTTGGAAAGATTTTCCTTCACCACGGTAAGATTGGTGTTCCCGTCAAAAGGTGTTTTTTGGTTTTGCAAAAGGGTTACAGTTTCAGGAACATCGGAAGTAAGGGTTACCACAATTCCATTGGTGATATTTTCCACCGTTTTCGTCACATTTTTCATTTCCATTTCAGGCGCTTTTTTAGGATCTTTCTCATCTTGGTGATTATTTTCTGTTTTCGCCTTTGCCTGCAGTTTTGCAATATCTTCCGCATTGGTCGCCGTAACCGTTACTTTTACGCCATTGGAAAGATTTTCTTTCACCACCGTAAAATTGGTATTTCCGTCAAAAGGTGTTTTTTGGGTTTGAAGAAGGGTTACGGTTTCAGGGACATCGGAAGTAAGGGTTACCACAATTCCATTGGTAATATTTTCCACCGTTTTCGTCACATTTTTCAGCTCCATTTCAGGTGCTTTTTTCTCCATTGCTGGAGGTGGTGGTGGTGGAAAAGTTCCTTCTGCAAAGCTGGGAACACCTGCGAATAACAAAAGAGAAAGAGTGCCGGCAGAAACGGAAAAAGCGAGTGCTTTTTTCATAAAAAAAGGGGGTAAAGGGATAAAAAAAGAAATGCAGTGCATTTCGTATAGTTATACGCAAGGATCTTTGTATTTCTTTCACTCGGCATTATACCGAATATATTTCAAAATCCAAAAAAATATTCTGCGGTTTTTTGGGAGAGCAAAAAAGGGGCTCCTCCATTGCGATCCCGCTAAGAGGAAGAAGCAATCCAGGTGTTGTACAGGAGATATCTTTGCGCTGGTTGCTCTCTCCACTGCTTTTTTATACACTGCCGGTGGATTTTTGATTTCCTCCCCTTTTTATGTCTCCTCTCAAAACCCACAATCTCGGATTCCCCCGTATTGGAGCCCACCGAGAATTAAAAATTGCCCTAGAAAAATACTGGAAAAAAGAAGGAACCCTTCACGAACTGTTGGATACCGCCAAAGAAATTCGAAAACACCATTGGATTCTCCAAAAAGAAAAGGGAATAGACTTTATTCCTTCCAATGATTTTTCACTGTACGACCATGTTTTAGATACCATTGCCATGGTGGGTGCCGTTCCAGAACGGTTTTTATGGGAAGGCGGCAGTGTGCATACTCCGACTTATTTTGCCATGGCGCGCGGCACTACCAAAAAAGAAGAATTCCAAACAAAAGAAATAAGACCGTTAGAAAGAAAAACATGGATGAATACTCCATATTTTTCCGTGGTTCCCGAATTTAACAAAGAGCAAAACTTTTCACTCGCATCTGCAAAACCATTTTTAGAATTTACAGAAGCCATGGACCTCGGGATTCGAACGGTACCCGTTTTACTCGGCCCCATTTCATTTCTCCTTCTGGGAAAAACAATGGGAGAACCTTTTTCTGTACTTTCGCTTCTCCCGAAACTTCTTCCCATATATGTAGAAGCCTTCAAAAGGTTGGACTCCCTGGGTGCCCAAATGATCCAAATCGATGAACCGCTCCTCACTTCCGACCTCGAAGAAGAAGTTCAAGCCCTCTACCAAGAAACCTATAAAACGCTTAAAACGGCAATTCCTAAAATCAAACTCATGGTGGCGGTATACGGGGGAGAACTCCAAGAAAACCGCGATACTTTTTTATCTCTTCCCGTAGACACCCTGCACTATGATGCCGTGTCGGGACAAGACGAGGTAATTCTTCTCCTTTCCCAATTCCCCAAAGAAAAAATGCTTTCTTTGGGCATTGTAGACGGACAAAATATTTGGAAGAACGATTATGCTCTTTCCATCAGTCTTATTAAAAAAGCAAAACTGATATTGGGAGATGACCGCATTATTATTTCTCCATCCTGCTCACTGCTGCATGTTCCCCTTACTCTTGCAAACGAAAACGCCATGGATGCCGAAGTGAAGAGCTGGATGGCATTTGCGACCGAAAAACTCCAAGAGCTCAAAACTCTTTCCGAGCTTATCGACCAGGAAGATTTAGAGATGGACCCTCGCTATCACGAGAATGAAAGCAGTATTCAATCCCGAAAAAACAGCCCACGGGTACGCCACATCCCTGAAACACCAAATAGTGAGCTAGAAATGCTTTCAGAAGATTGGGAAGAAGGCGTTTCCCCAGCGGAAGAAGAAAAAACGACTCTGCCAAAAAAGCTCTGTATTCCTCCTATTCCCCACAGCGTTCGCACCCTATACCAGACAACAATGCTTGTAGATGGAGACGCAGAAACAAATGAAAAAGAATTTTTCGAGGAGTCACTCCTACAGTATGAAAAATGGGAAACAAGACAAATATTCCATCTCCCCGAAGAAGTGGAAATCCACATTCTTAAAAATGGAGAACCCCACGGAAGAAATATTCTTGTAAAAAATAAAAACGGAATCCTTTTTCCGGAAAACGCGTGGATACAATCGCACGGACAAAAGTGCATCAAACCCTCTCTTTTGTTTGGAGATATTACTCAAAAACCAGAAGTATCTTCAGAAGATCTGGCCCATGATACCCCCCTCCTCCAAAAGGAAATATTTACTGGTCCTATCAGTACTCTGTACGAAAGTTTTGTGCGAAATGACCAGCCTCAAAGCGAAACAGCGCTCCAAATTGCGCAAATCATTCGCACAGAAATAGAGAACATAGAAAATGCGGCAGAAAAAATGATTGAAATCCACGAGCCCGCATTATGGGACCTTTTACCATTAAAAAAAGAAGAACAAAAAAAATATGTAGAAATGGTAGCAAACGCCTGGCAGGTAATTTTTGGAGCAAAGAGTTTAGAAAATCCCGAGAGTGAATCCCCTCTTCTATAAACAAAAATCGTTTCCACACTTTTATCCTTTTTTTCTTCCATGAAAAAACACCTTCTCTTCTTCCTCCTCGGCGTGCTTGTTTCATTACCCTTGGGAGTTTTCGCCGGCAATCAACTTTTTTCGGATATCCCGCAAGATGCCTGGTACAAAAATGATGTCGAATCCCTCAAAGATAAAGGCATTGTAAAGGGTGATGCGAATGGAAATTTTAGAGGAGGAGACCCTGTCACTCGGGCAGAAGTGAGCGCGATGATGAACCGACTTTTGCTTTCGATAAAAAAAGGAGAAACGGTAAAAAATCTCTCAGAGGAAGAATTTAATACGGCAGTAGAAAAAGGAATTGAAGCATACATAAAAAAACAAGAAGCAAAACAACAGAGTGGACAAGCAGAACAGCAACAAAAACAAGAAGAACTCGTAAAAGCCGTTCCTGGCATTACCTCCACCGATCATATTTTAGGAAAATCCGATGCCCCATTCGTTCTGTTTGAGTATTCGGATTTCCACTGCCCATTTTGTAAAAAGTTTCATCCCGCGACAAAAGAATTTTTTACCAATTCTAAAGGAGAGGTTGCAATAGTACTGCGATCTTTTCCGCTCGAAAGTCTCCACCCCCAATCAAAAGCCGTGCATGAAATTGGGGAATGTGTTGCAGCAGTAGGAGGGAACGACGCATTTTGGAAATTTGCAGACGCCGTTTTTGGAGCGACACAAGAAAATGTCACCGCTGAGAATTATCAAACGACGCTCTCAAAGATAGGGGTGGATACCACAGCGGTAAAAAAATGTTTTAATGCTGGAACATACACAAAAAAAGTGGAAGCATCTATAAAAGAGGCAACTGATTTGGGGATTCAGGGAACTCCCGGAAGTATCCTCAAAAATACCAAAACAGGGGAAGTACGGTTCATTGGAGGCGCGTATCCGTTGGAGGCACTAGAAGGCGCATTGGCAGATTTGAATAAATAATATTGCCATTCCTGCGAAGGTGGAAATCCAAGAATTACAGTAAAACTAAAAACAGAGGCGAGTATTTACATACTTGCCTCTGCCATTTTTGCGAGTCCAGCTTTTATTTCTTCCAGTCCTTCCCCCGTCTGGGCAGAGCAAAACAGCGGTGTCCGGAGTTTATACTCTTTTGCCAGAACGGTTTTCCCAAACCGTTTTTTGGCTTTATCCGTTTTATTAAAGATGAGGATTTGTGGTTTTTCCGCAATCCCGAGCGTGGAGAGAATTTCATCGACCACTTTTATTTTTTCTGTTCGCCGAGGATCGGAAACATCTACAATGTGGAGCAAAATATCTGCATGAACACTTTCGGAAAGGGTAGACCGAAACGCCGAAATAAGGTGCGGCGGAAGATCGGCAATAAACCCAATCGTATCGGAAACGAGCACTTCTTTTTGTACCATCGGGAGATAGATTTTCCCGATTCGGGTGTCCAGCGTTTCAAAAAGCGCATCTTTTACATTTACCCCTTTTTTAGAAAGCCGGTTCATAAGGAATGATTTTCCCGCATTGGTATACCCCACCAGTGCGACCGTTAAAAAATTATCCCGTTTTCGGCGTTCTCGTTGCAAAGCCTTGGTGTCTTCTGCTTTTTTTAATTTTTCTACAATCGAGAGTTCTTCCCGTCGAAGATGCCGTTTCATCACTTCGGTATTGGTTTCCCCAATTCCTCTTCCCCTTGCTCCTCCTCCCTGACGAGACAGTTCATCCCCCATTCCAAAAATTCTTGGTCCCATATGCCGAATTTTTGCCAATTCTATTTGGAGTTTTGCCTCCGAACTTTGGGCATGGAGCGAAAAGATCTTGAGAATGAGATCTATTTTATCCCACACTTCTATTTTTGCTGGGCGAAAAATTTCTGAGAGTTCGTATATTTGACGGGGTTTCATCACATTCCCAAAGATAATTGTTTTCACTTCTTTCTCTTTTGCTTCCACCAAAAGCTCCGTAATGGTGTTGGAAGTCACAAAAGTTTTGAGATCTATCTTTGCCCGTCTCGAAATTTTCCCGACAACAGAAACACTCCCCAGAGTCTCCACAAGGCTGGCGAGTTCTTCCATGCGAAACGCCCGATCCAGAGGAGTCGTATGCGAATCAGTGAGATCAAAAAGGAGCGCATTGGGTTTTACAGGATTCATATATGAGAAAAAGGGAAAGAGAAAAAGGCCAGAGAAAAAAAGTCGAGCACCAAATAAGCCTTCGCCACGAGGTATCCCAAGAACTCAGAAAAGAAAGGAAGCCCAAAAAACGCACTAAACCCCAAGAGAGAAAAAAGAATAAGCGGCCCATACGCCGTTATTTTTTCCCAATTCATCTCCCATCGTTTTGGAATAAACGCAGCAACAATTTTTTCCCCATCTAAAGGCGACAACGGGATGAGATTAAAAACACAGAGGAGAAGATTAATATGAATAAAAATGATGAGAAACTCCTGAAAAAATGCGGGAGCATTTTCACCACTCCAAAAAAAGACCGCCATAGCAAAGAGCGCTTGAAGAAAGTTAGACAGTGGACCGGCAAGCGCCGTCAGGGCTTCATCACGCTTTGGGTACTCAAAATTATTGGGATTGATAGGAACGGGTTTTGCCCAACCAAACCCCGCAACGAGGAGAAAAAGACTCCCCAAAAGGTCCAAATGCGCAAAGGGATTAAGAGAAAGACGACCCGCAATACGCGCCGTGGGGTCCCCTAAAAGGTATGCCATACCCGCGTGTGCCGCTTCATGTAGGGTAATAGCCAAGAGAAATGCGGGGATAATAAAGAGAAGATCTAAGGGATTTTGAAAGAACATTGACGAAGAAAAAGAAAATACGGTACAGTGCCTTGGCATTTTTGCATATTTGCAAAAAACAATCGAGGTTTTTGCGCTTTTAGCACCAAAAAACCCGGTTCTCCATCTTTTTTTATTTTTCAGTATGGCAAAAGTTTGCGATCTTTCCGGAAAAAAACCATCTGTGGGAAATAATGTCTCCCACTCTGTTCGTCGTACCAAACGCCGTTTTTTACCCAATCTCCAGTGGAAACGAATATGGGACACTGCTACCAAGCAATGGGTTTCCCTTCGTATTGCCACCAGTACCCTTCGAACCCTTTTTAAAGAACCTACTAAGCACGAACAAAAGAAATTAGACCGAAAAGCAGAAAAGGCATAACCGTAAAAAGGGAGCATTTCTGCCAGAAAAATTGCGATTACAAAGGAAGGAGAGATATTCTCCTTCCTTTTTTTGTATCCTCCGTTTTAATTTGCCACATTATTTGCTTTGCAAAACTCATTGACATTTCCTAGAATGTTTGCAAAGATTGCTTCCTTTTTTCTTTTACTCCTCGTTTTTATGATGGCACCTACTGCACAAAACAATTTTCATATTTCAGAAGAAAATCTCAAAAAAGTAGTAGAGGATTTTTTTCTCATTCTCAGCGATAAAGAACGAGCAGTAGTAACCAAAAGGTTTTCACTGGACAATAAACCTCGACAAACCCTAGAAAAAATTGGAGAACATTTTTCCGTTACGCGGGAACGCATTCGCCAGATTGAAGAGATTGCGCTGAAAAAATTAAAACGAAATCTTTCTACTTCACAACTGAGAAATGTAAGCCAGGTCGCAAAAAAAATTCTCCTTGCTCATGGAGGCGTAATGGGAGAACGAGACTTGGTGTCCGCAACTCTCAAGGAAATTCAGAGTGACACCTCTTTTTCTGGAAATGTGGCACAACTCGCCCTTACCATTGAAGGAACCCTTACCCGTGTAAAAAAGCCAAAAGAGTTTCATACTTTTTGGTATATGGCAGAACACAAATTGTCATATATTCGTCTTATTTCTAAAGCCCTAGAAAAAACACTTAAAAAAGAAAAAAAAATACTTTCAGAAGAAACTCTCTTTCGAAAATGTGCAGATGTCATGACGACATCCGTAACAGAAGAAACAATCCGGTCAGTTCTCACCATTTCTCCCAAACTCATTGCTCCCACTGCGAATGTGTGGGGACTTTCTTCTTGGAGAGATATTAACCCCAAAAGTATTCGAGACAGAGCCTGTTTAGTGCTGGAAAAAGCGAAAAAAACCCTTCATTTCATTGAAATTGCGAACCAAATTGGAGAATCTACCCGTGACAAAAAAATGGTAACGGTTCAGGCCGTTCACAATGAGCTCATCCGCTATTCGGATTTTGTATTAGTCGGAAGAGGTCTGTATGCCCTTTCAAAATGGGGAATGGTTCCCGGAACGGTTATGGATGTCATTGCGATTGTTTTAAAGAAGAACGGAGCCATGAAAAAGCAAGATATTATTGATGAAGTAAAAAAAGTACGAGAAGTAAAAGAGGCAACGATTGTTCTTAATCTCCAAAAATGCCCAGCCTTTGTACGAGTAGGACGAGCCGTATACGATTTTGATCCTCAGGGATGGGTGACGCCTAAAGGAGGACGAGGAAGAGCATACCTCAATGAAGACGAGGAAGAAGAAGTTTAACCCTTTTACAGAAGAGAATCCCTAAAATAGCTTTGTTCTCACCCTTTTCTCTTTTTCACTCCACTGATACGGATTATTTTCAAAAGGAGAAGTGATCATGTTTTGGTCTACTTTGAGGCGTTTCCCACTGGGAGCAGAAAACGAAAATCCAAGGAGATCTGAAAGCTGCGCGATTTGCTTTCCGTTTTTGTGATATTCTTCTGCGGCACTATTCAGAAGCCATAATTCCATGGCTTCTTCTACACGCATTTTTGCCAGTTTATAATCCTCATCCGAAGTTTTGGGGTCTTGCATTACCTTTGTCCAGTTTTCTAGTGCTATCTGATATTTTCCACTGCGGGTTTGTGCAACGCGTAACAACCGCTCTGCTCCGCCCAAACATCCCACTTTTTTCATACACTGCTCGTAATCCCATATCGCAGTGTCGTAATCATTCAGGTAATAAAAATACAGATATGCTGCTTTGTAGTACGCTTGCCAAGAATCAGGGAGATTTTTTTGGTACTTAGAATACAGCAATTTAGCATGCTCAAAGTCTCCATCCGCTTCCAAAAAAGTGGTGCCCATTTCGTATGCCCGCTCAAATTTCGGATCTAAATCCGTGACTAAATTCACCAACGCATATTGCGCAGGGCGTTCTCTTCCAATATTTCCCCCCAAATACTGAACGGTTTTAATCCAAAAAACATCTGCCACCAACATCTCAAAACCTATAGTAGCAGGACGCAAGTGTTCTCCTTTTGGAACCACCCCTGCAATGTTGTCTTCGCTATAATTGCGATTTTGTTGACCATCCCAAAGACGGTGCTGGAGAAAAGCACTACTCGCCAAAATTCCTCCCACTACGGTAATTCCCACTAGTACGGAGAGAACCGATTTAAAAGACGGCAATGAAAAACGAGAAGGCATTATCACTCGAAAAAATCGAGAGTATTATTTCAAAAACTCGCAGAAAATGCAATGTGGGAAGGAGCTCTTCCTTATTGTTCCAGCGTATTGGAGGGAAGAGACTGCTCGTATACTAAGAAAAACACAGTAGAAAAAACCACTCCCACAATACTGGAAATTCCAGAAAGAACAACGCGAAGAATAAGAAGAGAAGTCTCATCCTGAGTGACAAATCCAAAAACCATTCCTATCAACAATCCAATAATCCAAAAGAGAATCCCCGCACCCAGGAAATAGAGAAATGTATTCCACCATCGTCCGCTCACCAATGATTTACTGTAGGAAAGAGCGTCCATTCCACTTTTTCCTCGAATGGCTACCGCAGGGAACATAAATGCCCAAAAAATCGAAAAAATAAGCCCGGGAATCAAGAAGAGACAAAACAGCAAAAAGAGGAGAATCCCTCCAATAATAAGAGTGAGAAGAGTCGGAAAAATTCTCGAGAGCGATTTCTCTAAAACCTGTGAAACCGAGAGGGTATTTTGCACTGCTGCTTCGGAGACGAAAATAGAAATAGTAATACTGAGAAACATCCAAGAAAAAGCCCCCAGAAGAGCAATAAGAAGAGCTCCTATGACGGCTTCTTGCGGAGAATTATGAATACTAAAAGACCGCATAACCACCGCGGTAAGGATTCCTACCGGAGCAACCACAATAATCCCCAACGCTAAAATTTTGGGGAAATACGCCTGAATACACGCCCAAGTAAGGGTAAGAATTTGTTCAAAACTGTAGGGTTTAAAGTTTTGGCTCATAAAAAGTATGAAAAATTTCTACGAATTTTATCATACTTTTTCGTGTATGGCAAATTACAGGGGCTCATCCGTTTTTTTGGTCGCCAGCGTCGTCTCAAACGGTACTTTTACGGGTTCATTGCCAAAGAGATCCCGAAGCTCTGGAATACGCAGGGTGTAAAACTTTTTCACCGAAATATCCACGGGAGATGAGAGATGGATCGTTACCGATTTCCCGTCTATCATAACGGATTTGATGGGAACGGCTTCCCCTGTCTCTTTATCGGTGAGAGAAATAGGGCTTTCTAAAATATGGGGAGAAAGTTTTTCCGAAAAATACAAGAGCACCGTGCTATCGTTCTGAAATTGTCCGCTTTCTAAAAGCGGAGGTGTCGTATCAGAAATCATGGTGATATTCAGCATTTTTCCCGTGGTACTTGCCCGATGGCAGAGAAAAATATTCTCTCGTTTCTTCGTCTCATCGCATCCATCCATGATAAATTTCAGGTCTCCTTCTCCTCGTAAAACGATATCCCAGTTTTCTCCCCCACTGCCACTTTGAGGCGACAAGAAGAGAGGGAATGGCGTATTATATTGTAATCGTTGCGGATAGGAGAACGAGAGAGTAAATGTTTTTTGTTCCCCGGGCGAAAGCCCAAAGAAAAAAGAATATTCATTGCTTTCGGGAAGGGAAGAAGGCTCTTCGGCTTTGGGAAGCTTTTTCTCAAAAAAATCACCTTTTGCATTGGTGAGAACGGCACCTTTGGGACGAAAAATTCGCATATCTGCAAAATATTCGTCAGAGTTAAGAGTCCGGGTTCCCTCATGCGTAAACGAAATACGAAAGGTTTCCGTTATTCCTCCACTCGCATCTATAAACAAAGAAGAAGCAAAGTTTTTGGTGATATATCGGTCCCCCTTGCGGCCGCCAATATTCACGCTGTTAATTCCCCAAAAGGCTTTTGCCTGATCTGCTGTCATCTCTCCTGTCCATTGACGGTCGGCAAAAATTTGGTGGAGCTCTTTTTCTGTCCACGAAAAAAGGATATGTTTCGTATCGGCTTCGTGCACCACGGAAGCGGCAATATTTCCCCATTGGGAAGGGGTTTTAATAACTGCGGAAATAAGATTTTCCGCAATAGATTTGAGCGGACTTTTGCGCTGTTCCCATTCCACCTCATCGTGGTGGTCAAAATTTTTGGATGAGAATTCCAATGTCTCAAAAAAATTCTCTGCCGTAAGGGTTTTTCCTTGGAATGGTATTCCTCCAACACCGTCCAAAATAGCTCCAATAGCATGGGTATCGATTCCGACAATACCATCAAAGGCAATATTTTTAAATCGTTCATCATACTGCAAAAACCGTACGGCAAGCGCAGCATTTTCCTGAAAAGAAGGAGAAAAATTGGTATCTCGAAAAACCCACCCCTGATATTTTTCATCTTTTGCAAAAATATGTTCCATAGGCGCGGGCGCCGGAATCATTTCTCTGGGCGGTGCAACATCATACGAATCATAAAAAGCGATATAGGGTTTTCCGTTGCTCATGGTGACCACCGCAAACCCAGAAATAAATCCAAGTGTTGCCCGTAATTCTCCATCATTGTGAAGAAGCACGAGGTATGTTTTTTTCTCTCCAAATCCCGCCATAGAGAGACTATGAGACGCTAAAAATCGAAGGTCCCCCAGGCTATAATACAAAAATGCGCCCCCAGCAATAAAGAAAAAAAAGAGCAGCGCAAGAAAAATACCTCCTATTTTTACGAAGAGTGGAGAAAACGAAAATCGAGATTTTTTGGGATGAAAGAAAAACATGGGAGGAAGAAAATTTTTTGACGAGACGCGATTCATTTCATCTCTCCAAAAAAATAAGCACCGTGAGCCTAGCAAATTTAAAAGGAGGATTCAATGCGGGCTATTTCTCCTCGTGATACTCATTTTCCGCATTTACCTGCCAAATATTGTCTTTGTTGTTTCTGCCACTGGCAATGTTCTCCACTGCTGCCATAGCAGACAGCATGGAATGATCTTGATTATTGTAGCGGTGCATTCCATTGCGTCCTACGCAAAACAGGTTGGGAATGCCGTCTAAATATCCTCGCAAAACCGAAAACGACTCATAACCTTTCCCAAAATACACTGGATACGCTTTGGGAACCCGGATAATACAGGAATCCTCAATATCTTCTTTTTTGGCAAATCCCATTTTTTCTAGCTCCTCACTCGCCAGTTGTTTCAGTTCTTCGTCGGACTTTTTCCATAGCGCGTCACCAATATTGGCAAAATATTCTAGCCCAATCCAAACTTTGCTGGAGTCTTGTACCAGGTAGGGGCTCCAATTGTTAAAAATTTGGATTCGTCCGACTTGCACATCTTTTTCCTGAATATAAATCCAATGGTCAGGAATATGTTTTGCTTCTGCGAGGGAAAGTTTTTTAAGCAGTACTCCGACTGTAAAAAAATCTCGGTATTCCAGAGTATCTGCCAAATGAACCATATCTTCTGGCGCATTTGAAAACGCCAAAAAAAGATCCTTTATGGGCATGGAGGAAATAAGGTGAGATCCCTCGTGTACCGTTTCTTTTCCGGTTTTGGCATTGGTCGTAACGATGGAAGAGATGATATGCCCCTCGTTATTAATGGTGGTGACGGATTCATTCATAAAAATTTTCCCACCCCGTTGTTCTATTTCCAAAGCCAAATGTTCCCAAAATTGCCCTGGTCCAAACTTTGGGTATAAAAACCGTTCAATAAGGCTTGTTTCTGTATTTTTTTGCGCAACAGAATCTGTTTTTTTAAAAGGAGAAGGAATTATTTTGGTAATGGCATTCCAAAGCACGGTAAAAAGCGAAAGCCCCTTAATGCGTTGGGATCCCCATTCGGCGGAGAGTTCTGTACAGGGCTTTCCCCAAACTTTCTCGGTATAATCTTTAAAAAAAGTGTGATAGAGATTTTTTCCAAAGCGGTTGATAAAAAAATCCTCCAATGATTTTTCGGTAGTACGAGGAAACAGTTGAGCAGAAAGAAAGCTAAAAAAGATACCAATAGAATTAAAAAATCCCAGGTTTTTCAGCGTCGTAAACGACAGAGAAATAGGATAGGAAAAGAATTTTCGGAGATAAAAAATCCGAGATACCCTCGACCTTATGAGCATGAGAATATCGGTTTTTTCCGGCGTTATTTCTGGAGATTCATGGGGAAAAAATCGCTCCCAAAACTCCATGATCCTATCGGACTTAGAAAAAAATCGGTGTCCTCCAATATCTATTCTATTCCCCTTATATTCCGCGGTTTGCGAAATACCACCAATGACATTGGTGGCTTCCACAATAATAGGAATAGCATTCGTTTTTTCTAAAATCTCAAATGCGGCAGTTAATCCTGCTGGTCCCGCTCCGATGATAAGGATATGGTTTTTTGACACGAATATTATTTAAGCCCCCAAAAGCGCTTTTTTCTTAGTAATCATTTTTGGAGTAAGGGCAAGAATCAGCATTCTCGTAAGGGTAATAGCGGTAAACATAGAGAGCAAAATTCCCAACGAAAGGGTTACTGCAAAACCTTTAATAATAGAGGTCCCAAACGCAAAGAGGATAAGACAGGTAATGAGTGATGAAATATTCGAATCTCGAATAGAAGTCCATGCCCGCTCAAATCCCAGAGCAACAGCCGAAGGAAAATTTTTCCCATCTTTTATTTCTTCTTTGATTCGTTCAAAAATAAGAATATTGGCATCCACCGCCATTCCAACAGAAAGGATAATACCGGCTACTCCCGCAAGAGTAAGGACAATAAAGGAGAAAAATTTAAGAATAAAAATAATGGCGAGGGTGTAGAAAGAGAGGGCCAAAATAGCAATAAATCCTAAAAATCGGTAGAAAATGAGCATCCATATCGCCACTGCCAAAAATCCCAGTCCGGCAGAAATAAGAGATTTCTCCATCGCATCATCTCCCAACTCTGCAGATATTTTTCTTTCAGATATCACTTTAATAGGCGCAGGAGTTGCTCCGGCATTCAGGTCATTAGAGAGTTTTTTAGCGTATTCAAGGGCAGATTGATAATTCCCTCCACCAGAAGTAATAATGGCAGATCCTCCTGATATTTTTTCATGAACACAGGGTGCTGAAATGAGCTCTCCTCCAACAAAAATAGCAAATTGATCTCCTCCTGATTTTCCATCTCGGGTACAAACGGGATTAGTTCTTTCCGCGAGTCGTCCGGTAAATTCTTCAAAGAGTTTCGCTCCTTCATCATTAAAAGTAATGGCAGTCACGGGAATGCCATTTTGATCAGTAGAAGGTTTTGCGTTTTTAAATTTTGCACCTCCAAGCGGTGTATCTTTCCACTGATCTGCGATAGCAATGGCGCTCAGCACCAAAACTTCTTCTTCTACGGTTTTATCTTTGGGAGTAAGAGATTTTTTTGCGGCATCAATTTTTGTTTTCGCCGCGGGGTCTGTTTTTAAAACAGCAATTTCTTCAAATTTTGCAGCCACTTGATCTTTTACCGCTGGAAGTTTGGTGTATAAGAAATACCCCGTTTGATTCTCTTGCACATCAGAGACTTCTCCCTCTTTTAATTTCGCTACTGCACTTCCAATGGGTGTTTCTAATTCTGAAATAATCTTTGGAGCACCCGATTGTGGAAAGTCTTTTTTTACAACGGCAAAAGTCTTTTCTGCCTCTTGAATGGTTTTTGTCTTCTTCTTCTTTTCCTTTGGAACGGCTACCAATGCAATATCTTGGCTTACCAGCTGCCCTCCAGAAACAGTATATTGCACAGTGGTAAGGGCTTCTGGAAATATTTTTCCGAGTTCTGCATTCCAAAGTTTTTCACCAGTACCGGGGAAAGAACTTTTGATTTGTTCTTGAGAAAGTTCTTGATCTTGGGGCTTAATTCCCAGTTCTTTTGCGGCAGAATCAAAAGATGATTTTCCAGAAGTAATTTTGGTAAGAATAGTTCCCGCAATTGCTTTTCGATCATCGGCTGTCATAGGCTCTTTAAACTGGAGATCAATACTTTTTTCCAATTTTGCTCTCATTTCTGGCGTATCAATATCGGAAGTAAGGGCAACGGTAAGGTGTTTTTCTCCTTCAATATCCACCACAGAAATATTCACTTCTTTGGTTCCATCGGGATCTATTCGCCGTTGAAGGGTTTCTTTTACCCCATTCGCAATTTCTGTTCGATCCACATTCGGAAGATCATTTTTTGGGTCATTATCGCTTTTTGAAAGCGCCACTTGCTGCTCTGCTGCAGAGAAATCAATGGAGTACTCAATTTGAGTCCCCCCTTTGAGATCAATTCCCAGTTTTAATTTAGCGCTGGAAACCCTTTCTTTTATAATATTGGGAAGATTATTTTGGGCATTTTCTGGTAATGCCACCAGAACAAATACTCCTGTCAGGAGGATAAAAAATATAATTTTTGTCCACAGCCATGTTTTCATTGAGAGAGGGGTAAAAAAAAGCCCGCTTATGGTAGCGAGAAGACTTTCCGTTGACAAGAAATAAAGTGCCCATAAGGGGAATTTTTTTAGAAAAGGCAAAAAAACTCGCTTCTATGATAAAAAAAGAGAAAAAAAATCTTGCTCTTCCTTTGTCTTTTTGAGTATTATGAGAGGGCTCCGGAAAAATTTTGGGGTAGTAGCTCAGTTGGTTAGAGCGCCGCCCTGTCACGGCGGAGGTCGAGGGTTCGAGTCCCTTCTGTCCCGCCATTTTGCGAAAACAACCCCGTTATACGGGGTTTTTTTGTATATTTCTCTCCCTTCGGTATACTTTTTTATAGTAGCTACTCTCTATGTTTTTCTCTGATATTTTTGTCGTTGGAACAACCCCCTCCTTTTTTGCCTTTTTGTTTATGGGCATTATTATTGGTAGTATTGGAGTTCTTTTTGGAGGAACCATGTTTTTATCTCTCCCCCTCTTTCAACTTCTTATTCCTGGGGTTTCTTCTGGAAGTATCATTGGCAATATAAAGGTTGGATCTTTTTTTAGAGGTATTGGAAGCACCCTGGCAACATGGAAAATAATTCATTGGAAAGAAAATTTTGTCCTTTCTCTTATTCTTTCCTTAGGCGCTATTTTTGGAGTATCTGTAATAGCGCAAATTGATCAAAAATGGATTTTTCCAATGGTTTGCATGGCGATTATTCTCACAGAATCTGCTCCTTTTTTTACGAAATTTTTTGCTTCTCAAAAAACATTTTTCGCTTCTGTATTTTTAGTAGGAATATATCAGGGCGTTTTAGGAGCCGGAATTAGCGTTTTTTTATTAGCACTTTTAAGAATAAAAGAGCCTGATGAAACCCAAATTACCCGATTAAGGATTCAGGCAAACTATATTGAATGGTTCACTACTTTTGTGGTGGTTATTGCGAGCTTTTTTTATAATACCCTTATTTTTTCTGTGTTTCTTCCATGGTCTATGGGAAGCCTTTTAGGGGGATATTTAGGATCATTTTTACTGCATTCCTTTGGAAAATTTTCTGGAAAAACGCAAATGTATTTTTTAAGATTTTCTTTTCTGGTTGCGATTATTACTTCCGGAATAACTTTTTATTCTCATTAACAAATTTCTTATGTTTCTTGTTTTTGAAGGTCCCGATGGATCCGGAACCAGTACACAGGCGGAGCTTTTAACAAGGGCCCTCCAAAAAAAAGGATTGTCGGTGCTCAAAACTGCAGAACCGTCTTCAGGAATACTGGGGAAAGAAATCCGAAAAATTCTTCAGCACGAATATGCTCTTCACTCTGCAGCTTTCCAACTCCTCTTTTTTGCGGATAGGGAAGAGCATCTCATGAAAGAAATTATCCCCGCATTAGAAGCTGGAAAAGTAGTCATTTGTGAGCGATATGTTTGGAGCTCTATTGCCTACGGGGTTGCCAGTGGAGTGGTACAGAACCGTTTGGAACAGCTAGCGGAGCACTGTTTAAAGCCGGATTATACTTTTTTTTGTAATGTCCCACCGGAGGTTTCGCTCTCTCGAATTGAACAGAGAGGGAACCCCACAGAACTTTTTGAAACGGAAAAAACACTAGGAACAGTTCAAGAATGTATGACGGAGCTCGCAGAACGGTGTGCATTTACCAAAAGGGCCAGCGTTTTGGATGCGACCGAATCGAAAGAACAAATTTTGGGACGCATTGAAATGTTGCTCGCTCCCCTGTTATTTGCCCGGTATTTTGAGCCTCAATAATAAATATCATTTGAATTGGGAAAAAATCTTGCACGAAAACTAATTTTTCGAGAAGATACACGAGTATGTTTTGAAAAGTGCCGCCTTAGCTCAGTGGTAGAGCGTTCCCATGGTAAGGGAGAGGTCTTGAGTTCAATCCTCAAAGGCGGCTCCAGGTTAAATCGTGAATTTTTCGTTTTTGCCGAAGTAGCTCAGTTGGTAGAGCAACGCACTCGTAACGCGTAGGTCGTCGGTTCAATTCCGATCTTCGGCTCCATTTTTCTCTATGCCAAAAGCCTATTCCCCACAGGATAAATATTTTCACCTCGCCAAAAAATTGGGGTATCGTGCCCGAAGTGCCTTTAAACTGGAAGAGATTCTCGATAAATATCCCTTTCTCCTTCCTGTTCATGGAAATATTGTAGACCTGGGCAGCGCCCCCGGGAGTTTTTTGCAGATCTTGCAGGAACGCCAAAAACGAGGAAAACTCTGTGGAGTAGACTTAAAGCCCATTGAGCCGTTTTCAAAAACTAACCCCCAATATTTTCAGTGCTTTGTGGGTGATGTTTTTGCGGATGAAACCCTCAAAGAGGTGCTTCATTTTTTAGGAACCGAACGGGTGGATTTTATTACTTCAGATCTTGCCCCCAATACTTCTGGAGTACGGGACATTGACCAGTGGAAAAGTATTGAGTTAAACGAACGGGTTTTGGAAGTAGCAGAAAAAATATTAAAACCAGGAGGGCATCTCATCACAAAAATTTTTCAGGGTGAAGATTTTCAGGAATTTTGGGTGGAATCCTTTCGGTCTCGGTTTCAAACGGCAAAAGTGTTTAAACCCCAAGCGTGCAGAGACAGGAGTTTTGAAGTTTTTCTCATTGGAATGGGATGGAAACCATTGCCAAAACAAAAGGATGCCCCCGCGAATTTCTCCACGACCCCAATGGTCCCACATACTCCAGATGCCCCTTGGTGTCCTTTTGAATGAATATCTAAAACTCTTTTCCTCCGCGATAAGTCACAAAAGAAGTGGGGGTTTCCCAAACTTTTACTTCAAAGACAGGAATTTGATGCTCTTCCATTTTTTCCCAAGCGTACTCCGCCATATTCTCGGCAGAGGGGTTTTCAATGTGATCATTAATGAGTTGATGGTCCCAAAGATCTACAATCTCTGTTTTTACCGCTTTTTTCAATTCTACAAAATCAAACGCCATACCCGTTTTTTCATCTTTTTGGGCCTGAACCGTTACATGGATTTTATAGGTGTGTCCATGAAGGGTTTCACATTTCCCCTCGTAAAAGGGCAAAAAATGCGCACTATCAAAAATAAATTCTTTCGTAACGAGAAACATGAAAAAACAAAAAATTTTAAAAAAGGACAGGTTATAAACCTGTCCCTACTCATCTCATATTATTTTGCCGTGTGTTGGTAGCGAGATTCTCGAATAACGACCACTTTTACTTCTCCTGGGTATTGCACATCGTTTTCAATTCTGCGCGTAATATCCCATGAAAGTTTGGAGGCTTCCAAATCGGTAATATCTTCAGGATTTACGAAAATCCACATTTCTCGTCCTGCCGACATGGCAAAACATTTATCCACTCCTTTAAAGGAGGTCGCGATTCCTTCGAGCTCCATCATGCGCTTAATAAACTTTTCGGAAGTTTCACGGCGTGCACCGGGACGAGAAGCAGAAATAGCATCCGCCGCCTGAATAATATAGGCTTCAATGCTGGTAATCGGAACATCTTCATGATGCGCTTCAATAGCGTGCACAATCCGTTCATCCAACTTATATTTTCGCGCAATATCGCCGGAAAGAAGTGCGTGTTTTCCCCCAATTTCTTGGGAAAGGGTTTTCCCGAGATCATGGAGAAGACCTGCTTTCTTCGCAATTTCTACATCTGCGCCCAGTTCTTCGGCTAAAAGTCCGGCCACATGGGCTACTTCCACCGAATGCTGAAGCACATTTTGCCCGTATGAAGTGCGGAATTTAAGGCGTCCTAAAATTTTAATGAGTTCTGGAGCAATTCCTGTTACTCCTACATCGTATACCGCTTTTTCCGCTTCCTCTTGGATAAGCTTGTCCGTATCTTTTACTTTTTTTGCCATCACTTCTGTAATCCTCGCCGGATGAATACGACCATCTGCTAACAGCTCTTTTAATACTTCCACGGCAATATATCGTCGTAGGGGATCAAAAGAAGAAACAAAGACGGTGCTGGGGGTATCATCGATAATAATATTCACTCCTGTGGTCCTTTCAAAGGCATTAATATTGCGTCCTTCTTTTCCAATAATCCTTCCTTTTAAATCATCACTTTCAAGCTCTAATGTAGAAATGGTATTTTCAGAAGTCACTTCGGAAGCAAGGCGTTGTACGGCTTGGACAATGGTATTACGAGCCTTGGCATCCATTTCTTCTTTCATACGATCTTCACACCGGTGCATTTTATTTACCAGGTCTTCCTCTGCAGTTTGTTCAATTTTTGCAAAGAGCTCCTCTTTTGCCTCGTCTTTGCTAAGCCCGGAAATTTGTTCCAGCGCGGTTTCCTCCTTTTTAATCACTTCAGAGAGCTTCTTTTGCTCTTCTTGAAGAACTTCTAATGCTTTTCTTTTCTCTTCTTCCAATTCTTCCGTTTTTGTTTTGAAAAACGACTTTTGCTCTTCCACACTCTTTACTTTTTCATCCAGAGATTTTTCCCGTTCTTCCAGTCTGGCACTTTCTCGCTCTATTTCTCGTTCTTTCTTTGAGATTTCATCCTTCGCATCTTCCATCATTTTTTGAGATTGCCGCTCGCCTTCCCGTTCAAGCTCCTTATTTTTTCGCTCAATATCAAACGATTTTTTTTCTTCTTCCACCACTTTTTTTTCCGCCTCTCGAATTTTCCGCTCCAAATCAGCCTCTATTTCTAATGATTTTTTTCTTCCTACCAAAAAATAACCGGCAGCTGCTCCAATAGCGGTTCCTAAAATTCCTATTAAAAAGATATCCATACAAAAAAAAGAAAAATGACGGTGTAGAAACGCATTTTTCCAAAGGATTATATCCCAAACGAATATTTCACGAGGCACCATTTTCTCTGTAGCAGAGAAATTTTCTCAAAAGAAAGTGGTGATTCAGTATAGAAAATTTGGAAGTTCCTTTGTCTCCTTCTCTTACTCTTCCCTTCGGTTTTTTGCATTTCCAGGCAAAGGGTAGCATATCAGGACAAAAATGGTCAATAAAAAGAATTTTTGGGGATTTTACAGAGACTTTTTCTTGCACAGAATAAAAAAATGAGTACCATGAAAAAGAATGGAATATATGCCGTGGTGGTGAAATTGGTAGACACGCCGGTCTTAGAAGCCGGTGGAGCGATCCTTGAGAGTTCGAGTCTCTCCCGCGGCACCATTGAAGAACAAAAAAAAGAGAGCAAAAGCTCTCTTTTTTAAAATATCAGGTTTTGTTTTAATTCTTACGCGTACACTTTTTCTACAATCTTGGTAAAAATATCTGGGTTTCGCGCCGCAATATCTGCCAGCATTTTACGATTCACAATAATCTTTTTTACCGTCATGAGGTTGATAAACTCGGAGTATCTCTTCCCCATTGCCTGAACAGCAGCAGAAATACGAGAAATCCAGAGTTGTCGAAAATCTCGTTTTTTTCGTCGACGATCTCGATACGAATTTTGTCCTGCTTTGGTAATGGCATTTTTTGCCAATCGGTACAGTTTACTTCGCCCCCATTTATATCCCTTGGCGAGTTTTAAAACTTTTTTATGCCGTGCCTTTCGGGCAACGCTATTGGTAGATCTCATACACAAAAAGAAAAAAGAATGATGGAATTAATTTATGAACCAGGAACAAGCCGTCTCGCCACACGCGCCTCTCCGGTAGAAAGAGAAACAAATTTAGACACCTTATTTTTTTGGCGCTTTGATTTTTGCATGAGGAGGTGATTATGAGCTGCTTTTTCAAACGCCCATTGTCCCGTTCCGGTCTTTCGCAATCGTTTTTTGGCAGCACTTCGGCTTTTTTGTTTGCCAACCTTCCCAAGTTTCATAGCCATAAAGAGGAGAAAAATTACTTTTTTTTCGCAAGCGGTCTAAATTCGGTAACCATACTTCGTCCTTGCGTTTTGGGAGAAAACTCTTGTTTCCCAAACAGCTCCAGAGATTCCTTCATTTCTTCGAGTCTCTTGACCCCAATTTCGGCATGAGACTGCTCTCGCCCCTTAAACTGGAGGACGACACGAACGGGATGTCCTTTTTCTAAAAACCCCTTTGCTCGGTTTAGTCGGACTTCAAAGTCGTGATCAGAGATCCGAATTCCAAATTTAATTTCTTTAGACATCTGTGCCTTCCCCGTAAGTTTTTGGCGTTTTTCGAGTTTTTTCTTCTCGTAAATATACGCACCAAAATCCATAATTCTGCATACCGGTGGTTCGGCATTAGGAGAAATTTCTACGAGGTCAAGCCCCGCAAGTTTTGCCTTCGCACGAGCCTCATCGGTAGAAACAACACCAGATTGTTCTCCCTGCTCATCAATGAGTCGAATATGTGGAACCCGAATTTCTTCGTTTTTTCGGAGGCGCTTCAAGATGTCAAAAAAAAGACTCGAGGATTATAGGAAATGGGGGCATCAAGAGTCAAATCATTTTATTTATGATATGATCTTCTTCCCAGAATCATGCACACCCGGTAGAGCTGTTCGAGGAGAAAAACCCGAACCAAATCATGCGGAAAAGTGAGAGGAGAAAGGGATAAAACCAGATCTGCTGATTTTCTCATAACCTCAGAATGTCCCAACGCTCCGCCAATACAAAACGAAAAATGCCCCCCTTTAGTATCCCGAAATATTTCTATTTCTTTGGCAAATACCGGTGAAGCTATACTTTTTCCCCGCTCGTCTAAAACCACCAAGGTGCTATTTTGAGGAACTGCTAACAACATTTTTTCACTTTCCTTTCTTTTTATCTCCTCATCCGGCATTCCTTTTTTAATGGTTTCTTCGGGAAGAATTATAAATTCCACCTCGGCAAAGGGACGAAGTTTTTGAAGATATTCATTTATACCGTCTTGCACAAATGATTCTTTTGTTTTTCCAATAGTAAGAATCGTAAATTTCATAAAGAAGAAACAGAATATCGTTTTCATCTCCATGATATCACGCATATTGCGTTTTTCGTATTCCATTTTTTGCAAAAAAGAGGTACCATACGGCTCGTTTTCTTCATTTCTATGCCCCTCCTTACTGAAAAATCACACCGTATAAAAACCGCAAAAGACCACATTACAAACCATGTCCCCTTTTTCCCAGGAAAACTTTTGGTTTCAGAAGGGTTAGAACTCCTCCACAATGCGGAAAAAAACTTTAAAAACATCGAGGAAATTTATATTGGAGAAAATGAAGTTTTAATGGGGATAGTACACCTCTCCGACCTCTATACATCCTCTCCATCTACAACTCTTTCATCTCTCATCTCCAATAAAAAACTTATCACTGTCGGTCCTGCAACTCTCCCTGAAAAAGTGGCGTACATAGCGCTTCAACACGAATGCCGATCGGTACCCGTGGTGGAGAAAAAAACCGGAAAATTTTTAGGGGTTATCTCCTCTCCCTCACTTTTAAAAATCCTCCATACAGAATTGAGAGAAGATATTCTCCATTTATCTGGAATCCACGAGCATCTCAGCGAAAATGAAGATGATATTTTTACCACTTCCATCCCAAGAGCTGTTTGGAGTCGCTTCCCATGGCTTTTAATCGGGCTTTTGGGTGGAATGTTTGCGGCAGGGATGGTAAACCAATTTCAAGAAATACTCTCCACCAATATTATTCTCGTCGCATTTATCCCGCTTATTGCCAATATTACCGATGCCGTTGGGACACAAATGGAGGCCTATACTATTCGCGATATGGCGATGTTTCGAGATATAAACATTGTGCGCTACTTTTTCCGTCAAACAAGTATCCTCTCAGTTATTGCTGTAATGCTTGGACTCTTTATGTGGGGCATAAGCATGATTTTTTTCCACGAAAACTTCATTATTGGCGTTATATTATTTCTCAGTGTTATTTTTGCATCCTTCTCATGCCTCATTACCGGAATCTTGCTCCCATTTTTTTTCCGCAAACTTCACCTCGACCCTGCCAATGCCAGCGGTCCTATCGGAACCATTATTCAAGATGTCCTCAGTATTTTTATCTACTTTAGTATTGCCAAAGCACTGTTATAGAGATTTGGAATAGAAAAGATTTTTCAAAATCCTCAGAAAAATCTACAGCAGGATTACTCTATTATTGCCAGGAACGAAGAACCCCCATTATTATCAGTGAAAATCTTTGATCTTTTTAATACTTTCCTAAAGGAATGTTATAGAAAAGGTTATGGCACCAACAATAATCATATATACAATGGGAAGCCCAAATAGATGCCATGTTTTAAATGGCATATGTTTAATAATGTAGCAAAACTTTGCCAAAATGCTTCCGAGGAGGATTAATAAGACTGCCACTCCTAAATAAGTATCATCTAAATTTACTCCGTGGGTAGCCGCTAACGCCCCTGCAGAACTCACAAATCCGGAAAGAAACAGGTTGATTACTTTTATCCAGGACTCGGTAAAAAGAGAATTCAACACCTGGTTTATAATGGTTAATACCAAAATAATCATGACAAACTTTGCAATGAAGTACAGCGGGATTGGCCGATCCGTAATTTTTATGCTCTCTTTTCCTTCTTTTGATTTTCTAAAAGCCATAATAGTCATGGTCATCATGAGGCAGAGAATAGCAATAAATGGCAGTGTTATTTTTTCCATAAATACCGCCCCAAACACTCCAAAAGCAATCACAAAATCTTTTAAAATGGATCCGGTAGCACTCGCCAAATACGCTAAAACGATACTGTCATGAGAGATTTTTTGTGTTTTAGACTGCTTCATAATGAGGGCAACGGTTGCCAATGATGAAACCAGTCCTCCAAAAAATGCCGCAATCGGCAAAGAATATTTTCCACGAATATACTTTGTAATAAAGTGTGCGCCAAAACTCATAAGGCTCACAAAATAAGAAACTTTCCAAAGGGTTTGGAATGGGATTTTTCCGGTCGTCCAGGCGTGCATCTCGGTACTGTAGAGGGGAATAGTAATCCCCGATCCATCGGGAATAAGCGGAGTAATAATGAGCACGATAGCGAGGAGAAGGGAAAAATCAAACACCTCTCCGCGATCGATGGTGGTAACGAAGGTATGGAGTTCCTGCTTTTGTTCCAGCATCATGAGAACCAGAACCATAATGGTTGCCAAAAACCAAAATTCCAAATGCAAAACACTCAAACTGGCAATGAGAAAAGTGATTACAAAGGTTAAAATAGTGGTTACCCCCGCATATTTTCCCTCCTCTTTTCGATGAAGAGATTCAAACCAGAAAACAACAATAGCAAAGAGCATTACCCCTAAAAATGCCATGGGGAAAATAAAGGGATAAACAGGAGAAAGAACACTCGCCAAAAACCCCATCAGTGCGACCAATCCAAAATCGCGCATTCCCAAATGCTTCCGACTGTTTCTACTCATTTGCCGCTCGACCCCAATAATGGTTCCGGCCAGCACAGAAAAAACAAGAGCAGAACCTAAAGAAGTCGTTTGAAGAGTATCCATAAGAACAAAAAAAGAGCAGCCGAACGGGAACATTTTTCTCCCCAGCGTTCGGGCTGGGATTTTGGAATAAAGCAATAAAAATTACAATAAAAAAATAAAATCTCCACTCCCCTTTTCAAGGGAGAAATAAAGGCTATTATTTTTTGTTTTTTAGAATATTTTTTAATGTTCTAATTCTGTTTTTTGCTGATTCACGATTTTCCAATCATCATGACCAACCGGATATCATCGTACGAATACTGTTCATTTCCCGCCCGAAAAACCGCACTCAAACGAATCTCTCCATTTTCACTATAATCTTCCGGGTCATCAGACTCTTTCACCTCTTCCATGAGCTCTAAAATTGAATCAGCATAAGGAGGTAAGAGGTGCGTCAGTGAAAAATCTAAAAGATGTTGATATTTCAAATCGTAGAGGTGCTTCAGAATGGTTCCTATGGTTAGTCCGCGTTCCTCGGCAATTTGTTCCAGAGAAAGTTTTTTTTTCAGGTATTCGAGCGTTATGAGCATGGTGGAAACTTTTTTTTCTGGCTTAGAATGAGCCCGTGCCAATATTTCTTTTTCTTGGGTTTCGGAAAGCGGAGGATATTTTTCATTCAGGGGAGAACTGAAAAATTTTTCCTCTATTTTATAAGAGTTATTCCGCATTTCTTGGTCTTTTTGCAATACTTGGCGATCAACCCGAAGGGCCATTTCATTCAGACCTAAAAGCCGGAGCCCCTGTAAATTCTTCACCCGAGAGAGCGCTACATATCCTTGTCCGGGCTCAAACGCTTTGGAAAGATCTATTTCTGCCGCATCCAAAGTCATTCCTTGGCTTTTGTGCACGGTTATTGCCCATGCCAGGCGCAGAGGAACCTGAATAACACTCGCCACCGCTTTTCCCCATTCATCCGTTATTTTCCATTCTTCCGGATCGGCGTATAAAAGTTTTCCACTCGCTGTTTGCACCATGGGCACATTGGTACGCTCATCAAAGCCCACTACTTCCCCCAAAGTTCCATTTACAAAGCCTTTTTCAAAATTATTTTTAATAAAAATTACCCGTGCCCCTTTTTTCAGTTGGAGTTCGTCCAAAACCAGGGAAGATTCTAAAATTTTCTCAGCAATAGACTTTTTTCCTTCCGTTAGGGCAGTAAAAATTTTTGTAGGAGCCGAGATTTTGGAGAGTTCCGTGGCATTTACGCGGTCTACATCCGCATTATGGGTATACAAACGAGTCGGACAAAGAGACTCGGGAATCTCTTTTTGATGGCATTTTTCCAAAAGATTTCGAGATTTTTGCGAAACGCTCCCCAAACGCATTTCATCGAGCAGACGAATAAATTCCTCTTCGCTGTGTCGGTGCCGTTCCGTGAGGTAACACACCGCAGGACTTAAACCTCTCCAACTTTCCGTTTCCCAAATAAAACGGGGTTCATTCTCATCTCTGTTGCGTTGAATAGGCGGAAGCTGAAAAAAATCTCCCGTAAGCACCATTTGTACCCCTCCAAAAGGCTCCTGAGAAAACCGAATATTTTTTAAGATTTCGTCTATGGCACAAAAAAGCCCAGGCGTAAGCATAGAAACCTCATCAATAATGAGCACTTCTGTTTGTTCAAAGCGTTTTTTCAGTTGCGATTTTTTGAGGAGATTCTCAATAATTTCTTCGTTCACCTCCTCTTTTACGCCCATACCCGACCAAGAATGAAGCGTAATACCACCAATATGGGTAGCCGCAATTCCGGTAGAGGCGGTAATGGCGTGCACTACTCCGCGTTTTTGAAGATACCCAATAAAACGATTCAAGAGATGTGTTTTCCCCGCTCCAGGCGCCCCCGTAAGAAACACGCTTTTCCCCGATGCCAAAACTTTTACAGCGGTGGACTGGTTCATAGGAAGGGGAAAATGCAATTTTTATACATCAATATTTTTCGCGTATCGCGCTCGCGATTGGATAAACTTTTTTCGGGGCAGCACTTCTGCTCCCATGAGCATTTCAAAGGTTTTATCTGCTTTTTCTGCATCTTCAATGCTAATTTTAAACAGGGTCCTTTGTTCAGGGTCCATAGTAGTTTCCCACAGTTGTTCGGGGTTCATTTCTCCCAACCCTTTATATCGCTGTATTCCGATACGGGGACCCTTTTTGTCGGATACTTCATCCTCTTCCAGTGCTCCCATTTCCTCAGTACGCTCTTCTACCTCGCCTCCAAATCCAATAATAATATCGTCTCGTTCACTGTCGGAATAGGCATATTTTGCCTGTTTCCCTTTTGTAAGTTTGTAGAGTGGAGGATTGGCAATATACAAATGTCCTTTATCAATAATATCTCGAAAATATCGAAAAAAGAGCGTCATAATAAGCGTTCGAATATGAAGCCCATCCACATCCGCATCGGTCATGACAATAATTTTGTGGTAGCGGAGTTTGTCCATATCGAGAGATTCTCCAATGCTGGTTCCCATGGCTATAACCAGATTTTTCACCTCGTTGTTTGCCAGCATTTTATCCAACCGAGCCTGTTCGGTGTTCAAAATTTTTCCTCGGAGGGGAAGGATGGCTTGGATTTCTCGGTTTCGTCCCTGTTTCGCAGAACCTCCTGCCGAATCTCCCTCGACAATGAAGAGCTCTGATACTTTTGGATCACGAGAGGAACAGTCTGCCAGTTTTCCGGGAAGAGTAAGTCCTTCTAGTGCACCTTTTCGAATAACGGTATCACGGGCAGCCCTGGCAGCAAGCCTTGCACGGGCAGCAAGCAAACACTTGCTCACCATATTGCGGGCTTCGTTTGGATTTTCTTCCAAAAACTCGGTAAATCGTTCTCCAAAACGGCTTTCTACAATCTGCCGCACTTCAGAGTTTCCGAGTTTTCCCTTGGTTTGTCCTTCAAATTGCGGTTCTCCAATTTTAATAGAAATCACTGCAGTAAGCCCTTCTCTCACATCTTCTGCCGTCAGGTTTACATCTTTTTCTTTTAAAATCCCCTTGTCCCGGGCGTAAGTGTTAATGGTTCTCGTGAGTGCCGCTTTAAAACCGGTGAGGTGGGTTCCCCCCTCTACCGTATGAATATTATTGGCGAAAGTGAGAATATGTTCGGAAAATGAATCCGTGTATTGCATCGCCACTTCCATGAGCACTCCATCTTCTTCTCCATCTACGGAAATAACTTTGCAAAGGGCATTTCGTCCTTCATTGAGATGTCGAACATACGCGCTCACACCTCCTTCAAAATAAAATCGGTATTTTGTTGTTTCTTCTGGGATTTCATTTACAACCGTAATTTCCACTCCTTTGGTCAGGTATGCTTGTTGGCGGAGACGGGTGTAAATGGTTTCCATATCCATTTCCAGCGTTTCAAAAATCTCGTTATCAGGATAAAAGGTCATTTCTGTCCCCGTTACTTTGCTTTCTCCCACCACAGCAATATCTCCCATTACTTTTCCTCGTTCGTAGGATTGTTCCCAAATTTTTCCATCTCGGTGTACCTGCGCAATAACCTTTTTAGAAAGGGCATTTACCACACTCGCTCCTACCCCGTGCAGTCCTCCCGATACTTTATACCCGCCACCACCAAATTTTCCTCCGGCGTGAAGAACGGTCATAACCGTTTCCAGTGCCGATTTTCCGGTTTTCGAATGGGTATCAACGGGAATTCCTCGTCCATTGTCTCGCACTCGAAATCCTCCGTCTTTTTGGAGGGTAACGGTAATACGGGTACAATGCCCTGCCATGGCTTCGTCAATGGAGTTATCTACAATTTCCCACAAAAGATGGTGAAGTCCCCGCACATCGGTAGATCCAATATACATTCCGGGGCGCTTGCGCACTGCTTCTAACCCTTCCAGGACTTGGATATTATCGGCAGAGTAATTTTCTGGAGAAGCCATAAAAAAATAATAATGTGTACGGACGGATCTTAAACCGGTCCAATAAATCGGCGAGAGTGTAGCGGAAAAAAAGCAATTGTACAAAAAAAAGAATAAAGGATGAGTTTTTTTTTCTTTTCTGTAAAATACTGGGGAAAATGGGTCTACTCATCCGATATTCTTCATTCTTCATTTTTAATTTCCTTCTATGACCACTAAACGCATTTTGCTCCTGGGAAACGGCGGACGAGAACACGCCATTGCGAAAGCCCTCAACCGTTCTCAAAAATATACGGTAGAAATTTTTGCCTTTATGAGTGCCCATAATCCAGGGATAGCCAAAGAAGCGCTCTGTTTTGAAATTTGTACCGAAAAAAACTTTGGCGCAAAAGGAGGATTTGCGGAGCTCAAAGCTTTTGCCCACGATATTCAGCCTCATTTTGCCATTATTGGTCCGGATGATCCCATTGGCGCGGGAGCGGTAGATGCACTTCGGTCTATTGGTATTGAAAGTATGGCGCCATCGCAAACCTGTGCACGGCTAGAAAGCTCAAAAGGATTTACGCGTAATATTGTGGAAAAGTACGGGATTCCTGGGAATCCGCAATTTCAGGTTTTTACCAGTACAAAAGGATTGGAAGAATTTTGTGCAACATTAGACGGAAAATTTGTCGTAAAAGATGACGGACTGTGCGGCGGAAAAGGCGTTTTTGTTCAGGGCGACCACTTTGAAACCATTGCGGAAGGCTTAGAAATAGCCAAAAAAATATTAGAAAAAAGCGATTCCCTGGTGATTGAAGAGAAATTGGAAGGTCCAGAGTTTTCTCTTATGTTTTTTGTAGATGGAAAAACCGCCGTTCCCATGCCGTCAATAGCCGACCACAAACGAGCATACGAAGGGGATACCGGACCAAACACAGGAGGAATGGGGACTATTTCATTCCCTACGATTCTCCCCTTTATTACCGAAAAAAATATTGCAGAAGCACACCAAATTACTGAAGAAGTGATGAAAGCAGTAGAAAAAGAATGTGGTGAAAAATTTCACGGGATTATGTATGGTGGCTTTATGCGGACCAAAAATGGGACTAAACTTATTGAGTACAATGCCCGTTTTGGTGATCCGGAAGCGCTTAACGCTCTTCCCATATTAGAAAGTGATTTTATAGATATTTGTGAGGCAATTATTGCGGAAAATTTGGCAGCGGTGCCGGTGGTATTTCGTAAAAAGGCAACCGTGTGCAAATACCTGGTCCCCGAAGGGTATCCTACAAAGCCTATAAAAGGATCAGAAATAATAATCGACGAATCCAAAATTCCAGAAGGAGTGGAACTGTTTTTTGCCTCTGTGGCAGAAGACGGAGAAAAATTAGTACTTTGTGGATCACGGGCTATTGGAGTGGTGGGAATAGATGAAGATTTTGCAACAGCAGAAGGTTTGGCAGAAAAAGCCATGGAAGCCATTAGCGGACCCGTATTTCACCGCAAAGATATTGGAACAAAAGCGCTGCTAGAAAAACGGATTTCCGAAGGAGAGAGATGCGGAGAATAAACTGGAAAAAACACACATTACGGAGTGTTTTCCCTGTGTTGGTTCAAACTTGCAGTCAGAGCTGCCTAAAACATTGAAATAATGGTGTAAATAAGGGATATTTTCACTTAAAAATCGTAAAAATCCATGGCATTTAAGAGGAGAAATAGGGTGCCATTTATATTTGTCATCCCTGCGAAGGCAGGGATCCATGTTCCCCAATGGGCTGGATTCCCGTGTTCCCCGTTTTCACGGGGACGGGAATGACAAAGCTCCACAGAATGCAAATATATGGCTTTCTCCTGAGCTTAATACCGCGTTTTGGACAACCCTGAATGTGTTGGTTCAAACTTTCAGTTTGAACCTTTTTTTTGGTATTCTCAGAGAAATTATCACACATCGGTATGCCGGCTCTTCGTATTTCTCGCGCGGAAAAAAATGGCGTGTACTTCGTTACTTTTACGGTAAAAAACTGGTATTACCTTTTTCACCGTCATCAACGATTTGAGATTTTAGAAAATTCTTTTGTGTATTGCCAAAAACACAAAAGCAGTATGTTGGGGAACCTAAAAATTGGAGGTAGTCATCTGCTTCCAAAACTCCAGGAAATATTGTTTCGGAGGCTCTGGAAGTATAGCAAAAGTGCGAAAAAAAAGTTCAAACTACAAGTTTGAACCAACACAAGTCACTCTCGAACAAAGAGTGAGCGCGGCAATCCATGCCCCACGCCAGAAAAACCTGAATTACTCAGTGGGATAGAGAGTGACGGATCCTCGCCATTATTTTTCTACAATACAAAATGCACAATGCCAAAAAAAATTTTGGCAAATAAAAAAAGCATTAGCATTTTTGTTGTAATCCACTGAAGAAAAAAGGAACAAATATAGGAAGAAATGAAAAAAAGGGCTTTTAAAAAATGTAAATGATACATTTTTGTAGTTTTTATTTTCTACATCATCAAAAAAACAGTAAATAGCACCTAAGTTTCAATTCGAAGTGCAACAGGGGAAACAATAGAGAGCGAACATAAG
>JBAXIU010000013.1:0-31120 GCA_037138215.1 Candidatus Peregrinibacteria bacterium | reverse complement strand
ATGTTCGCTCTCTATTGTTTCCCCTGTTGCACTTCGAATTGAAACTTAGGAGAGAATACCTTTTTTGCCAATTTTACATTTTTAAAAAAATGTGGTATTGTATTTATAAAAAAATAAATACCCATTTTTTTCTTCTGTATGTTTTCTGGAGTATTACAAATTCCACTTTTTGGCTCATCTTCTGGAGTTGGTACTTTTCGGACTAAACCTTCGGGGTATGATTTAAAGAGGAAAGAACGCCTTTTGGAGAAAAAAATTCGGATCGCTGAATATACGGGGAATCCTCGAGAGATGGAAATGTTGCAACGAGAAAAGGCGCGTTTATTGCGGACGCTTTCCCGAGCATAAACCTTTTCCTTATTCCCACTCAATGGTTCCGGGTGGCTTACTGGTCAGGTCGTAAAAGATGTGTGAGATTTTATTTCCGCATTTTTTTATTATTTCTTCTGCCATTTTTTCCAAAAACTCAAACGGAAGATGGGCTGCGTTGGCAGTCATCGCGTTTTCACTCTCAATGGGACGGAGGATAATACTCTCTTTTTCGTCTCCTCCTACTGGTGCTAAAACAACTGGAAATTGCCAAATATTTTGAGTAATTTTTTGGTTTTCGAAGCAAAAATTTCGCACAACGGCATCCGCTTCTTGAAGAGTTGTAATGCGGTCTTTGGTAATTTGGGGGCGGGGTTGAAATGTCATATCTTCTAAATTCCCAGAGATGAGGAGCAGAACGCGATTGAGAACGGGAAAATGGTTTGGAATTTGAGAAGTAAGAACCTCAAGTTGTTGCCATTTTTCTGTTTCTGGGAGTGTTTTTTCTTGTCTGTTCATTTTTAAAACGCACGGATGGCGGTAACTTCTTCCGTCTCCTTGTACTCCTACCGATTTTATTGGCAAAATTTTTGCATCTGAAATAAGGTCGTTTTGAAAATTTTCGGCAATGTTTTTTTCTATGGCGGCTGAGTCTTCTAATGTATTTTCTTCTTTTGCGCATAAAATGCGTACTCCCAATCCCGGACCGGGAAAAGGGTGCCGAGCAATAAGTTCTTCGGGAAGTCCCAAAATCCGTCCTACCGCTCGTACTTCGTCTTTATAGAGTTCGACCATGGGCTCAATAATTTTCCCGCTCTCGATCATTTCGGTAATTTTTTTTACGCGATTATGGTGCGTTTTAATTTTTGAGGCGTGTTTTGTTCCTCCACTTTCAATAGTATCGGGATAAATGGTTCCCTGTGCTAAAAGCCATTCTTCTGGATTCAGTTGCAGTCGTTCACTCACGATATTTTGTACTTCTAAAAAAGCATCTCCAATAATTTTTCGCTTTGCTTCTGGCTCCGCTACGCCGTGCAGTTTTTCCAAGAAAAATTCTTGGGCATTTTCAATGTGAAGCCCTTCAAATCCTGCTTTTGCCAGCATTGCTTTTACTTCTGATGCTTCATTTTTTCGCATGAGTCCATGGTCAATAAGGCATCCAAAAACGCGGTCTTTTCCTAATGCTTTTTCCAAAAGGGCAAAACATACACTAGAATCTACTCCGCCGGAAACGAGGAGAAATACTTTTTTCCCTTCACATTTTTTTTGAATTTTTTGGGTTTCTTCCTCTACAAAATTTTCCAATGACCATTCTTGACCTTTTTCGCAGAGGGCTACGAAGTTTTCTAATACTTCCATTCCGTGTAGAGAATGCGTTACTTCTGGATGAAATTGAACGCCAAAAATCCGTTTTTCGGAATGCTCCATTGCGGCAATTCCGCAATCTTTTGTCGTTCCGATTGTCTGAAATCCCTCTGGTAAAACGGTTACTTGGTCGCCGTGGCTCATCCACATAGAGAGTGAAGACGGAAGATGTTCAAAAAGTTTGCTCTCTCCGGTTGGGAAAAAATCTGCTTTTCCAAATTCGTGTACTTTTCCGGCTTCTACTTTTCCTCCTAAAGTTCTGGCAATTATTTGGTGCCCATAGCAAATACCCAAAATAGGAATTCCCAGTTCCAAAATTTGCGGATCTATTTGTGGAGAATTTTCTTCAAAGACCGAGTGCGGACCGCCGGAAAAAATAATTCCGCTAGGGTTTCTCTTTTGTAATTCCTCGGCAGAAATATCATTGGGAACAATTTCACTGTAGGCTTTGCACCGCCGAACCCGGTTGGCAATGAGATGTGCATATTGTCCACCAAAATCAAAAACGAAAAGTGCCATAGAGAGGAAAAAAAGCGATGTTCCAGCGTGAAGAATTGTAGAGACAAATTTTTTTTTGTCTCTACAATTTTTATAAAAAAGAATACTCGATTCTTTTTTTTACTCCGATACACTGATTTTTGGGTTCTCCCTTTTGTATGGCATTTTTTAAAATTTTCAGAGGAAAAAAAGATTTCAGATTTGGAATACTTTTTTTTGTGGGAAATTATTCTGGAGTCGGCTTTTCTTTTTTGGGGCGCTCGGAATGGTGATGATCAGTATGGGGCTTTTGTTCTATATCTTTGAAGATTTTTCTGTGGAAAATACTCCTCTGCTAAAAACTAATATTCCCGAAAACACCGGAGGAGTTCTCTCTTTACCAATTCAAACAATCTCTATTCCAGTTCCCACTCTGCTCTCTTTTGATACTCTTAAGTCGCAGTTAGATGCGGATAAAACTCTGACGAATACCGTTTCTGAGGCGCCAAAGGGAACGATTATCAAAAGTCCTATGCCAGATAAAATAGTGATTACTTTTGATATTTGCAGTCCTTACTCGGGAATATGGAAAGCAAATCTTCTCCATTCTCTCGATATTATCGCCCAAGAGACCGAGTATCCCGTTACCATTTTTGTGGCGGGTATCGCATTGCAGGACAAAGATATAAAAGCAAAAATCATTCAGCTTTCTCATCTCCCTCATGTTTCTCTGCAACCCCACGGAATGCACCATTATGCCCTAACGGCACTGGATAAAACTGCTCATTTTAATCGAGTTGTCCGCTCAACAGGCAATCTTCAATTGGCATACCGTGAAATGTTGGAAAGCGCGCAGGAAATTGAAAAAATTACGGGGAAACGGTCTCAGTATATTCGGTCTCCAGGGCTTATTACGGATGAAAAAGTGACCAAAATGGCGGATCTTATGAGGCTTACAATGGTGGGAAGAACCACAGAAGGGGGAAATGAATGTGAAGATGGAGGGGGCGGGAAAAAAGGGAAAGTAGAAAAAATGAATTTTCATAATGGAGTTCTTTTTTTGGGACACGCCATTAATATTGACGGCGTGGAAGCGGTATATAAAAAGTTAGACCAGGAAAAATGGGAAACAACCTTTTTAGATGGAATTCCGAAGGGATAAAATTTTTCAAAAATAATACTCGATTCTTTTGGAAACTCCAGTATACTCATTTTTGCTTTTGTTTTCTTGAAATATGTCATTTTTTTGGAATAAATCAGATGAAAATTCTTCTGCTCCAGAAGAGAAACCGAATTTGCCTCAAGTCCCTCTTTTTCCTCGGTGGAAAGCTGTTCTGGGGATGATTTTTCTCTTTCTCGGGCTCGGATTTTTAGGGGTGAGTATTTGGCTTCAGATGTCTCCTTTTGCTCAGTCGGTTGCCACACTTTTGCCGGCAAAAAATTTAGTACTGGTGGTAAAAAGCCCCTCGTTGGACATGGGGGCCATAGCACGATTTTTTGGGTATATTTTTCCAGAGGATTTTGGGAAAGGGGAAAAAGAAAAAGGTGTGGCGGTATATACCATAGAAGAAAAGCCAGTCCCTCTTTTTTTCGTCGTTACGGATCCTTTTCATGCGCAGACTTGGAAAACGCGCCTGAAAACAGAGCTTCCTTCGTTTTTTTGTGATACTTTTGAAGGTGGTATTTTTTGCACTCCCAATCAAAAAATTTCCTTTTTACTGAGCGATACCTGGAAAACTGGAGACGAGTCTCTGAATGGTGACCCTTTTTTTTCAGTCTTTAAAAGCAGTATTCTTATGGCTGAGGGGTGGTTTTTTGGCAATACAAAAGATCTTCAGCTCCTCATGGGGAATCCGTTAGAAGAGAAAAAAACAACGGAACTCTTTCTCTCACCAGAAAATGCAAAAATACTTTCCTTTTTTGGATCTCTTTTTGCTGATTTTTATTCCCATTTTGGAGGAACCATTACCGAAAATGGGAATCATTGGGCATTTCAATTCCCTGGGGATACCTCTCTCATTTCTGCGGCTCTTCCGTTGCAGTCCATGGCGATTCCCACGGTTCTTCTGCCGATGGATACGGAATCGTTTTTTTCTTTCCAGAGTGGGGATACACTTCTCCATATTTTAGAAGAGTCTGCTCGTTCTCAAAATTTTTCTGAGGCGTTGACCCTTATAGCGCAGGAAGAATCTCTGATTAAAAAGAATTTTGGTGAAAATCTCCAAAAGAAGCGCGATGTACTTCCTCTGTTATCGGGGCAAACGCTCCTTTTCTCGGCTCCCAAGGGAAGTGGCGTATTGTTTTCTCTTCCTTCCGAAACACTTGCTGTGGAAAAAGGAAAAGTGTTGCAAAACGCACTCCGATATTTTTTGGCGCAGTATATTCCTCAAGTGGTAGAACACACTTTGCCAGATAATACCATTGTAAAAGAGCTTTTTCCCAATCCAGAAGTAATAGAAGCTCTTTCTCAGCAGAAAAATAATAAAGTGCTTTTCTCTTTTAAAGGAAATACTCAGCAGTCGCTTCCGCCCCTTTCCATCGCACAATCCGGAAAAAATGTATTGGTTGCCCAAGTTCCAGAAAGCATTCAGGCATTTTTAGGAGAGGGGACTTCATTCGCTTCTCCTTCAAAAAATATTCCTGTCGAAGTCGTTTCAAGCCCCTTTTCTCAAACCTTCCTTTCTTTTTGGATGCGGATTCCCGCTGAAAAATCGGTTTCTTTTGGAGTGGGAAATATGCAGGAATTTTCGGGGGCAATACACTTAATAAAAGGAGGGATTGGTGCTGATATTTTTCTGGTACCTCGCACCACTGCTGAAATAGTTTCTCCTGCTTCTTCTCCCACGATAGCCACTCCTGTATTAAGCCCTGCGCCGGTAGTCTCTCCTTTAGCCACTTCTTTGCCAACCTCTTCGCCTTCTTTGGAAAATGCTTTGCCCAGTGTTCTTCCTTCTGTCACTCCTACACCAACTGCAGAAAAAATCCTTCCGGAGATTTCTCCTGTTCCTGCAAAAGTATTGTTAAAACCATAGAAAGCACTATTGGTAAGCAATATTTTGCATTCCCATAATGGAAGGTCTTTTTTACGCAAATCATGGTGAGTGCGTCGTGATGTGTCTCCGCCAAAAATATGGCTTGTAGTGACCGGTTTATAACCGGTCCTCAAAACCAGAATAAGACGGCTTGAGAGATAAATTCTCATGAGATGAGACGCCCCAGCGGGGCTTCTCTACAGACCCTACTCCTCTTTCATTATTTGTAATTCGTCATTTGTAATTTTTTTTCTTTCCGTGGAATTTTTCCTTCTCCTCTTTTTACTCCTTATTTCTGCACTGTTTTCGGGTGCAGAAACCGCCATTATGTCCCTTGAGATGAGCCGTATTAAGGCATTAAAAGCGAAAAAAAAACGATCCGTAGAAATCGTAGAATGGCTGAAAGAAAATCCTCGAAAAGTGATTATTACACTCCTTATCGTTAATAATGTTCTCAATACGGTTATTACCGTTCTGGCGACGATTCTTACCGATGACTTGATCGATGGTGATCAAAAGGGGATGGCTCTCACGGTGGTGACAGTGGTGGTGGCCTTTTTTCTCATTATTTTTGGAGATGTATTGCCCAAAAGTATTGCGGTAGTACATCGGGAAAAATATAGCCTCTTTATTGCCCCCTTTGTTTTTTTTCTTACCAAAGTCTTTGTTCCCTTTATTTTTCTCTTGGAAATCCTCATTAACTTTTTTACTCCCTACAAAGAGCAGCAAAAAGTAACGGAAGAAGAAGTGCTGGCAATGGTTTCTATGGGGGAAGCACATGGAGAAATTACTTCTCAGGAACGGGATCGAATTGAGAGTGTGTTAGAGCTTTCAGATACAAAAGTATCCGAAATTATGACGCCCCGGACCGATATTACTGCGATTGAAGAAAAAGAGATTGTTGAAACCGCCATCGAATTTTTCCGGAAACACCAATACTCCCGAATCCCTGTGTATCAGGGAGATATGGATAATGTGGTAGGAATTTTAACAATGCGCGAAATTTTAGAGGCTGCAGAGCAAAAAGAGCGAAACCGTATGGTAAAAAATATTGAAATGAAATCACCTTTTTTTATCCCCATTACCAAAAAAATTGCGGAGCTGTTAGAAGATTTTAAGCGTCAAAAAACGCATATTGCCATTGTGGTTGATGAACATGGTGGGACTGCCGGTTTGGTGACTATGGAAGATATTTTGGAGGAAATTTTTGGGGAAATTCAAGATGAAACGGATGAAGATGAAGATCTTATTCGGAAGATTGATGAGAATATTTGGGCATCTCCGCCCAATATTACGGTGGAAGAAGTCTATGACGAAACAGGAATCCTCTTAGACCCAGATGAAAATAATCAGGGCAAAACGCTTTCCCTTCTTATCTTAGAGGTTTTGGAGCGCTTCCCGAGAAGAGGGGAGAGTATTCCATTTCCTGGAGGAACGATTGTTATCGAGCGAATGGGGGCCCGAAGAGTAGAACGAGTGCGTATTTATCCTCTCAAATCATGAATACTGCCGGACGGTTTTCTTCACCGCTTGCTTCTTTTTTTATTGCGGTGGGACTCTTCTTTATCCTTTTTTTGCTCTATCTCATTGGAGTAGAAATGTATAAGGTGCATTCATTTGAGCAGATTGTTGCGGAAGAACAGACGGAATTAGATCGTCAAAAATCCCAAAATATTGTGTTAGAAGAGGAGGGGATTATTCGTTCTACTGCGGAATATTTGGATCGTTTTGCGAAAGAAAATAACGACCAAACGCGCCCCGGAGAAGTGGTGGTGATTGTTCCTGAAAAACCGGTTCATTCCCCCGAAGCCATTGCTACGGATATCTCTCCTCAATCTCTTGTTCGGCATCAATCAGTTCGAGAACAGTGGAAGAGTGTGTTTTTTGGCAAGAAATAATTTTTTTTCTAGAAAATCTTCTCTCCTTTCTAAAAATCATGCAGCTTTGGGAAAATAAGAATTGACAATAGCCCTCCCTATTTGGGAAAATCAACAGCGACTTTTATTTTGTCCTTTTTCTCTTTTTTATATGGCAGAGTTTGTGCGCAACAAGCCCCATGTGAATGTTGGAACCATCGGTCATGTAGACCATGGAAAAACAACACTTACGGCGGCAATTACAACCGTTCTTTCAAAGAAGTTCGGTGGTCAGGCAAGAGCATTCGATCAGATCGACAACGCTCCGGAAGAGAAGGCACGAGGAATTACCATCGCTGCTTCCCATGTAGAGTATGAAACAGAAAAACGACACTACGCTCATGTAGACTGTCCAGGGCACGCGGATTATGTAAAAAACATGATTACGGGAGCGGCTCAAATGGATGGTGCTATCTTAGTATGTTCTGCAGCTGATGGACCAATGCCACAAACTCGAGAACATATTCTTTTGGCAGGTCAGGTAGGAGTTCCTGCGATTGTAGTGTTTCTCAATAAAGTAGATATGGTGGATGATCCAGAACTTTTGGAATTAGTAGAATTGGAACTTCGAGATCTTCTTTCTAAGTATAACTTCCCAGGAGATGATATTCCTTTTGTAAAAGGATCTGCTCTTCAGGCATTAGCAAATCCAGAAGATTTTGAAGGAAAGGCAAAATGTATTATTGAGCTTGCTGATCAGTTGGATAACTATATCCCTGAGCCAACTCGAGACTTGGATCGACCATTTTTGATGCCTGTAGAGGATGTATTCTCTATTAAGGGACGAGGAACGGTTGCTACTGGTCGTATTGAACAAGGGGTGGCAAAAGTAGGAGATGAAGTAGAGCTCGTAGGAATTCACGCTACTCGAAAAGTAGTGATTACAGGAGTTGAGATGTTTAACAAATCTCTTTCTCAAGGACAGGCAGGGGATAATGTAGGAATTCTTCTTCGAGGAATTGAACGAGATGATATTGAACGAGGACAAGTGTTGGCAAAACCAGCGTCTATTACTCCTCATACCGAATTTGAAGCAGAGGTGTATGTTCTCTCTAAAGATGAAGGAGGACGACACACTCCATTCTTTTCTGGATACAAGCCTCAGTTCTATATCCGAACAACGGATGTAACAGGAGAAATTGTTCTTCCAGATGGAGTAGAAATGGTAATGCCAGGAGATAACATCAAGATGATTGTTAAACTTGGTTCTGCTATCGCGCTTGCAGACCAAACAAAGTTCGCTATCCGAGAAGGAGGACGAACCGTTGGAGCTGGTATCGCTACCAAAATTTTGAAATAATTTTTTTGTAGGGGTGTGCTATTGGCACACCCCTACAAAATGTCCCACCCAAAATCCGTTCTTTTACATCTTCACGCTATGGCTACGAAAAAAAGTGATGCTAAGACTTCTGCAGTTCCAAAGGTTCGTATTCTTCTTAAGAGTTTCGATCATACGGTTATTGACGAAGCTTGTAAGGTTATTGTTTTTACCGCTGAACAAAGTGGGGCAATTGTGGCAGGACCAGTTCCTCTCCCTGTAAAACTGAAAAAGTTTACGCTCAATCGTTCTACCTTTGTAAATAAAGATGCTCGAGAGCAATTTGAAGTGCGAACGCACAAACGATTGATTGATCTTACGGAGACGACTCCTAAAACAGTAGAATCCCTCTCTAGTCTTCATCTTCCCGCTGGCGTGCAGGTATCCATTAAAATGATGAGTGTATAGTTTTTTCTGGTTTTTTATAGTCCTCCCAATAGTTTGGGAGGACTTTTTTAAAATAACCTTTGAGATGGTTTATTTCATCTCCTCATAATAGATCCCTTCAAATCTTGCATCTTCCAGTTGCATCCGCTACAGTTTTTTTGATTTTTTTGTCTTCTTCCCATGCGCTTCTCTATTCTTTCCAAGACTCGAATTTGGTTTTCGTTTTCGATTCTTTTGTCTCTTGTGAGTCTTTTTTTCCTCTTTGCTCCTGGATTTGGGCTTCCCCTGGGAATAGACTTTACGGGAGGGACAGAATTGGAGATCTCTTTTGTAAATACTACTCCTCCAAAAGAGAAGATGACTGAAATTTTTGATACGGCGGTTGGTGCGGACAGAGGATTAAAAGTGATTGAAGAACAAGGAGGAAGAACTTTTTTGCTCCGTTCTCATCTGGTTTCTCCGGTAGAACAGGTGAAGCTTTTAGAAGCGATCAAAACACAAAATTTTGTTCCCACTCTTGAGAGAGTATCCAGTGTGGGACCTACTTTGGGAGTATACTTTAAAAAACAGGCTTTTTGGGCTATTAGTGTTACTATTTTAGCCATTGTCTCTTTTGTGGCGTGGGCATTTCGAAGTGTTCCTCAGGGGATTTCTTCTTGGAAATTTGGAATGGCAACGGTGGTGGCCCTTCTCCATGATGTTCTTTTAATTTCTGGATTTTTTGCCGTTTTAGGACGATTTATAGATATAGAAGTCGATTCACTCTTTGTAACGGCGGTTTTAACAGTTCTCGGGTTTTCGGTGCACGATACCATTGTGGTATTCGATCGTCTTCGTGAAAATTTAAAAGGGAAAAAAGTGAAAGATTTTTCTCTTTTGGCAGAAAATTCTCTCTGGCAAACCATGGGACGGTCTCTTCATACTTCTACTTCTGCCGTACTCGTTTTAGTGGCATTGCTGATTATGGGCCCTTCCAGTATTTTTGCTTTTGTCCTTGCTCTTGCCTTTGGAATTGTGGTGGGAACATATTCTTCTATCCTCATTGCGGTTCCCCTTTTGGTGATATGGCAAAAAGATGCACACATTGGTAGCCTGGATTAAAATATGAACGCTTTTCGCATTGCTCCTGATGGCACTCTGGAAGTTCGAGAAGTCAGTAAACGAGATCTTTCGGAGCGCTTCCGCCTCCATAGCCGCGATCTCCGTCCTGTTCTTTTACTCCGCCAACTTTCTACTATTTCTGTTCGAGGGGATTCGGTTATTGTAAATTTGGAAGAATTAAAAATGGTCGTGGGGAAAGAACGGGCGTATATTTTGTTTTCCGGGCATGAAAAGATGACTCGGGAGTTTGTGGAGCTTATTTCTGATAAAATTAAAACAAAGGGAGAAGATACCCATACTCCTTTTGAGTTTTTGGTGTTAGAGTCTGCGATTTTTTTTACGCTTGAACGGATTGAAGCAAACTTTATCAATTTTGAGAAAACGCTCACAAAAACGCTGGTGGATATTTCTGATAAGCCAACGGAAGAACTCTTTGAAAAGCTGTTGACCCTAAAAAAACGAATTTCTCGGTTGGAAAAACGAGTGCAGGAAATTCAAGATTCTTTGGAAGATCTTTTGGAAGATAATGAAGAAATGGCAGAACTTCGCCTTTCGGAAGGAACAGAAGAAATTTTTCCGCTCGAAAACATCGAGTCTATTTTGGATAATGCGTTAGAGTTGGCGATTGAAATTGCGAATAAAATTTCTGAGAAAAAAGAAGATATTGACGATACCCAGGAGATTTTGAATTTGAAGATGTCGAGTATCCGGAATACCATTATTCGTCTTGATCTCTTTACTGGTGTGGGAACGACGATTTTGGCATTTGGAACGCTTATTACGGGTTTTTTTGGTATGAATCTCAGAAATTATTGGGAACTAACGGAGTGGGGATTTTTTGGGGTAGTAGGGGGAACTGTTTTTCTTTTGTTTCTCTTTTTTTACTTTTTTTATTGGTTTATTAAAAAGAAGGATATGTTTTCCAATTGGTAGGAGTATAATTTTTGAGATATGCAAACCCTTATGCGCTTTATTCGACCGGCTTTTGATCCGTTTTTTCGTTCTCCCGTGCAAAGTATTTGGACGGTGGTATTTTTGTCGATTCTCTTTTTTCTTATTTTTCTCCTCCTTCTCATGGGGATTATTACGAAACAGAGCATTGCCACTGCCAAAAAAGAAGTAGATTTGGCATTTTTCTTTGTGGAAGGAGTTTCTGAGCATAAGGTAACCGAAACCGTAAACCGCTTGGAAAAACTCAAGGAAGCAGGAAACATAGAGCAATATCACTATTTTTCTCAAGAAGATAATCGGGAACAGTTTCATCAAAAATATCCTCAGGAGTTTGAGTTTATTATTCGTCATGATGACCTGAAAAATACTTTTCGGGCATCTCTGGAGATTATTCCCAAATCTATGACGGTGAATGAACTCCAGGATTATTTTCTTTCTCCCGATTTTTCGGGTGTTATTGATGTGGATGCCATGAAAGAAAATGAAAAGCAGCGGACACAATCTCAGCGGGTATTGGATGTGCTCGGGTTTCTCCAGATGGGGATTTATTCCCTCGCACTCATTTTCTTTTTTGGGATTTTGTCTGTTTTGGGGGCGTTTATTTCTTCTTCTTTCGCGCTCCGGCAAAAAGAAATTTTTATTATGCGATTGGTGGGTGCATCTCACCTCCTCATTCGGTCACCCTTTTTATTGGAAGGGGTTTTTATTACGATTTTTGGAGGAGCCTTTGGAATGGGGATTTTATTTGTTCTCTGGTATACCGTTGTGCCCCAAGTGCTGAGCGTTTTTGAAACCATTGAGTCTCGGCATCAAATGGCGGATACCCTTAATGTTCTCCTGAACCAATTCTATGGGATTATGCCAGAATTTTCTATGGGTGTGATTGCGATTTCACTGCTGGTTTCCTTTACTACGGTGGAGAAGTATTTACGCCAGAAAAATTTATTGGCAGGAGGAGACTAGAGAATTAAGAATTTGGAATTGGGAATGTTCCGTCATTGCGAGCTTGCGAAGCAATCTAGGGAATGACAAATGACGAATTACAAATGATGGAATAACAGGCGTGGTTTCTGTAGAGACGCCCCGCTGGGGCGTCTCATATTATTGCAATTCATTTCTTATCCTGGTTTTTGAGGACCGGTTATAAACCTGTCCCTACATACTCCTTCATGTTTTTCGAAGAGTTATTATCTCAAATCTCACTTCTCACCTCTCACCTCTTGAATCCTGCATCCTTTATCACTGGTCATGCCGTAATTCTTGCCTCGCGACCCATGAATGAGGTAGATGTTTTTTTGGAGATTTTTTCCGAAGAAGAAGGGAAAATGACGCTGGTGGCAAAAGGACTCCGAAAAAAAAAGAGTAAATTGTGTGGTATTCTCCAGCCTTTTTTTTGCATTGCGTATGAACGGCTGCATACCAGAAGACCGGATGGAATCCCTCCGCTTATTCGGGCAACGCTTTTGGCACAGCCGGCATCGGATATTTCTTGTTTCGCGCTCCTTTCGGTAGCATCAGAGGTTTCTCGACGGTTTTTATTCGATCACCAGCCCATTTCTCCTATCTTTTTGCTCTGGGAAGAGCTTATTCGCGCTCCCCAAAAAAATAATATGGTGCTTATTGGTTTTTTCTTTCGTTTTTTTACCGGATTGGGGATGTTTCCCTCTTACAAACACTGTCATCAGTGTGGCAGGGGGTTTACAGAAACCGAGGATACCAGTGTTGCTTTTCATACGGAAGATGGAGTCTTTCATCTGGCGTGTGCGCCAGTGGATGCCAGTCCTCTTTCGTTCCCACTTTTAAAAACTCTTTTTTTTGCGAGTCGAGAACCTTTGGAAAATACGGCGTGTATCCGCCTCAAAAAATCAGAGGAAGAACTCCTGTTTCTCCATCTCTTTGCCTTTATTCGCACGCATTCGCCTACGCCATTAAAAAGTGTAGAAATTTGGGAAGAAATGCGGAATTTTTCTGGCAGATAAAAAAATGGAAGAAATGATGGGGGATAGTGTAACCTGGTTACGACTATAGTATTGAACACCTTTTTTCTTTGTTATGTTCCGTTCTCCATTCCTCGCCAGTATTGTATTGGTTTTTGTTCTTTGCTCTTCTCTGTCGGCTTTGGCACAAAGCTTTTCGGATGTTCCGGATTCTCACCCATACGCCGAAGCCATTGAATATGTGAAGACCCAAGGAATTGTAAAAGGCTACGAAGATGGAACATTTAAGCCCGATGCAACGATAAATAGGGCAGAGTTTTTAAAGATTTTATTAGAAGCACAGTTCGGAGTAAAGAACTCAGAAATTGAGCAGTGTGCTACTGATTCTTTTCGCGATATTCATCCTGATGCGTGGTTTGCGCCCTATATATGCTTTGCAAAAGCACAAGATATTATTAAAGGGTACGCCGATGGTACATTTCGAGCACCTCAAAATATTTCATTTGTAGAGAGTGCAAAAATAATACTAAGAACTATGGCACCGCAAAAAGAAATAAAAGAAAATACTGAGAAATGGTATGAACCGTATATGACGACTTTTAGTGATTACTCCCTTATCCCTTTATCTATAGAAGATGTTTCTCAGAACATTACCAGAGGAGAAATGGCAGAAATTATATTTCGGATTCAAGAAATGGATGGAGGAAGACCTTCTCGTACATATACTAGCGGATTAGACAATCCTCCTATAGAACAGTCCAGTATGTTTAGCGTAGAAAATGGGAAAGCCTACGGAAATGGAGAAGCAATACCAAATGCAGATATTAAGACATTTACTCCAATAAAAAGTTCAAATTATGCAAAAGATAAAAATAGAGCATATTATCTCAAGCCAGTTTACATTCATTATGGAGATTATCGGTATTACACTCATACCCTAGAAAATATTGATACTGAAAGTTTTGAAGTTCTCAGTACAGAACCTCCGGACGGCAATCTTATTAAAGATTTTGCAAAAGATAAAAACCATGTTTTTTTAGGAGATGAAATCATTGTTGGAGCAGATCCCCAAAAATTTTCTTTTATTAGGAACGAGTATCAAAAAGATAAAAACAAGGTTTATTGGAACGGGCAGAGCCTCCCTTCTGCAGATCCTAATACCTTTGAAATACTGGGTAATTCCTATGGAAAAGACAAAAAAAATGTATATTGGAAAGATAAAAAAATTCTTCGGGCTGATCCTGAGAGTCTTCAGAATGTTCCTTATAATTCTCTTCAAAATCATAAAAAGGAAAACATTTTTACTGCCTTTTTGATAGGACACGAAATGCCATATCTCATAAAAGATAAAAATGCCGTTTATTTTCATGAAACAAAGGTAAAAGATGCCGATGTAAATACTTTTGAGCGGATTGGGAATCACTATTTTCGGGATAAAAATTCTGTTTTTGTATCTTGTTACTATAGTTCTGCTGAGTATTATCACTACAGTGATGACCCCTGTGAGCCATCTCTTATTCAGGGAACTTTGCTTTTTGGGGGAGTAATCCCTATCCATAATGTTAACCCCAGTACATTTCAAATTTTAAAAGATGAGGAATCAGATTTTTATTCTTTCTATGGAAAAGATGACCAGCATGTTTTTTTTCGAGATACCATTATAGAATCTGCTGATGTTTCTAGTTTTCACATTATCAAAAATAACTATAAATACGATGCAGAGGATAAAAACTCTTGGTACTTCAATGGTAAAAAGGTGGATAGTGCATTTTAACCTGTGTTGGTTCAAACTTGCAGTTTGAATCATTTATTTCGCACTCTTTTATATTCTCGCTTTCCTTATTTTCAATTTTAAAAAAATGATTCAATGTACAACATTGAACCAACACCGGTACTACTATCAACCCTGACCATTCTTTTTTTCAATTTTTTCTTTTTCCCCTATGGAACTCCTTCTCCCCGCTGGTAGCAAGCATAAAGCTTTTACTGCATTCCTGTACGGAGCCGACGCCGTGTACTGCGGATGCGCTATGTTCTCGCTTCGTACCCGAGAAAATAAGGTCACCGAAGATGATCTTACCGAAATTGTTGCACACGCCCGAAAAATTGGGAAAAAAGTGTATGTGACTATTAACTGCTTCCCGCACGAATTTATGATAGAGCAGATAAAAGCGCATCTGGTCTTTTTGGAAAATTTACAACCGGACGGAATTATTTTTGCCGATTTGGGTGTTTTATCCTTGGCGAATGAATTTGCTCCCAGTGTTCCTAAACACCTTTCTGTTCAAACCTCTACGGTTAATACTCCGGCAATAAAAATGTGGCAACGCATGGGTGTTTCACGCATTATTTTGGCGCGAGAAATGGCGATAAAAGAGGTGCAAAAAGTACACGAAGCGATTCCAGAAATGGAACTGGAATATTTTGTGCATGGAGCCGTGTGCATGGCGTATTCTGGGCGCTGCCTTCTCTCCAATTTTACGGGTGGGCGAGATGCAAACCGTGGTGCGTGCAACCATACTTGTAGATGGAATTACCGTTTACACGACGAAGAGGGGAGAGAAGTGGATGTGAGTGATCATGAGGATTTAGAGGGGAGGGCTTCAGAAAATACAGGATGTTGTGGAAGTACTGGAAAATCTCAGTCTATTCGTTCTTTTGAACACACAGCCCTTATTGAAGAAGAGGAGCGAAAAGGGGAAATGATTCCACTGGAAGAAGATTTTCACGGTACGCATATTATGAGTTCCAAGGATATGTGTATGATTGAGTACCTCAATGAAATTCAGGCTGCCGGAGTGTGCTCGTTAAAAGTAGAAGGACGCAATAAAACCGAATATTATTTGGCAACGGTTACTCGGGCGTATCGCCAGGCATTGGATGATTTATATGCAGGAAAACCATTTGATCAAACCCTTTGGGATGAAGTTCATGCCACGGCGAACAGAGGTTTTTTCCCGGGATTTTTGCATGGAAAACCACGGGGAGGAGATATTCAATACGAAGCCAATCGATCTACCGCACACAAAGAGTTTTGCGGAGTGGTAAAAAAATGGGAGAATGGAAGGTTAGAAATAGAAGTGAAAAACCGTATTGATGAAGGCAATAGTTTAGAGTTTATTTTCCCCAAAAGAGAGGATGATTTTTCTCTGGTTGCTAAAGATTTGTATTTTGGAAAGGATTCCGTGGCAACATTGCACGGAGGAGATGAGAATAAGATTTCGACTCTTGCGTGTGAAAAACCAATTCCGGAAGGAATTTTTATTCGGCAAATCGTCCAAAATGCAGGGCTCATGGGATCCTCAATATAGTTCTCTTTGTGTTTGCTTTGAAAACGCGTAAAAAAAACTTTTCTTCCGTACAAAAAACAGTACAATGTTTGGGTGTGGCGATTGTAGCTCAGTCGGTTAGAGCACCGGGTTGTGGTCCCGGGGGTCGTGGGTTCGAATCCCATCGATCGCCCCATCGATATTAAAAACAGTATTTTTAATTATTTCCTAAAAAAATTCTTGACCGATGGTTTATTTTTGAATACCATCTCCAAGCACTGTCGGCAATGGCTGATCATTTGTATATGTATCACCTCCTACAGTGCACTTTTCGGGCGATTAGCTCAGTTGGCTAGAGCATCTGGTTTACACCCAGAGGGTCATAGGTTCGAATCCTATATCGCCCACCATTCTTTTTGATACCTTCCACCTGGAAGAAATGAGAACCATCCTGGAAACCGCCATTATGTCTGAATCAAAAAACGCTCTTTTATTGGGAGAAATAGTCTGCCCAAAATGTGAAAAAACAGGGGGAGTAATTCACCACGGCTTTACGATAGGAAAGAAACGGCTACAAAACTATAAATGCAAGCTCTGCAAGCATTTTTTCAATGAAACAAAAATCGGAAAAACCGATTATCAGCTCCGAAAAGAAAAAGAAGAAATGATACAGAAAAGCCTCGAATACTTTCGCAAAGGAGTATCTAAAAATGCAATTGCTAGACATTTTAACCTTGCCAATACTACAATTGCGAGAATGATAAAACCGTATTTAAAAAACGAAGATATTGCTCAAAATGCCGTAAATTCTCTTCATCTTACAGAAGAAAAAATAAAAGAAATTCTCGAAAAAAAGTAATCCTCAAAACCCATTGTCACCTTGTAAACCGCTTATGATAGCGGTTTTTTTGCATATAAAAGTATAAAATTATATATGGCTTTTTATTTGACAAGTGAAAAGCTATAGATTATACTTCCACTGTTCCCTTGCAAGAACGAACACAAACATTTTTTACACCAATTTATGAAGAACCAAATCTGCTTCAATACCTCAAAAGTAATAGTCGCTCAAATCATCGGCTTGTTGAATCCATACGAAACAACTGACGAAGAAAAAGACCCCGTAACTCGTTACAAAACCGTACAAGTAGCCGTCTTCGGCTCAACAGGACTTCCCGAAAAACTGCAGTACATTAACATCCCCTGTATCAACCCAGCACTTTACGAAGATGTAGTCGAATGCTTCAAAGAATCACAAGAAGTACGCCTCCTCGTAGATATTGATATTTTTCCAGAAAACTTCGGACAAAAAAAGAAATTCTACGAAGCAACGATCGTAGGACTCGCAAAAGAAACTTCACCCCTACTGTAAACCACTGCGGGAAATTGGAAGAACTCACCCGATAAAAAAGAACTTCCCTAAAAAAAGGGTTCCTCGAACAAGAACACCCCAATTGCATGCTTTAAGGCATCCAGCAATCCAAAAAAGGAACCTCTTCTTTTCTCAACGATTCCTTGGAATTAGCTTTATAGACGCCACTATAAAACTGATTCCAAAGAGTCATTGGTACGCAGAACGATGACTCCACAAAAAATAAAGTTGTGAATCTCAACACCTGAAAAAATAGAGATAGTGAGCAAGCGCACGACTTCGCTTGCAAGTGAGACCTCCCGACACTTTATAACACTGGGATGGAAAAAAACGGGGGAGGAACCGTCCAGTACCTCCCCATCTAAAACGCTCAAACTACTCAATTCCTAAAAGAAAGCTCTAAATATCACGATACCTCAAACACAAATACAAAAAGCATTATTTCTTTGGAAGTAGTGCTTTTGTATTTTAAAAGTAAAAACTTACTTTGCCCCGTTCTTTAAACTACCTCCCAAGCCTGCAAGTACCTTTCAAGGAAAGCTCACAAGGGTAAGAGCCCCCCCTTTGTTTCCTTTCGGAGGGCAAAGAAAACAAAAAAAGAAAAGGCGAGGCTGTCAAGACTAGCGTAGCGGTTTTTTCTGTAGCAGAGCGGAAGAAAAAAAGTCTTTACAGTCCTCGACTCTTTCTTTTTATCCTCCTTGCCCCTCCAAAAGGAAAAGGGGCAATGGAAACTGCCCCCCTGTTCCATTGCCCCTTTTCCTCCTAAAAGGAACCAAAAAAGGAATACAAAACACGGATACCCAAAAAACGCACAGAAACCCCTCTAAAATCAATTCTAAGAGTAAAGACAAGGAAAGTATCGTGAAGAAACAAAACACGACAAAGAAGGCGGTTTTGTAAGCAAAGCGACAGGGGGGAAGCGGGAGTGCGGAGGCACCAGCGCCCCCCGTGTACAAAACAGCCTGATTGTCGGGAAATTCTAACGAAACATTTAACCTCAATTTTTATGGAAGAAAAATTTTACCAACAATTTGGCACAAAAAGAGAAATCAAAAATCATCACGGATACCATTTTCCACCACCCCACCAAACCCAAAAAAACACCCCGCAAAATGACCCCCAAAATGACCCCAAAAATGACCCCAAAAAAATTTCTTCAAGTACAGCATAGTAATGCTGTACCCAACCCCCACCAAAAAAAATCAAAAAAACCTAAAAAAACCGCTCCACGAAAACAAAAAACCCTGTATCGGACTTGTGATGATATCATCACAAAACAACACACCCAAAAACCCCCTAAAAATCATCATTTTTTACCCCATGGAAATCCAAGAAATATTCCCCAAATTTATACAATATTCACACCTCGAAAGAGGTCTTTCCCCCCGAACCCTTGAAAGTTATAAACACACCATAAAACTTCTCTTCCTTTTCCTCGATTTAGAACAAACTGCAAAAATAGAAATACTCACCAAAGACCTTATACGCTCCTTTCTGTACTACGGAAGAACCGAAAGAAACTGGAGCCCCAAAACTTATATAATCCACTTCCACAACTTAAAAATATTTATTCGCTTTCTCCTCACAGAGGAAATTTTAACCACAGACCCCATGCAAACCTTAGAAAAACCAAAATGCTCAAAAACCATCATTCAGCCACTTTCAAAAGACGAAGTCTTCAAAATCCTATACTGCGCCATGAACCATTCCGCAAAATATAAATACTCAAAACTTCGCAATTACGCCATGTTTTCTCTTTCTCTGCATTCTGGATTGAGACTCTCGGAAATCCTAAACCTCCAAATATTCGATATAAACTTTGAACAAAAGATCCTTCATGTACGAAAAGGAAAAGGAGACAAAGACCGCCTTGTTGCAATTCCTAACGAGCTTATTTCCCTTCTAAAAAACTTTCTTATTGAAAGAGAAAAATCATTCTCGGAAATATTCACTGCCCAACTTTTCTGCACTTCCAGAGGAAAAAACTTTCTCGTTCGTGATTTCCATAGAATAATCGAAAAAGTAAAAGAACTCACAAAAATACATTTTTCCGCCCATGACTTCCGCAGAACTTATGCGACCACGCTTTCACGAAAAGGAATCTCGCCTTTCATAATCCAGCAACAACTCGGACACACCAATATAAAAACAACAATGAGGTATGTTGTACATAACCTCGAAGACTGTAAAAATGCTTTGCAAAATTTAGTCCTTTATTGAATAATACACATGAAAAACTCTTTTTATAAACAAATATGCGCACTTTACACCCAGAGGGTCATAGGTTCGAATCCTATATCGCCCACCATTTGTTTTTTCTTCCTCCTCCAAAAAATCTTCTCTTCTGCTGGAAGCTTTGGAGAGGAAGGTTTTCGTTATAAATGAAAAATCTCTCCACTTCCTTTTGCGGCGTATCCTTTTCAAATCCTCTTGTTTTAGCAAGTGGAATTTTGGGCGTTACGGGCGATAGTTTTCATAACACGGTACGGGCAGGAGCGGGTGGAATTACGACGAAAAGTTTATGGTTGAATGCTCATCCAGGGCATAAAAATCCGGTTATGATTGGGTATCCTTTACATTTTTTAAATGCGGTGGGACTTTCTGACGCGGGAATAGAAAAAGCAGAAGAAGAGCTGGGGCAATACATTCCCGAGCGAAAAGCACCGCTAATTGCCAATATTGTTGCGGGGAGCAAGAGAGATTTTGGCGAAATTGCAGAGCGCATTGCAGCGCTGAATCCCGATATTATTGAGGTGAATATTTCGTGCCCCAATGTGGAAGACGAATTGGGGAAACCCTTTGCGTGTTCTCTTTTGGACGCCGCAGAAGTAACTAAGCTCGTCAAAGCCCGTACCAAAAATATTCCCATTACCATAAAACTCTCCCCCAATGTAGAGAACATTGCGAAGATTGCGAAAGCCTGTGAAGATGCTGGTGCCGATGCTATTACCGCCATTAATACGGTTGGTCCCGGAATGCGCATTAATCTCGAAATGCGGTCTCCGATTCTTTCCAATCGCGTGGGGGGCGTTTCTGGTCCGGGTATTTTTCCCATTGCCCTTAAGGCGGTGAATGATATTTACCATGCGGTAAAAATCCCGATTATTGGTACGGGAGGAGTAATGACAGGAGAAGATGCCATTGAAATAATTATGGCGGGGGCAACACTGGTGGGGGTGGGAACTATGGTGTATTACCGAGATGTGAGCGGATTTGCGGAGATGACGAATGAGATGACGGCGTGGATGGAAAAGGAGGGTGTAAAAAGTTTGGACGAAATTCGCGGATGTGTGTGATACCGCTTGCAAAACTTCTCAAAAAAAAACACAATCTCTTCTGATTTTCATTTCCTCTTTATGTCTATACAACGCTGGGATTTTCAGGAACAGGCTCGAGAGCTGAGAGGGCAAAGAGACCTCTCCACATTTGATCTCGTTTCTATTGACGATCTTTCTCCGGAAGATATTGAAATCATTTTAGATCTCGCGAAAATTTTCAAAGAATCCAAAGCGGAAAAACTTTCGCTTTTAAAAGGTATTTCTATTATTAATGCGTTTTACGAAAACTCTACCCGCACTCGGTCCAGTTTTGAGTTTGCTGGGAAACATTTGGGAGCAGATACTATTAATATTTCTGGTGCCGGATCATCGGTAAAAAAAGGAGAAACGCTGTTGGATACCACCGAAACCTTGGCGGCACTCCAACCCCAAATTATTGTTATTCGGTCAGAATTTTCTGGAATGCCAGAATTTTTGGCGCGCCATGTTTCTGCCAGTATTGTAAATGCGGGGGACGGATGGCATGAGCATCCTTCTCAAGCGCTTTTGGATCTTAAAACGATTAATGATCATCATGGCAGTGTAAAAGGGAAAGTGGTGACCATTGTGGGAGATGTTCTCCATTCTCGGGTTTTTGGTTCGCTGGCACGCCTCTTAAAAAAACAGGGTGCTATTTTACGCGTGGCGTGTCCGGAGACTTTTATTCCCGAAAAAGGAGTGGAAGTATTTGGATTTGAATATTTTTCGGATGTGGAAAAAGCGCTTCAAGGAGCAGAAGTGGTATATGCACTTCGGGTACAAGAAGAGCGAGGATCCAAAGGATATATTCCCAGTATGCGAGAATATTCAAAAACTTTTGGAATTTCTGCCAAACGCCTTGCAATGGCGCATCCCAATTCTATTTTGATGCACCCAGGACCAGTAATGCGCGACACGGATGTGCATTCGGCTTTGGTAGCGATTCATGACCAATCTAAAATTTTAGACCAGGTAGAAAATGGAATGGCAGTACGAGCTGCCATTTTATGGATGATTGGAGAAAGAAAAGATGGAAGTGTGAAAGCATACAAAGCGTTATAAATTCCTCATGTCTTTTTTTACCATCCAGAGTTCTTCTCAAAAATCCCGTGCTCGCGCGGGAATTATTCATACCCTTCATGGACACCTCAAAACTCCGTGCTTTATGACGGTGGGAACCAAAGCAAATGTGAAAACCGTTTCTTCTCTCCAACTCCAAGAAATAGGTGTTCCGGTGGTGCTCTGCAATACTTACCATCTCCACTTGCTGCCCGGAGAAGACCTTATTGCGGAGATGGGCGGATTGCACGGTTTTATGCACTGGGACAAGCCTATTTTTACCGATTCTGGGGGGTACCAAGTGTTTTCTATGGGACATGGGAGTGTTTCGGAAGAAATAAAGGGGATCAGAAATCATCCCGAACGACGGTCTCTTTTAAAAATATCTGAAGACGGGGCAGTATTTCGGTCATACCTGGATGGATCTCAAAAAGTGATTACTCCGGAATCTTCTATCCAAATTCAACATAAATTGGGGGCGGATATGATTGCGGTTTTTGACGAGTGTACACCGTTTCATGTGGAAAAAACATATACCAGAAAGTCCATGGAAATGACGCACCGGTGGCTGGATCGTTGTATTGCAGAGCATAAAAGGCTCAATTCCCAACAAGCGTTGTACGGAATTATTCAGGGGGGCGTGTACGAGGATTTGCGAGAAATTTCTACGGATTATATTTCAAAATCCGAGACGCCTGGGATTTGCATTGGTGGGTCACTCGGACAAACAAAGGAGCAAATGTACGAAGTGGTAGATTTTGTAAGTGCCCGACTCCCAAAAGAAAAGCCAGTGCACCTGTTAGGAATTGGAGATTTGGATGATATTGTACGGGGAGTTGCTATGGGGATGGATAGCTTTGATTGCGTGGCTCCTACCAGAAATGCTCGCCATGGACGCATTTTTTCTTCCGAAATTCCCAACAAAAAAATGCAAATTACTAATGCTGCATTTCGGCATGATACCACTCCTCTGGATAAAAACTGTGATTGTCGGGTATGCCAAAATTACTCCAAAAGCTATATCCATTACCTTTTTCGGGCAAAGGAAGCATTAGGAATGCAGCTCTGTAGTTACCACAACATTTCTTTTCTCACGCGGTTTATGGAACGCATACGAGAAAGCGTTTTGGAAGGACGATTTGAAGCAGAATTTTTGAACGCCTAAAAGCCTATACGCGTTGGAGCGCTTCCAAAATACTTTCTTCTGGATTTTTGGAGAGATGAGGAACAAATTCGGTTCCGGTAATTTTTTCGTAGGCTTCCATGTACGCTTCTGCCACATCTACAATGAGTTCTTCTGGTGCCGTAGGGAGATCTCCTGTCGCGTATGGGTCGCAGTTTTTGGCGTACCACCTTCGCAGAACATCTTTGTCAAAACTTTTGGGTTCTTCTCCTTTCTCAAACCGTTCTGCATAGCTTTCCATGTCCCAAAACCGAGATGAATCTGGGGTATGCACTTCGTCAATGAGGATGATTTTTCCGTCTTCTGTTTTTCCAAATTCGTATTTGGTATCCACCAAAATGAGTCCGTTTTTAGCACAGATTTCTTGCCCTCTTTCAAAAATGGCACGGGTTTTTTGAGAGACAAATTCCCATTCTTCACGGGTCATATACCCGCGAGCAATAATTTCTTCTGGTTCAATATTCTCATCGTGTCCCGTTTCTGGCTTCGTAGTAGGCGTAATAATAGGTTCTGGGAATTTTTCATTTTTCTGTAGTCCTTCGGGGAGTGTATTCCCACAAAAATTACGAACGCCTTTTTCATAGTTTACCCACGCAGAAGTATTGGTAGATCCGGTAATATATCCCCGAATAACCATTTCTACGGGGAAAACCGTTGCTTTTTGTGCCACTAAAACATTGGGATGGGGAATTGCTTGGAGATGGTTTTTTACAATATCTTTGGTGTTTTGAAACCAAAACGCAGCCAAGCGGTTTAAAACCTGTCCCTTAAAAGGAATCGCCGCTAAAACGCGGTCAAAAGCGCTTTGTCTATCTGTCGTAATAATAACTCGTTCTCCGTTTATTTCGTAGGTATCTCGTACTTTTCCGGTGTGGAGCTTTTGCCCTATCGGAAGGTTTGTTTCAGTAAGAGTGTGGGAAATATATTCAGCAATGAGGTCTCTGGAGATAGACATAAGAAGGGGAAAAAGGCATGGAAAGAGTAGAGTATTGGGAAGTAAAAATGCAAGTGGTGGTTCTATCTTTCCATTTCATCAAACGCCCAAGAGAGGATTTCGAGCATTTGGTCGTAGTCCACTTCTTTTTGCGCTTTGGTATAGAGGTACAGAAAATTTCCTACTACTTCAATGTTCAGGTCAAAGGGGAGGTGATAAATTTTTTCCATAAAATTAGGCGTCAGAAGCTCTAGGGAATTCACTCTGTCCCTTGGATCTGCCCAGATGCAAAACCGATTATCAAAGGCAATACTTTCGGTAGAGACTTTTTTAAGCCCCCAAGGACCAAAATTAAACCACCATTTATTTTTTTTGCGTACTAAAATATCAAAGTACGATTTAGGAATAACAGCCTGGGCAACAGTAAAGGCAAAGGGGAATCCGAAAAATCCCCCTTTGTAAGGAGGTAAAGGGGGTGAAAGTAAATTAGTACCCGGACCGTTAAAAATAATTTCTTGAGTAAAAAAATTTATTAAAACTTTTTTAAAGGTTTCTCTTCCATTTCCATATGGCATATAGGTGTAAAATTCTACCACTTTTTTTCGAAAATACCCAATAACATGGTTTTCAACATTGGAGTTTTGAAAACTGGTTTTTTTAAAAATAACTCCCTTGTTAGGAATCATAAGTCTTCCAAAATCTATGTCATAATAAAACCCCTGTTTTTTAGTAAATATTTCAATAACCTTTCTATACCACTCTGTCATAAGGAGTCCATTTTTAGGCTCTATATTAGGCATTATTTGATCTATAGTCTCTATTTTCCAAGTATCTCCCTCTCTGACAAACTTCCAATATTTTGTAAATGAAGATTGGTTACTAAAAAGTACCTTCCCTGTCTCCAAATCTCTTAAAGTGTCATCCGCACGAGCTTTTATTTCAGCTGTAAAAAAATCTTTCGTATTATCCTTATCATCATGGGCTTCTAAAATAGTGATATGATGTATTTTTGGATTTAATACTTCATTTTTTCGTTTTTCATTCTGTAAAATATTTAACTCTAATACTATTTGCCTATAATAGTTTTCTGTTAAGTATTCTCTCATTGGGAGAGGGGTTGAATCGCTCCAATCCTTTTGGAATTGAAAAAATACATTTTCTACATGATTCATAATGGTATTTTTTTCCCAAATGCGATCCTGTAATGATGACTCCATTATAGTATTATTTACACTATCAAGGTAATTTTTTCTTTTTTTCCATGTCTTTAAAAAATATCCCCCTATTAATAAAGTAACAAATCCCAAGATGATATTTCTTTCTAATGGTGTTGCTTGTGTTCCAGCACCTCCACCACCTCTCACTAAAACATCCGCACTCCAAACTAACGAGGAAATACCAAAGGTAATACTTGCGAAGAAAAATTTTTTTAGTGTGTGTTTCATAAGAAAAGAATAAGTTTTCCTCAAATTATACCATACCAAAATGAAAAACGGAATACGCCTTTTGAGGAGAAACACTCAACAGCAATATTTTCGTTTTTTAGGTTTCTCTCTTGATGAGAAAAACAAATAATCCGTGAAAAATGAAAGTGGTGGGCCCGACTGGGCTTGAACCAGTGACCAATCGGTTATGAGCCGACTGCTCTAACCACTGAGCTACGGGCCCCCTTAAAAACTTCCCAAGGAGTATATCAAAAAACTTTGGGCAGAGGGAATGGAATTTTTTAAAACAAAGATAACGCCTCTGCAGTCCCATTTTTACTTTCAGGTTCACTTTCCTTTTTGTGATCCCCGAAATTTTCTCCCACTATTTCTAAAAACTCTTGTTCCGATATAATTTTTACGCCTAATGCTTCTGCTTTTGCTTTTTTAGAGCCAGCATTTTTACCACAGACCAAAAAATCGGTGTGGGCAGAAATTGCGGTAACGGGCTTTCCTCCTGATTTTTCTACCATTTCTTGGGCACTGTCACGAGAAAAATGTTCCAGGGTTCCGGTAAAGAGCACGGTTTTTCCAAAAAACGGATGGTTTAAATTTTCTGCTCTAACGCTTTTTATAAATGATATTCCCACTTCTTCCGTAAAAATTTGCAACAGTTCCACGGTTTCCTCTTCGTGAAAAAACGAAAAAAGTCCCTGTGCGGTTTTTTCTCCAATGTCTTTTATGTGTGCAAAGTCTTCTACGGTTGCGCTTTTTAGGGAATCCAGTTCTGGAAAATTTTGGGCGAGTACTTTTGCCGTGCGCTCCCCAATAAGTGGAATTCCCAGAGCATTAAGAAACGAGGAGAGGGGAACCGTTTTAGTATTTTGAATCGCAGAAAAAAGGTTTTGTGCAGATTTTTCCTGAAATCCTTCGAGTTCTAAAAAATCTGAAATTTTTAGAAAATATAAATCTGGCAGACTTTTTACCTTCCCCGAAAGTACTAAATCCGCTGCCAGCTCTTTTCCGAGGCCATCAATATTCATGGCTTTTTTGGAAGAAAAATGTTTCAGGCGCTCTATAAACGCATTGGTGCAATTGGGGTTAGGGCACTTTATGGCTACTTCTCCTTCGGTTTTTTCTACTGCGGTAAAACAGGCAGGGCAATGCGTGGGCGCAGAAATAGGAATTTCTTGTCCGGTTCTTGTTTCCACTACTGGGAAAAGGATATGGGGAATAACATCTCCAGATCGCTCTAAATGAACGCGGTCGCCAATGCGAATATCTTTTTCGGTAATGAGGTCGATATTGTGGAGTGTAGCGCGCGAAACAGTGACTCCGTTCATATCCACCGGCGTAAGATGCGCTACAGGGGTAAGAACTCCCGTGCGTCCTACTTGCCATTCTACGCTTTCCACCGTGGTAATAACCCGCAGGGCCGGAAACTTAAAGGCGATTGCCCATCGAGGATGGTGCCCTGTTTCACCGGCGTGCGTCCGAAGCGCATATTCATCTACTTTTACCACGGCGCCATCAATCTCAAAATCTAAACTTTCCCTCAAGTGCCCTATTTCGGCAATGGCGTTTTTTATTTCTGCCAGAGACTGGCATTTTTGGTAATACGGCGGGTGGGGGATTTTCAGCTCCTCAAAAAAATTGAGGACTGCTGAATATTTTTTATCTCCACTAAAACGGTTTTCTCCCGATTCTGCAGTAAAGATGGGAAGTTCGTAACAAAAAACCGAAAGTTTTCGATCTGCCGTAATATTGGGGTCCAGTTGGCGCAAGCTTCCTGCGGCGGCATTGCGAGGATTGGAAAAAAGAGGTTCTCCAGATTTTTGTCGCCGTTCGTTGAGCGCGGAAAAATCTGCATTTTTCATGACGACCTCCCCCCGTATCTCCATTTTTTCGGCATCTAAAGCAAAAGAAAGCGGAAGTGAGGCAATGGTTTTGGCGTTTTCCGTCACCAATTCTCCTATTTCACCGTCGCCCCGGGTTACTGCCCGCGTTAAAAAAATGCGTCCGGGGTTGTCTTCCCGCTTTTCATACACGAGCGAAATGCCCAGTCCGTCAAATTTTGGCTCTACGATATAGGTTGGTTCGGCATTTTCCGGTAAAAACTTTTTCAGGCGCGTTTCCCAATTTTCCAAATCTTTTTCGGTAAACGCATTTTCCAAAGAAATCATGGGCACCTCGTGTGGGGCTTTTTGCAGCACGGAAGCCACGGGCAGGTTAATGCGGGCGGTAGGGGAGTCTATAGTTTTCAGGTTCGGAGACTCTTCTTCCCATTTTTTCAGGAGGTGAAAGAGTTGGTCGTATTCCTGGTCGGAAATAAGTGGCGCATCGTGAAGGTAATATTGGGCATTATGGAAGCGTAATACTTCTCGTAAAGGCTCTATTTCTTGAGATTTTTGGGGCTCAGAAATATTTTGATTTTGAAGGGAGAGAAAATGAGAACTCTGTTTTAGTATTTCCGGTATGGGTAAAAAATCGGGCATTTCATCTCAGTAAAAAATGGTAATGCTATGGTATCGGTTTTGGGTGTTCTTGCAAAATTTCAGGGCTTGAATCTTATCCTCTGTTCAGTACTATAGCAATACGCACGAATGTTCGTTAAAAATTTAATTCTGTTTCCCATTTTTCACTGATTGCTTTCCCCCCTCCTCTTCGTCGTTTTGTTCCCTTTTTAAAATATTGCATTGTGGGGGGCATTGCCACCCTTATTGATTTGGGGACGGTTTTTGTTGCTATGGAATTTTTGGCGTTTCCGGTTCTCTTTGGAGACAAATTTGGCATCCTTTTTGCTGCTACTCTTGGGTTTTCGTTTGCCGTTGTTCACAGTTTTATTCTCCACCATTTCTGGACATTTCAGGTAGAATCCAAAAAATACAAATTCCTCTTCGTAAAATTTCTCATCGTTTCTCTTGTAGGTCTTTGTTGCACGCTTTTTCTTATGTTTGGATTTGTTCATATTTTGGGAATCTACTATATGGTTGCTAAAATTTGTACTTCCGCAATAGTGCTGGTGTGGAATTTTTTGGCGAATAAGTACTGGACATTTCAGGTTTCTGTTCGGCGGGCAGATATTCCAGAAGTCTTTTTAAAAGACCTCTCGGTTGTTATTCCGAGCTTTAATGAAGCCAACCGCATTGTACCGACCCTCCAAAAAGTGCACGATTTTTTAGCACACCAAAGTTTTTCGTCTGAAATTATTGTTGCCAATGACGGGAGTACCGATGGCACTCTTTCCGTTTTGCACACTCTTCAGAAAAAAATAGATTTTACAGTGGTGGGATACCCAAAAAATAAGGGAAAAGGATTCGCGTGTACCACCGGAATATATGCCGCAACGGGGAAAAATATTCTCATTATGGATGCCGATTTTTCGACGCCCATTGAAGAGGTTCTTCCCCTTTTGGAGACGCTTAAAAATGCCGATATTGCTATTGGTTCTCGCTACCTCCACGACAGCAAAATAGAGATATCTCAGCCTAAATTTCGTATTGCCATTGGGCGTATCGGAAATTCTCTTATACAGTTTTTGTTTTTAAAAAATATTGTGGATACGCAGTGTGGATTTAAGCTTTTTCCGCACGGCATTGCGAAAGAAATTTTTTCTCGCCAAAAAATACATCGCTTTGGATTTGATATTGAAGCCCTCGCTATTGCCAAAAGTTTGGGATACTCCATTACGGAAGTGCCCGTGCGGTGGGTAAATTCGGCTGATAGCCGCGTGCGTCCTATTCGGGATGCTTTACGGACGCTTTTTGATCTCCTCTTCATTAAACTTAACTTTTGGACGGGGCGGTATACCTAAAACTTTTCTCATTTCCATGTCTTTCCGTTTGCAAATTCTTCTTTTTGCTTCTTTCGGATTTTTGGCACTGTTATTGTCCTGGGGGGTGTTTTTGCATACTCATTGGATTTTTTCCTTTGATACGGGGGTAAATGCCACAGTTTTTGTTTTTCCGCCTGATTCTTGGGAAGTTTTTATTTTTCGATTTCTTACCGAACTCGCCAGTAAAGAGTTGGTAATATCTATTTTTTTGCTCATTTTAGGATATTTTTTTTGGAAAAAAAAGTGGCGAGATGTGGGGGTGGTGTTTTTATTTTTTGTGGGAGGAAACGCCTTTGTACACCTTTTTTTAAAGCCATTTTTTAACCGAGACAGACCCGATGGAATGCTGGTAATGGAAACCGATGGGGGTTTTCCCAGTGGGCATACCTTTGCCGCGGTAATGCTTGTTTTTCTTCTCTTTTATTTTTTTCGGACACAGCCGTTTTTTCAATTCTCTAAAGCCCGTACTTGGTTTTGGGGTTTTTCGGGAGTGTATATGGGGCTTATAGCTTTGAGCCGGCTTATTTTGCATGCCCATTTTGTAAGCGATGTACTGGAGAGTGTGTTTTTGGGTGCTTTTTTAGGAATGGGGATGATAATTTGGGGGAGAAGAGATGGGGGATTTTTATGAGAGTGTTTTTTGAACTTTTGCCAGTAATAATTCAGCTCTTTGTAACTCAGATTCAAGAGGGTTGGGATTTTTATTGCTTCTTTCTGGTAAAAAAATAATGCTGTTACTTGTGATATTGCTATCTTGATGAGCTTTTAATATCGAAACGACTGTATTAAGAGTTTTTAGGGCTTTTTCGATATTCTGGTTATTTCATATATTCCTTCCCTATGGAGATATATGCTTCAACAAGCATAAAGTATTGCCCTGTTTTACTATTATTATACGCTTTGTATGCGTCATCTAATTTACACCCATGTTTTGTAACGGTAAAAAACTTATCCGTTGATTGTTTTATAATGGTCACTTATCTTTCTTAGTTAAGTCGTTTTTAGGAAAAAAATGCGGGAGATTAAGATTTTGGACATTGAAAGAAATCGCATCTATACCAACAGGTTTTGGATTATTGTTCTCTGATAACAGTTTTTCTCCTTCTGGAGACGCTTCTTGTTGTGGATTAATGCTTTTTTGGGCTAGGGTCTGGAGGAGTACGGTTCTTTTTTTAGTCTCTTGGGAAATATTATTTTGAGCTCCTGCATTTAACATTTTAATAATGTTCATACTAATATCTAATGCTTGTTGGGGATTGGTGGGAAGAATATGTTCTCCGTATAATAATTCCTCAGGAGCACTCATCCATTGGAGTACTTTATATCTTTGTTTGATCTGTAAATATTCTTTGTACCGCTCTTCTGCGGATGGCTTTGTTTTTAAAAATTCTTGAAATGTGTGGTATTCTGCGTCTATCATTTTTTTTCCGGTATTATATGCGGAAGTCCAAAGTTCATCAGCTTTTTTCTTATCTTTTCCAAAAAGAGAATCCTCGGAATCTTTTAATGCTTTTATATACTTTTTAACTAACGATATCATCTCTAAGGCAGCAACCGGGTTTTTTTCCAGAAACAATTCTATAAATTCCAGATCTTTTGTAATGGGCATTACATTTTTTGTTTGTAATAATTCGGCTCTCAAAGAGGAGTATTTTTGGTATTGCTTAAGAAATCCATCAGGATTTGTAATATCCTCTTCCGTTAGTTTTAAATTATTTATTTCTTGCATGGTTTCATCTCCTAATGCTTTTGTGTATAAAATTTGCGCAAATGCTATATATTTTTCTAATTTTTTATTTATTTTTTCATTCTTATCTTCTTCTGCAAACGCTAAAACAATAACTTCTTGTAGTGTAGAGTTTCCTTGATATTTTTGAAGGATTTTTAAAACGGAAGTGGCAATTCCTAAGTTTCAATTCGAAGTGCAACAGGGGAAACAATAGAGAGCGAACATA
>JBAXIU010000012.1:0-31176 GCA_037138215.1 Candidatus Peregrinibacteria bacterium | reverse complement strand
AAACTCCTCCTCATTTTAATTCACTCTGTTGCACTTCGAATTAAAATCTAGGACTTGTCAAGGTATATTTGCTTTAGCAACTCCTTTTCTTTTTTCCTCTTATTATTATGAGCCAAACCCAAACCGCCATTAGTCCTACCCGTGCAGAAAATTTTCCTGATTGGTATCAAAGCGTTATTAAGGGCGCAGACCTCGCAGAAAATTCACCCGTGCGTGGATGTATGATTATTAAGCCCTGGGGATATGCCCTTTGGGAAAAAATGCAAAAAGTGCTGGATACCCGTTTTAAAGAATTAGGACACCAAAATGCGTATTTTCCGCTTCTCATTCCGCTTTCATTCCTCCAAAAAGAAGCAGACCATATAGAGGGATTCGCCAAAGAATGTGCTGTGGTAACGCACCATCGGCTGGAAGAAAAAGACGGAAAACTGGTTCCGGCAGGAGAATTGGAAGAACCGCTTATTATCCGTCCCACCAGTGAAACCATTATTGGAGACGCGTTTTCCAAATGGGTGTCTTCCTATCGTGATTTGCCCATTCTTATAAACCAATGGGCAAATGTAATGCGCTGGGAAATGCGCACCCGTATGTTTTTACGCACTTCCGAGTTTTTGTGGCAAGAAGGGCATACTGCTCACGCTACCGAGACAGAAGCCAGGGAAGAAACCGCCCAAATGCTAGAGGTGTACAAATGGTTTTCTGAAGAGTTTTTGGCAATGCCAGTATTTGACGGAGAAAAAACTCCAGAAGAAAAATTTCCAGGAGCTGAAAACACTTACACCATTGAAGCCATGATGCAGAGCAAAAAGGCACTGCAATCGGGCACTTCGCATTATTTGGGACAAAACTTTGCCAAGGGATCCAATATCACCTTTACCAATCAAAACGGCGAAACAGAATACGCCTACACCACTTCGTGGGGAGTTTCTACTCGCCTTATTGGAGGGCTTATTATGGCGCACAGTGATGACGACGGATTGGTGATTCCTCCACGGATTGCGCCCAAACAGGTGGTTATTTTACCGTTTTTGGGCAAGGGGAATGATGAAAAAGTGCTGAGTAAAGCGCAGGAACTGAAAAAAAATATCGAATCTCTCACCGTGTTTGGAGAAAAAATAGAAGTGATTATTGATGCATCCGACAAAGCGCCCGGAGCAAAAAGCTGGGATTGGGTGCGAAAGGGGATTCCTCTGCGTATTTTATTGGGAGAAAAAGATATTGATGCCGGGATATTTCCCCTTTCACGGCGAGATGCACCCGCTTCAGAGAAAACCTTTTTAGCGTTTGATGAATGTCTCCGCATTCCCGCTATTTTGGAGGAAATGCAGCATAATATTTTTCAAAAAGCGCACAATTTTCAACAGGAAAATGTGCAAGAAGTGCATTCCTTGGATGAATTTCAGGAATATTTTGAGGACGAAGATGCGGGATTTGCGCTGTGTGTTTCGCATCCGGAGGTGGACGAAGCGCGTGAAGCGCTTTTAAAAGAGCTGAAAGTTACCGCGCGGTGCATTCCGTTTGTCTATAATACAGAAAATCCAATTTCTTCCTGTATTTTTACCGGAAAGCCCACCACGACAAAAATTTTATACGCCAGAGCATATTAAAATGAGGAATGTCCCGTCATTTTGAGCTTGCGAAGCAATCCAAGGTATCCGAGAATTTTTAGAAAGCAAAATGGGAATTGCTCCTTTCCCAAATCCATTTTTTCTGCCACTATTCCTCCTGCTTTTTTGTTTCTCTCGTGGCACTCTACGGAAAATATCGACCGAAAAATTTTGACGATTTGGTGGCGCAAGATGCCCTAAAAACAACGCTTCGCCATGCTGTTACGGGGAATCTCATTAGCCATGCGTATCTTTTTTGTGGATCGCGAGGGACCGGGAAAACTTCCAGTGCTCGTATTTTGGCAAAGGCGGTGAATTGTACTAATCTCCAGAGTAATGGAAATCCTTGCGAAAAATGTGATTTTTGTCTTGCTGCCGACGAAGGGCGCATGACGGACCTTATTGAAATTGATGCCGCTTCTAATAGAGGGATTGATGAGATTCGCGATTTGCGGGAAAAAATCGCTTTTGCTCCCAATTTTGGACGCGCAAAAATTTATATTATTGACGAGGTGCATATGCTTACCAAAGAGGCATTTAATGCCCTTTTAAAAACTCTGGAAGAGCCGCCCTCTCATGCGTATTTTATTCTCGCCACTACCGAGTTCCATAAAGTACCAGAAACTATTCGGTCTCGGTGCCAAACTTTCTTTTTTAAAAAAATTAACAAAGCCGATATTACCGAACGCCTGGAATATATCGCCCAGGCAGAAGGATTTGAGTATGAAAAACAGGGGCTCGAATTACTGGCGGATCGGTCAGACGGAGGGCTGAGAGATGCCATTTCTCTTCTGGAACAGTGTTCTTCGTATGGGGCGCTTACGGCAGAAAATTTGGTAGAAAACCTCGGAATTCTTTCCCCTCATATTTTGGAGGAGTTCTTTTTTGCCTTGGAAAGTGCGGATTCTGCTGGCGCTCTGAAAATTTTAGATGCGCTCCAGGAGGATGGAAGATCTCTGGAAGAGTTTTCTAAGCAGTTTTTGGGCTTTTTGCGCAAAAAATTTCATCTCTTCCTGACGGAAAAATCTCCTCGCCTTTCCTGGGTTTTAGAGGTGATTGATATTTTTTCGGAAGCGAATTTTACCATGAAATCTTCAGAAATTCCGCCATTACCGTTGGAAATTGCCATTGCCAAGACGATTCTCTTATCCGGAAGCGTTCCTGTTCCCTCTCATGTCTCTGCTCCCGTTTCTGCTCCTCTTCCTTCTCCCCTTAAAACTCCAGAAACACCGGCAGCACTTTCTCCTGCCAAAAAAGAAGTTCTGTCGGACGACGGATTTCCTCCTGCTTCTGTTGGAGTTCCTTCCTCTGATGTGGTTCCTCTTGCGTCCCAAGATATTCAAGAAAATTGGGGAAAGATTTGTGACCAAATGCCTCGGTCTCTCCAAAACATTTTAAAATCTGCCACGGTAAAAGAAGGAGACGGCGAAATAACCGTTACCATTGTATCTGACACTTTTCGCGAACGGGTCATACAAAAGCAAGAGGAATTGGAAAAAGTGTGTGCGGAAGTTTTAGAGCGCAAAATAGTAGTAAATGTTTCAGATGGAAAAACTGAAGGAGTGAGCCATGAGGAATTTCAGGCGCTGTTACAAATGGCGGCATAATGTTTTCTCCCCTTATGCTTCGTCTTTTTTCTGCCCCAGATTCGGAATTAGAAAAAATTTATCAGCAGTATTCTCCGCGCCTCACCAAATCCCTTGTGGGGGAATTGCTTTCAGAGCCACGGGCATATCCCCAAAAATACGAAAAGGCTATAGATCTCCACGGTTTTACGCGGGATGAAGCCTTAAAAAAAGCCGAATGGCTTGTCCGGCATTCGCAAAAATCTCATCTCCTTCGTATTCGTATTATTACAGGGAAAGGGGATTCATCACCCAATGGTCCTGTTTTATTGCCGGCTATTCGAGATTTTCTTTCTGCTGAAAAAGAACGGAGCAATATTGCCCGATTTACTGAAGGAGAAGGAATGTTTGAGGTGTTTTTATAAAAACCCCCACGCGAAAATTCTCGTGAGGGGTTTTCTTTCGCCCCCGACTGAAATCGGGGAGGGGGTCTGATAACAGGGGGTCATGACCCCCTGTTACAGGATTTCTCTACTTAATTTCTACAGAAGCTCCTACTTCTACGAGCTTGCTTTCAATGTCGCTTGCTTCTGCCTTTGAAACTCCTTCTTTTACTGGAGAAGGTGCTCCGTCTACGAGGTCTTTTGATTCTTTAAGACCAAGATTTGTGATCTCTCGAACCACTTTGATCACATTAATTTTTGAAGCTCCTGCAGCGGTAAGGATAACATCAAAAGAAGTTTTCTCTTCTGCTGCTTCTGCTGCTACTGGTCCAGCTGCCATCATAGCTACTGGTGCTGCTGCAGAAACTCCGAACTTGTCTTCCATGTGTTTTACCACTGCGGCAAGTTCTAAAACGGTAAGGTTTTCAACGAGTTCCAGAATTTTTTCTCCATTTTTAGAGAGGGCTGGTAAATCTTTTTCAGACATACGAAAAAAATAAAAGGATAAGGAAAATAAATTTTCTCTGTTTTTACCCGAATGGGAAAATCAAGAGAAGGGAGAAACAACGCATTACGCTGCTTCTTTTTGTTCTCGAACCTGATCGAGAGCACGAACAAATCCGGAGATAAGATTGGAAGAAACTCCCACAAATCCGGTAAGCGGAGCCAAGAGTGATCCCATAAACTTCGCGTAGAGTTCTTCTTTGGAAGGAAGTTTAGAAAGTTCTATTACTGCCGCCTGGTTTAAAAACTTTCCGTCTACTACTCCTCCAATAAGTTCGAGTTTATCGTTCTTTTTTGCAAACTCAGCGATGAGTTTTGCGGGAAGCACTTCGTCGGTTTCGCAGAAAGCTGCTCCAACGGCTCCTTCCAAAAGATCTTTTTCAAAATCTTCAACATGATTTTCATCAGCAGCGATTTGAAACAATGTTTTTTTTGCGACTTTAAAGCTGATGGATTGTGCGCGAAGAAGACCTCGCATAGAACGGTCATCCTGAACGCTGAGTCCTTTGTTTCGGATAAAAACAACGGATTTGGATCGTCCAAAACTTTCAATAAGAGATTGTAATACCTCTTCTTTTTTTTGCTTTGTTATTGCCATATTCCCACCCCCTTTTTGGACATATCTGTCATGGTTAAAGAAAAAAAGTGCTCTTACTCAGAAGAACACTTTTGAAAAGACAGGCAAATTGCACCGAAAACGGGCAAGTGGAGCGCAGTCTCTCTGTAGGGCTTATATGCCTACGGTCTTTGAGCGGCACCCCCATTCTGGATTGTGGAGTGAAAAAAGTCAAGTTTCCCTTTTTTTTTGCTCTGCTATAATGCTTCGGCTTTTTCTTTGTTATATGCAAAAAAACCTCGCTTTTTTGGGAATATTCGGGCTTTTGTTCCTTACGGGATGTTCGTTGTGGGGAGGATTAGATGCGCCAAAAGAAACCACTCCACCGAAATTAGAGGATATTTTTGCCGATATTCATAGCACCACAAATGTTGAAAAACTTTCGGAATCGACCAAGTCTGCCGAATCGGCAGTTCGTGCTTTTTCTGCACAAAATGTCAATACGCCTCCAGAAGATCTCTGGAAATTGGCAGATGATTCTCAATTGGCAGTTCGGAGCTATTTGGCAACCAATCCTAAACTTCCGCCAGAGCTTTTTGAAAAACTTTCCAAAGATTCGGCGACAGATGTGCGGGTAAAAATCGCCAATAATCCGGGAACTCCTCCTGCGGTACTGAAAAAATTCTATACGGACGCCGCATCGGCGGTACAAGAGCACTTGGTGATGAACAAATCGCTGTCCGAAGAAATGCTTTTGGATATGGCAAAAAACCTCTCTGCTACTTCTGCGCTTGAACTTTTGGCAGAACGACCAAAACTCTCTACTGCGGTAAAATCTGCCTTAAAAGCACGCAAAATTGATTCGGTGAACGGGGTTTTACAAGATCAAGAAAAAGCAGAGGCGGAGAAAGCGAAAAAATAAGATTCCGGTGAAAATTTATGCGGAAACTAGTTTTCCAGTTACGTATTTATAGAGAATGGAACTTGCCAGGGGGGAAGATGCGTGAGAATATATTCCCTTATTTGCAGTTGATATGAGGATACTGGAAATTTTTTTTGGAAAAGAATTATCACCTTCTTCGGGGATGCAAACATCTGGAACAGAAATGCTAAAAAGATGTGAGCAAGAAGGAATAGTCTTAAATTTTGATCGAGAAGGGAAACCTTTTTTGACAAGGGCAGGGCATACCATTGTTACCTGCACAAAAGTAGATATTGATTATGAAAAAAAGGAGATGAGTCTTCATTATCCTCTGACTAATGAACCAGGGCATGGATATGGATCTTTATTTTATTTTCTCATAGCGAAATATATACAAGCTCATTCATCACTTACTCTGGTATCACGATCATATCGTTTTGATAAAGGCACTGGATTATGGAGAAATTTGCTCTCTAAAAAATTAGCATCTTACGATCCAGTTCGAAATATATTCATATTTTCGACTCTTCCTTCAGAATTTTTGGCAATAGAAAATATTCAAACCCTGTCCAACCTCTTTCATACTACTATAACTAATATTGATAATACTCTCTGATTTTCTATTTTTTTTAAACTTGTCGTTTGAATACTTCTTGATCAAAAGTGTGGTCTCAAAAATAGGGTACGGCTAAACAAAAAAGAGTAATGCACTATTGACGCCCAACACAGGACAAAGTTATCGGTAATTACTGTCCAATAAAGGTTTGAGTTTCATATCAATTATCTCTCGTGCCCTAAAAATACGAGACCGTACAGTGCCAATAGGACATTCCATAGCCTTGGCAATTGCTTCATAACTCATGTCTTCAAATTCGAAGAGCGTAAAAACTATGCGCATTTCTTCCGGTAAGTTTTCAATAGTCGCGTTAAGTATTTTCAAAATTTCTTCATTGAGGGCTGCGCTTTCAGGTGTTTCCTGGTCTTGTAATGGTGGCATATCCTCATCACTGTCAACGGGTTTTCTTTTTTTTGCCGTGAGATAATTTTTTGCCGTATTAATGCCGATACTACACAGCCAAGTATAAAAGGCTGATTCCCCACGAAAACTCTTTAAAGCCTTATAAGCTTTGATAAAAGTTTCCTGAGCAATATCTGCTGCGGCATCGGGATCTTTAGTGTAGCCCATTACCAAGTTTTGAATTCTTTCCCAGTATTTTAATACCAAAGCATCAAAAGCCTGTCTATCCTTTTCTTTTGCTAGATTCACTAATTCTGGATCCTCTAAATCCGAGTACCTTAATTTTTTCCCTTTTCCGCTCTCGGGTTGTGCCTTTTGCGCTGCTTCCATTGTTTCCGTTAAAAAAAGGAATCCATCCTCTTTCTTTCTTTCTTTCTTGTCAATATTTTCTTTCCTCTCTACTATTTCCGGGCACATTTTTTCTGGGTCTATGTCTTTTCTGGATTCTTTTCAAAACCTCTTTTCCAAAAAACCAAAGCTATTTTTGTTTCGGTCATTGCGGGAGGATTTTTCTCACACCCGATTTGGAGAAGAACCGCCCAAAAGACCGTGGTGGAAAAAAGTATTATTTTTTGTTTTGTGGAACGGTTTAGCGCTGGGTTTAATTGTGGCTGCCGGTGTGGGATACATTGCGTATGACGCGCCACCCCTGCAAGACCTGAATAATATCCAATTTGCGCAGTCGAGCGTTATTTACGATAGAACCGGAACTCAGGTTTTATACACCATTTACGGAGAAGAAAACCGAAAAATGGTCAATTTCTCAGAGATTTCAGATCCCATGAAAAAAGCGATGCAGGCTGCGGAAGATGCTGATTTTTATCATCATGCGGGACTGGATTACAACGGACTCGCTCGGTCGGCGTGGTGTGTGGTACGGTATCAACAATCCTGTGGAGGGGGGTCGACCATTGACCAACAGCTCATAAAAAATCTTCTGTTTGGCCGAGATACAGAACTTTTGGGACGGGTAAAACGAAAAATCCAAGAAGTGGTGTTAGTGAAAAAATTAGAATCGGAATATTCGAAAGATGATATTTTATCGCTCTACCTCAATCGTGTGCCGTTTGGACGCAATGCGTATGGAATAGAAAGGGCGGCACAGATTTATTTTGGAAAATCCGCAAAAGATCTCAATATTGCCGAATCTGCCTTTTTGGCAGGGCTTCCCCAGGCTCCTGGTCGACTTTCTCGCAATATGAAAACAAAATTTGAAGTGTCTTCCGAGATGCTGCAGCAGTATAATATTGAGACATACGCGAAAGCAGCAGAAATGTTTCCTACGGCGGTAGCGGAGGGAAAAGGAATGCTGGGACAAGATATTTTATTGGCGAATGGGAAAAAAGATTTTTTCCCGGGACGATTTGAATATGTGTTAGACCAAATGCTGAAAAAAGGCTTTATTACCGATGATGAGTACAAACAGGGAGTGGCAGAGAAACAAAAAATGGTAATTCTTGAATCCAATACGGCTATTGCTGCACCGCATTTTGTGGATTTTGTACGGGAAACACTGGAGAAGAAATATGATCCCGCGTTTTTAGAGCGTGGCGGATTAAAAATTATTACCTCCATTGATCTTCCATTACAACAAAAAGCAGAAGAGCTGATTAAAGCCCAGGGATTGGTAAATGCGAAGAGTATGAATGCCCATAATGGGGCACTGGTAGCCATGAGTCCTAAAACAGGGGAAATTCTCGCCATGGTGGGTTCACGGGATTATTTTGCGACGGAAATAGACGGCATTCGATTTGACGGGCAGGTAAATGTAGCCAATAGTCGGCGCCAAACGGGATCCACTTTTAAGCCTATTGCCTATGCCACCGCGTTTGAAGAGAAAGGTCTGGCCCCCGGAACGGTGTTAATGGATGTAAAGACGGATTTTGGTCAAGGGTACACGCCCAATAACTACGATATGAAATTCCATGGTCCGGTTTCTATCCGAAAGGCACTCGGGAATTCCTATAATATTCCGGCGGTAGAAGCGGGGATTATTGCAGAAATCCCAAAAGTGTATGCCGTGGGGCAAAAAATGGGGATTTCATTTGAAAAAGATGCTGATTTTTATGGTTCGGCATTGCCATTAGGAGTGGCAGAAATTACGCCCCTCGACCTCACTCGGGCATACGGTTCGTTTGCCAATGGAGGATCTCGAGTGGATCCCAATCCTATTTTAAAAATTACGGATGGTACTGGAAATGTGTTGTATTCCTTAGATGATGAGCTGGCAAAACAAGCGACCGATGAGACCCGAAAAGTGTTCAGTCCTGAAACGGCGTATCTTATTAATAATATTCTTAGTGATGGAAGCGCACGGGGTGAAGGGTGGACATCTCTCATGTCGTTTCCTGGTCATATCAGTGGTGCAAAAAGCGGAACGAGTAATGGATTGGACGAAAAGGGAAAAGTACGGCCTCATGATGCCTGGATGGTGGGATATACACCGCAAGTAGTAACGGCGGTTTGGTTTGGAAATAATAATGGATGGGATGAAAACCCGAGGGGACTTTTAAATGCCAACGCTTCAGGACTTCGCGAGTCGGGAACGGTTTGGAAGGCATTTATGGCAGAAGCGCATAAAAATCTTCCCGTAGAAAATTTTACAAAACCAGCCGGAATTCAAACCGTAAAAGTGGTAAAGTTTTCTGGGAATTTACCCACGGATAAAACCCCCGCAGATTTTATTGTGGAAGAGGTATTTAATAAGAAGTTTTTGCCATCCAAAGACGATACCAGCGTGGCATTTATTGATGTGGTGAGTAAAGACTTGGAGCCAACTCCGATGTTGCCCAATGAATTTACGCCTCCTGACGCGATAGAGAAACGGGCTATGTTTGATTTTCATTCCTATTATCCCCATTTGTCCACCTGGGAAGCACCGGTGCGACAATGGCAAACAGACCATTTAGCAGAATTTGTGGAGGCGATGAAAATTAATACCGATGGGTTTCTCGACAAAGCTCCAACGGAAAAAACCACAAAATTTACCGCTGAGACTCAGAAAAATGCACCAGAAACGAAAATTATTTCTCCTGTTACGGGAGGAATTGTTTCTCCTCCGTCCATTAGTGTAGAAGCACAAGGAGATGCGAAAAATGGGCTTTCAAAAATGGAATTTTATTGGGATAGCGTTTTGGTAACCACGGCAACAAAGGGACCTTGGGTTGTAAAAATGCCTATTTCTAGCGCTGCTGCTGGTTCTGAGCATACCATTCGCGTGGATGCCATTGATCGTTTGCGGTATCGGCATTCTCAAGAAGTAGTGGTAAAAATTGGAAAAGATACCGTTCCTCCTGAGCTTTCCATTGCGTACCCCGGAGAAGGAGAAGAAGTTCCCGCGGATAGTACGGTGACCTTTGCGGTGGATGCGATTGATAGAAATTCTTCCATTCGTCAGGTAACTTTTACACTGGATGGAAAAAAATTCCCGGCAGATAAACAGGCACCCTTTACTCTTCCTTGGACTTCTCCGTCCGAAAAAGGATCCCATACCCTTTCTGTTATAGCAGAAGATGATTCTGGAAATACCGCTGATGCTTCTGTTTCTTTTTCGGTTGTTCCTGGCGCGCTAAATGCCTCCACTCAGCCTTCTCTTTTGGCGCCTCTGCAGGGCGCATCCTCTTCTCAAAATGTTTCATTTCGGTTTTTTGTTCCTGCGCCACTGCGTACCAAAGACAACACCATTAGTCTCACCGCGAAAAAATCAAAGGGGTCTCGTATAGAAATTATTGCTCTCCCCGGATCTCAAATTTCTCCATCGGGAGTGGTTTCTGGCGTTTGGAAGGCAGAAGAATTAGGAGAATATGACCTGGTGGTAAATGTTTCTACTCCATCCTCCCCGGTCATTAGCAGCAAAATAACGATTACCGTTACCGGAGAATAGGTATTTTTTGAGATTTTTCTTGTTTTTCTATTTTTCATTTTTTTCAAAAGTCTCGACGGCCAAGAGACGCTTCTGGCTGGTGGCGTCGCTGGAGACACAGTGTTTTTTGGGCACTGGGAATAGGCATATTTTGCGCTCTTTTCTCGGGAATCGTTTTTTTCTATTTCTACTTTTCCGTTCGGGAAGTTTCGATCCATCGAATTGAGAATGATATGAATATTCGCTATGAATCGGTGAGTGGAGTGTTGAACTACACGAAGGGGCAAAATATGTTTTTGCTTTCGATCCCGTTTCTTATCGAAGAGCTCCATATCAGGTTTCCGGAACTAAAAGAGATTCAGATTGAAAAACACTATCCGTATATGCTTGATGTTTCTTTAAAAACAGCTCCTGCCGTATCTAAGTGGAAATATTCGGTGGGGGCAGGGGAAGGAGTTCCTCCGGTTTTGGGAGAAGGATTTGTAAATGAATCGGGAATGTTTTTTCCTAATGGAGATGCAAAAATGGCATTTTTTATTGAAGAAACCGTGCAAAGGGAAAAGGTACCGGAATTTTCAGAAGTGGTTATTGCGCCGGAACGACTGCATGATATTTTATGGGCAAAATCTGAGTTACAAGGCATTACGGGGCAGGAAATTATCTCTGCTCAATATTTACGCCGTGCACAAGAGGTGCATTTTATGGCGAAAAATGGCACCATATTTTGGCTTTTTATGAATGCGCCATTGACAGATCAATTGGAAAAACTGAAGCGCGTACTCTTGGAAGTGAATATTTTTGCTAAAAAAGTGGAATATATTGATCTCCGTATTTCTGGAAAGCTCATCTATAAACCGTCATGATTCCTGTTCTCTTTTTTTTGTTCGGCATTGGTATTTGGCAGCCGGGATTGGAAAAGATCGCGGTTCCAGAACCAGTATACGAAATTTCTCCTCCTGCTCAGTATTGGACATACACTCCACAAATTTCTGCAAAAGCGGCGGTGGTGATGGATGTTTCTTCTGCCGGTATCCTCTTTGCAAAAAACGAAAATGAACATCTTCCAATGGCAAGTCTTACAAAGCTCATGACGGCGCTTTTGGTATTAGAGGGAAATGATCCCGATGAACTCGTAAAAGTTACGCAAGCCGCTGCCACTACCGAAGGATCTTCCATGAAGCTAGAAAATGGCGAAGTAATGCGGGTGAAAGATCTTTTACGGGGTCTTTTTATTAACTCTGCGAATGATGCGACGGTGGCATTGGCGATTCATAATACGGGCAGTATTTCTACTTTTGTGGACAAAATGAACACCAGGGCGAAAGATCTCTCTCTTTTGGATACCCATTTTAAAAATCCCCACGGTTTGGATGCAGAGGGGCATTATTCCTCCGCTCGGGATCTCGCGTTTTTAGCGAAAAAAGTTCTGAAGTACCCATTGGTTCGCGATATTGCGCAGACTTTTACCACAACAGTAGAATCTATTGATGGGCATTTTGTGCACCCTCTGGTAAACACCAATGAACTGTTGGGGAAAATATTCCCCATATATGGGCTCAAAACCGGAACCACCGATAATGCAGGGGAATGCCTTATACTCCTCGTTCGTCACCAAAAACATGAATACCTCCTCGTCATTTTGGGATCTCAAAATCGGTACCTGGATGCCAGGTCGCTTTTATGGCCGATACTCTTTAAAAAGTAGGGTTTAAATTGTAGGGGCGTACCACTGGTACGCCCCTACAAAGCTAATTTTTTGGACAGTCACCTGTTTCGTACCATATTTCATAGGCAAAATGTTTGTATTTTTCTTGTATTTCGCTTCTTTTTTTTGGGTAATTACTATATGCTGCATTAATTTTTGCTTCCTGAGCTGTTAATGCTGTTCTCATTTCAGTAAAAGCAATGCTTAATGTAGTTTGTTGCTCTGGAGGTTGATTGTAGGCAAAAGCAGCTGTTTGATTTATATTGTCTCGCAATAGTTGGGCTTCTTTTTGTAAAGGTCCTTGTTGTTTTTCAAATTCATTATTTAATTCTTTCAATTCTTTCATTTTATCTGCTTGTATAGCGCATATATCTGGATCTATGGGCTTAAGATCTGCTGATTTCTGACTGTCACATCCTGTTGTAGTGAGGCTCATGGCAAGAGCAGCTGCTGTAAGTAGTTTGTTAAATTTGTTCATGTGAAGAAAAAAAGAGAGACCATTCTTTCTTTCTTTCTTTCTTTCTTTTGTCAATGTAAAGTTTTGGAGAACCTCTTATTTTCATGATTTTCCTATGGAATGTCCTAAATGTAAAAACGAAGATACTCGGGTAATAGACTCCCGAAGCAGCGAAGATGGAAAAGCGATTCGTCGTCGTCGAAAATGCGAACGGTGTGGCTACCGTTTTACCACTTTTGAACGGATCGAGCTTTCGGGCTTGGTCGTGCGCAAACGCGATGGCACTGCAGAAATGTACTCGCGGGAAAAATTAGAGCGAGGAGTGTGGCTTTCGTGTGGAAAGCGCCCCGTAACGCAGTTGGATATTGAAAGCATGATTTCTGCCTGTGAAGAGCAGTGGTTTGGTAAAAAAGAAATCTCTTCTGAGCAGATCGGGGAGGATGTGATGGAGGGGTTGAGAAAGCTAGATACTATTGCGTATATCCGCTTTGCCAGCGTGTACCGAGAGTTTCGGGATGTAGAAGATTTTCAAAAGGAAATCTCTAAAATTTTCCAAAAAGAGGGAGGAAAAAATAAAGAACCATGAATCTCTTCACGCTCTCTTCGGCAGATGTTTTTCGGCACGGGAAACAAGTTCTTTTTGACGTTTCTCTTTCTCTTGAAGAAGGGGATCATACGGCGATTATCGGTCCCAATGGAAGCGGAAAATCGACACTCCTTTCCCTTTTTACTAGGGCTCTTTCCCCCGTATACAAAAATCCTCCCTCGGTGATGGTTATGGGAAAGTCTTTGGAAAATATTTTTGACCTTAAAAAACAAATAGGGGTTGTTTCGGAAAGTATAGAAAAAGAGTTTTATACGCCAGATATTACCGGTGAAAATGCGGTTCTCTCTGGGTTTTTTGGGAGTACGGGAACTTTTCGTTCGCAATTCCCCACTCCTCAGCAATACGCGCGAGTACGAACAGTAATGGAAGAGCTTTCTCTCTCTTTTTTGGCTTTTAAACCGATGAAAGAAATGTCGGCAGGAGAACGACAAAAAATCCTTCTTGCTCGGGCACTCATTCACTCTCCTAAAGTTTTAGTATTGGATGAACCCACTAACGCACTGGACATTGTTGCTGTACGAGATTTTTCTCGTCTTTTGCGAGACTTGGCAAAAAAAGGCGTAACGCTTTTTCTCATTACTCACCACCTTCATGAAGTTTTTCCAGAAATTTCACGGGTAATTCTCATGAAAAAAGGAAGAATAGCCTACGATGGAAAAAAAGAAGAGATTCTTACTTCGCAGAATATTTCTGATATTTTTGAAGAAGAGGTAAAAGTGGAAAAAAATGGAGAGTACTTTTTTGTTCCGTGGTAAATTTTCCTATTCTTCCAACAAAAAAGTAATGAGCGCTTTACGCTTTTCTTTGCCGTTACCAGAGGATTCCCACACTTTTTTTACGGTGGTTTTTCCCATTTGTGCAATGGTTTTTTTTAGCTCCACCAGGGTTCCATATTCTAGAACATAGCCAATAAGCGCCTCCTCAGAAAGTTGAGACTTATCGGGCGTCCACCAATTGTATTTTTGCGCGTATTCTAGCATGTGCGAATATAAGATTTTGCAGTGTGTATCAAGAATTCTGATACTTCTCCATCGAGAGGTGGATTTTCACAAATATATTCCACAGACTCTCTGGTATCCCAAGTATTCTCTAAAATGTTTTCCAGTGCCGCATCAATTCTAAAACACGGACCAAAAAGGGTTTCTGTGCGCTGTACTATTTCGTTAAAATGCAGGGGTGTCTTTTTTATGAGAAAGAAGAGATCGACGGCATCTTTCCACTTCTTGCGATACATCATGGCATACAGTTTTAGTGCGGATAAATCCAAAAGTGATGGGACGGGAATACCATTTCCTACTCCTCCACCGGGTGTAATGCGAATAGGATGCCCGAAAGGGTTTCTGGAAAAATCAAGGATTTGAAATTTTACTCCGTTTACAAAAAATGAAATTTCAGGTTCTTCTTCCTGCGATAAATAGGGGAAAAAACTACCAGAATCTATTGCTAATCCCGTTTTTTGGAAGCGCGCAAAAAGCTCTTTTCCTGTTCCTTGCGGACCAAAAGAAAAAAAGTCGAAATCAATACTTCTGCGATGATAGAGAAGAAGCGCAATGGCAGTTCCTCCTACCAAAATATGAGTTTTGGAAAACTCCTCGCATAAGGGTGCAAGGGCGCATTGCTCAGGAGTGAGCACTTTTTGCTCGTCTGAAGAAAAATGAACGGTCATGCCGCCAGTATAAGGGGAAAAGTGGAGCGGAACAAGGATGGAAAAAACTCTAATATTCTTTTTGTTGTATTCCTGCTAAGAATTGAAACAATTGCGCTTCTAATTTTCTTGTGCTGGTTCAACTCTCCAGAGTTGAACCTTATTTTTGATATGAGGAAGAATTAAAACACCATAAAAAATCAAGCAACTCAGGAGAGTTGCTCGAGCTCCAAACCTTATTTTTGGCGTGTGGAGGAACGAAAAAACAAAAAAAAAGGGCTGACTCGGGAGAGTCAGCCCAGCAAAAAATTTTTACTTTTAAAAAAGGTTTCCGCACCTTTTTTGGTATTCTTTAAGCCTTATGTTAGCGGCAGTGTATGCAGCGTCAAGTGCAGAGGAATTTTCAGCATCTACATATCCTCTATTACGACAGGCTGTAATACTTGGATCCTTTATTGCATTAGCTCCAGCAATTACATTATCTTTCAAATCATCTTTATAAACTTCTGCAAATTGACCACTGGGACATTGTGTTCCATCTGGGGTTATTCGATTTACAACAGTTGTTGCCAGGGTTACCTGCTCATTGCACCCCTGTTTTACTTCTGAAATGTCGTTTGCGAGTGAAAGATGAGGCACAATTGTCATTATCCCTACTCCTATCAAAGCTGGTAATCCTTTTGCCTTATCTATCGCCATAAAAAAAGAGGTTAAAGAAAAATAAGCCTCCATTCTTTCTTTCTTTCTTTCTTTCTTTTGTCAAGGTAAATTTTCTTGCGTTCCTCTTTTTAAGAGTTATGCGCGTTTTTACAACTTTTGCCAAAGCACAACAGTTTCGGGAAGACCTTACAAAAAAGGGTATTCCTCTCGTTTTTGTGCCCACTATGGGGGCTCTTCATGCGGGGCATTTGTCACTCGTAGAGCTTGCAAAACAGCACGGAGCGGTGTTGGTTTCTATTTTTGTGAATCCCACGCAGTTTACCAATGCGGAAGATTTAGAAAAGTACCCAAGGGATACAAAAGGAGATTTAGAAAAATTAGAGAAAATGGGCGTAGATGCGGTGTTTTTGCCGAGCGAGGAAGAGGTGTATCCTGTTGGTAGAGACGCATTGCAATGCGTCTCTACTTCCAATATTTTTTCTATCCTCGAAGGCGCCGCGCGTCCTGGGCATTTTGAAGGCGTATACACCGTTTTGCATCGGTTCTTTTCTGCGTTAAAACCGGATCGCGTCGTGTTTGGGCAAAAAGATTTTCAGCAAACATTACTCGTCAAATACCTCTGCCAAAAAGAGTTTTTCAATATTATGGTCGATATTGCGCCGATTTTTCGGGAACCACATGGGCTTGCCATGTCTTCTCGTAATGAACGGCTTTTGCCCGAAGACCGTGCCGAAGCAAAAGTTTTATATGCAGTGCTTTGTTCTGTAAAATCCGCCGTAGAAAAAGGCGAAACCAATGTACAAAATCTCCTGGATAAAGGGAGGGAAAAACTTTTAAAGCACCCAAAAATTTCTGCTGTGCACTACTTCACTCTCGTAAATCCTGAAACACTGGCAGAAAAAACAGAGGCGCAAAAAGGAGATATTCTGCTGCTTTCTGTTACATACGCTGGAATTCATTTGATTGACAACCTGTTTTTATGATACATAAAGAGTGACATTTTTTATTGGTATGACGGAAAAAACAAAAAACATCGTAGTAAAGGTCGTGGCAACAATATCTGCAGTGCTGATTATTGGAGCTACTATTTTGCCAACACTTCTTCCCATGCTCTTGGGTGGTGACCAATAATCTGTGGAATACTCACAAAAAAAGAACTCCTTTTTAAAAAAAGGAGTTCTTTTGGGTTTTTTCAAACTGGTGTCCCCGACAGGAATCGAACCTACGGCCTCCCGGACCGCAATTTTATTGTTATGAAACATTTTTATAGTTAGTAAAGTGTTAGGTTTTTAACGGCTTCTCGCTGGTCGTTAAGGTTATGAATCACATATTTCATGGTCGTTTTAATGTTAGAGTGTCCAAGTTGTTGCTGGATTATAAACGGGGAGACCCCTTTCCTTGAGAGTGTGGTGGCGTATGTTCTCCTGAAATCGTGTGCAGAGAAGGTAATGCCGGTTTCTTTCTTTGCCAGTTCTACCACTCTGTGGAAGTCCCGCACATTGAAACGATTTCCACGCGTAGAGCAAAAAAGCTGGTTTGTTGAGATATTTGCAAAAGATTTTTCCCGTATTTTTTGAAATGCCACAATATTTTCCAGGAGGTCTCTCGTGAGTGCTACCAAACGGTCTTTTCCGCCTTTTCCGTCTCTTACATGCAGGAATCCTTCCTCAAGGTTTATATCGTGTACAGTGAGGCTGAGGATTTCCGAGAGCCGTAGCCCCGAGTGTAATGCGAGGTGAAACATGGCGTAGTTTCTATATTTTCCAAATTTGTAGTGGGCGGATTTTGTAAATGCAAAGTGCAATATGGAACAAACTTCCGGTTGAGTGAGTGGTGTCATTATTGGGCTTTTGAGTTTTGGGCGTTCCATTGTTTCCATGGGGTTTGTAAGAATGTAGTCTTCTACAACGCAATATCGGCAGAACATTTTAAAGTTACAGAAGTTGATAACATAGGTTTTTGGTTGCCAGTTTCTTTCTTTTGTTCCCCAGTAAAGGAATTGGCGTATAAGGTCTCGTGTCAATACTTCCGTTCCGACAGTTTCATCTCCCAAAAATCGTACAAAGAGCTTTTGTGTTCCTTCGTATGTTTCAATAGTCCGGGGTGAGAGTCCTCGTTCAATTTTTAAATATGCCGAGAATTTTAAAAATATCTCGTTCAGTGTCATTGCATGGGATGAAAAGTGTTTATATTTCTTCTTGGTCGTGGATCCTGTATTTCACTTTGTAGGAGTTGTATGCAATTTTCTGGTGATTGTTTGATGACCCCAGAGAGTATTTCTATGTTTTGGATTCCACAACGAAGAGCACCTTCCCAAGGTTTTACGATTCGAGAAGTAAAATAGGTTTCCAGTGCTTTTCTTCCTGCTTTTTTTGAGAGTTTTACTTTCTTTATTTTTTCGAGGTCTATTTTGAAGTCTTTATATGAGTTTTGGCAGCAGTTTTTGAATATCCCGAGCATTTTTTGTTCGTCAAAAATCCAGTCGAACTGGAACTCATATTCTCTCAGCATTGCGGAGCGTATTTCTATCTCAAAGCGGGTTACATCGTCAAATGCCATATACTCAAGGTAAAGGTGTTGGAGACCATTTTCCCGAGCTTGCTTCTTTTTATCATACAATCGGGTCAGTTGTCTCTTGTTTTTTCTATTTTGGTATTCTCCGTAGTACATGGTTTCTGCGTTCTGGTCTTTGTCCCAGTAGGTACTGGAGGCGGTTCCGCGTGCAAAGAAGTGGTCAGCAATTTCCTGGACGGTTTTATTTTTAAAGTCCATGCAGTAGTCCAGGCGGGTTACTCGTTTTTGGGGAAATTGTTTCCCGAAGTCTTTCAAGAAGTTTGTGATTCCAAAAGCTCCCATTCTTCCCAATGCAAAAGGTGTTCCGTAGAAGTCGAAGCGGAGGTATGTTGTTTCTGTGTCCAGGTTGTTTCTTCGTTTTTCACTTTCTTGTATTACGCGGAATGCGAAAATTTGTTCTCCGTCGTATCGGAATTGGTAAAAATCGCCCATTCTGGAGACTTTCCATTCGTAGCAGAGGAAGTTCACGGTTGCTTCGTTTTTGTTGTCTCGGTCTAAAAGTGGTATGAGGCGGAATAATATCTCTGGTGCAAAGTCGTATGAATGTTCCATTTTGTTGATGACTGAAAAGTCTATTTCCGTATGGTATGAATATTTGGGTGGTTCGACATATTTTTCCTTCTTTGTGTAGAGGTCTATGAGGTTTACTTGTTCTACGCCGAAAGGATGACCTCCGTCGTCATGTATTACCTTTCTACAATCTTTTGGGAATGCTTTTTCCAGTTTTTTATCATTCGAGTAGAGTGGGCAGGTTAGTCGAAGGTAGTCTATACCATAGTGAATCACATCTTTTTCTATGGAGAGCATTTTTTCTGTTACCTCTGATTTTCCACAAGTATTGCAACGGTATCGGATACTTCCAGATTTTTCTTTTCCGTTTTTCTTCATTGCTTTTCCGCAATTTTTGCAAACTTTTCTTCCCATCTCTTTTTCAAGTTCTTTGGGTTGGGTTTTGCCAGAGTTTTTTGGGGTCTTTTCTTCCATTTTTAGGGGATAAAATGTTGGTGTTTTTGTGGGTGTTTTTTGGTCTTTTCTAGCGAGTGTCGGACACTCGATTGAAAACCTCGTTTTTTGTTTTCATACTGCTGTTTTCTATGTTTTCATTTGTGGGTTTGCAGTCCACCGTTACTATGGTGGACTTTGGCAAAATTTTGGGGTCGTTTTTGGGGGTGTTTTTTGGGGTTTCAGTGGGTGGTGGAAAATGGTATCCGTGAGGATTTTTAAATTCTCTTTTTATCCCAAATTGTTGGTAAAACTTTTCGTCCATAATGGTGGGGGTTAAATGTCTGGTGCCCGAATCTCCCGACAATCCGGCTGTTTTGTACACGGGGGGCGCTGGTGCCTCCGCACTCTCGCTTCCCCCCTGTCGCTTTGCTTACAAAACAGCCTTCTTTGTCGCGTGTTGTTTCTTCGTTATGCTTTCCTTGTCTTTCTTCCTCAAATTGATTTTAGAGGCGGTTTTGTGCGCTTCTTGCGTATCCGTGTTTTATGTTCCCTTTTCTGGTTCCTTTTAGGATGGCAGGTGGGGCAGTGGAGCAGGTGGGGCATTCCCATCACCCCTTTTCCTTTTGGAGGGGCAAGTAGGATAAAAAGAAAGAGTCGAGGACCGTAAAGACTTTTTTTCCTTCGCTCCGCTGCGGAAAAAACCGCTTCGCTAGTCTTGACTGCCTCGCCTTTTCTTTTTTTTCTTTTTTTGCCCTCCCAAAGGAAAAATAGGGGGGCTCTTATGATCAGCGTATCTTTAAGAGGTACTTGCAAGCTTGGTGGTGGTTTAAAGAACGGGGCAGGGGTTCTGGTTTCTTTTCTGGTTCTGTTTTGGTGCTTATAACTCAAAAGCACCAGGTCGCCGAGGTGCTTTGTGTATCCAGGTTTTTTGTGAATTGTGATATTTTGAGTTTTCTTTTTGGAGTTGAGTAGTGTTGAGCTTTTAGAAGGGGAGGTACTGGATGTTTCCTCCCCCGTTTTTTCCATCCCAGTGTTATGAAGTGTCGGGAGGTCTCACTTACAAGCGAAGTCATGCGTTTGTTCACTATCTCTATTTTTTCAGGTGTTGAGATTCACAACTTTATTTTTTGTGGAGTCATCGTTCTGCGTACCAATGACTCTTTGGAATCAGTTTTATAGTGGCGTCTATAAAGCTAATTCCAAGGAATCGTTGATGGTTTGCAATAACTCTTTGGAGGAGGCTGAAACCTGCTCGGGAAGACCTCCTCCAAGGAATCATTGCTTTGGTTCCTTATTCGACAATATGTCTTCTTACAAAAAATGGGGTGTCGTTGATTCTTTTGATGATCGCTTTAAATTCTTTTTTGTCTTCTGTGTTCACTGTGGGGTTTCTTGAAAGTCCGTCGAGTACATTGCAAATGGTGGCGTAGTCCATAGCTGGAAGCTCCAGGGTTACGCGGTCTCTTCGCATTTCTACTTTCATTCTTTCCATTTCTTCTTCGGTTACAGTTCGGGTTTTCGCCATAAATGGGTGGGTTAAAAAGAATAGGTTCCTTTTTTGGATTGCTGGATGCCTGAAAGCATGCAATGGGGTTTGGGGGTGTTCTTGTTCGAGAAACCAATATTGTGGGGGAAGTTCTTTTTTAGCGGGTGAAGCTTCCAATCTCCCGAAGTGGTCTTGCTTTTTCACGAAGGCTTCCTTACATATGGCTTTAATCCTTCCATACCTTCAAAAAAAGGAGGGGATACCTCATTAGGATTATTTTTAATAAATACATCCGGATTTTCAGATTCCCATTTCTTATACTTAATAAATCTCTCATTAGTTCTTAATAAAGAATTATTCGCATAAAGTTTTCTTTTTTCTTCCCAAAAACTAGCTAAAAGAGCCTTTTTATCTCCTTTAAAAACATTTTTCAAAGTTCCATTACTAACTGCATCCATGATGAGCTTTTTCTCATCAGAGTTATAAACACTCGTAGATAGCCAATTATTGGGAAGAAATTTCCCTTTTGACAATCTTTTAAGAGAAGAAGATGTTTTAAAAAAACTAGACATTCAAAGGGGGGTTACAGTAGTGGTGAAGTTTTAATTACAATCAGTACAAAAAGGTTGTATAATATTTAATGAGGAGGATTTATACGCCATTGGTCCTCCTCATTTTTCAAATTTCCAAATCTCCTTCATTGTTGATAATTCCAAAGATTTTTTGCTTGAAGAACATTTTTCGTGTGCCGTAACTTTCAGATTTAAATTGTAGGTCTACCATAAATTTAATTCTTCGATGTTCGTCGCAAGCAGTTTTAATTTGCTCATATAGTTCGTCCGTGATGTGAGAAATATTGTAGGATTGAATTTTTTCGGGGAGTCCTGTATTTCCAAAGATGACTACTTCTATTTTGTCGTATCGTGATGGCTCTGCTTGACTGGGGTATGGAATCTCTTCTCGTGGGTCAAACATGCCGATGATTTTTGCGTCAATAAGAACGCTTTCTTGGAGCTGGTTCATAAAAAGTTTGTGTGAAAATGTTTGTGTTCGTTCTTGCAAGGGAACATTAGTGTTATTACACTGTAACGCAATGCTGTCAAATGAAAATTACAATGTAACTATGTTTTGTTATACAAAAAAACCGCTTTTTATAGCGGTTTAATATAAAGAGATGTTTTTATTTTAAATTTTAAGCCATAATTATTCTTTTATCTTCAGGTCGATCGAATCCTTCAAACCATTGTTCAAAAAATTCTTCTTCATATTGAATATCATCTGGCATCATTTCGTCTTCTTTTTCAGGTGTCATGTCTATTGCATTTATAGCATGTTCTCTTTTTTCCTTTTCCCCTAAAAATGGAGATATCCAGCGATCAATAGTTGTATGAGAGACTTTGAAAAATTTCGCAATTCTTCGAAGAGAAGCACCTTCTTTATAAAGAAAACATGCAGCAGAAATTTTATTATCTTTAGTTTCTTGTGTTTCCTCTTGAACTCTTCCTGCTGTAAAACTATCAAAAAAAGACCCACAATTTTTACACTTGAATAATTGAATATCATAATTTTTCTTTTTCCTTAGTCCATGTTTAATAACCTGATCAGTTGATTCACAGATTGGACATGAGACTTTTGATTTTAAAGATTCTTTACTTTCTTCCATAGTGTTTTGGAATAATTTAGTGACCGCCAGGTAGCCACAGGATAGCATATTTTTGCGTTTTTTTCCATTGGCTTCAAAACTGGTGTCCTCGATAGGAATCGAACCTACGACCTCCCGGACCGCAACCGGACGCTCTATCCACTGAGCTACGGGGACACACTAAAGCGGCAAAAGAAGTGTAGGGGAGACGATGAAAAAAATCAATTTCTGTTTTTTAGGGGGGGGTGATGCTGTAGAAAAGTATGGAAGGCTTTTCAAGATATACGGGTATGCCGTATAATCTGGTGCAAAAAATATGTAAAAATTGAGAAGGTTGTCTTCTTCCTCTTTTTGGTCTGGTGATAAGAACCGATTGCAATATTTTTACGCGATTTTTCTCTCATACATTCTCTTTCTCCTCCGTGTGAAAAAAGTGCTTATCCTTCTTTCTTCTTTATTGCTGCCGGGAAATGAATCAAATATATCAGCGGAACAGAATATTCCTCATCCCAAGATTGTAGCTTTAAGCGATAGTATTACAAGGAAAATGTTGCCCTATTTGCATCATGCAGAGACTAATATTTCTATGGAGGGGGGAAGTAAAAATGCTGCGGAAAATACTTCCACAGAAAATATTCTGGCTTCTTCTGAAAATTTATTGCCTTTTATTCGGCATGTGGATGTTAATGGGGTAATTCTATGGATTTTTATGGTCTTGAAACCATGGCGAAAAAAATTTGAGTCATTGTCATGTGATTCTTCTTCCTCAAAACCAGTTCAAAAAATTGGAAATACACAACCCGCACAACTTGCCCCCGCGAATGATGTTCCAAAATCTTTAAAACATACCAACAACCCCCTGGTAAAAATAAAAATAGGAGGGCAAGAATTTTCCTTAAAATCGGATATTGCAAATGTTCTCAGTGCGCTTCCCAAGGAACAGAAAAACAATATTTTTAACAAGCTCGTTGTTGATGAAAGGGGGGACTTCCTCGAGTGTGAAATGTTTGTTTCTAAAATACCGTTCCCCATTCGTCACCTTTTTGCACGAGAAATGGAGAAAAATACAGATCTCAATTTTATTCATTTTTTAAAATATAACAGAGCTGTAGAAGGAGGAATGTTCCATATCGAAATTGTTTGTACCCATACACAAAAAGTACAAGAGATTTTCGAAAGATATCCGGAGGTAAAATCGTTAAAAATCTATAATTTAAGAAACATTCAAGGGCTTTTGTTTCCATGTACGCTAGAAGAATTGGAATTCGTTTCGCTCTTTTCTCTGGAAAATATTGCTGCTCTGAAGGCTTGTAAAGCGCTCAAAATCCTTCATTTGCCCAAAATAGCACTATCAGATATCCCATCTGATATATGGAATAGTCTTCCGGATAAGGTAGGAAAAATTTTTGCAGCTGATGGGAATCTTACTCGTAATGGAGTGGGAAAATTGAATTTCTCTGGTGTTGCAGAAGTTGCCGCCCAATTAGAACAAATGTCTTCAATTGTTGAGGATTCTTATGACGATTAAGAGTATGATGTTGGTGGAGGGCTATTTTTAAAAGGGCTTCTTTTGACACGCCTCTTTTTAACCCATACAATAAGGAATGGTTTTTCCACTTCTTTTTTCTTTTTTATGAAAACTCTTAAAACTCCATTGGATCCCACAAGTCTCACCGATTCTGAACGCAAACATATTCCCCACATTACCATTGAAGGAAATATGGTTACGGTGGTGTGTGGAGACGGCATTTTGCACCCTATGGAAGAAGACCATTATATTGTGTATATTGAGCTTTTTCGGGGAGACGAATCTCTCGCAAAAAAAATGCTCAATCCTGGAGATGAGCCAAAAGCGGTTTTTGAGGTTGATGATACCGAAAACCTTCGAGCAGAAGAACTCTGCAATTTGCACGGTATTTGGGGGTCTTTGTAAAACGCAATAGGAGAGACCGGTCCCAAGGCCAGTCTCTCCAAAAACAATATATCAAAAGACGGGTTTACCACTTGTCTCTCTCCCATTCTTATGTTTTCCAGAGAAGACCAACAACGGCGAGAGGCGGAGATGCTTCCGGCATACGCTTTAAAAAATGCCTTTTCCAAAGGTCGAAAATATCCGGAAGCGCACCATGCTTTTCGGCTTGATTTTGCGCGCGATAGAGACCGAATTGTTCACACGAAAGCGTTTCGCCGATTAAAAGGAAAAACTCAGGTTTTTGTGGCACATCATGGTGATCATTTTCGATCTCGATTAACGCATTCTTTGGAGGTGGCTCAGGTGGCACGCGTAATGGCACGGGCATTAGGAGCCAATGAAGACATGGTGGAAACCGTAGCCTTGGCGCATGACTTAGGACATACCCCTTTTGGCCATGCGGGACAAGATGCGCTTAATGCTTTGTTAAAACCGTTTGGAGAATCATTTGAGCATAACGCCCAAAGCAGACGGATTGTAGAGGTCTTGGAAATTCATCATCCTCATCCTTATGGCTTAAATCTTTGTGAGGAAACGCTAGAATGCCTTTGTAAGCATCCCACGGTGCAAGAACGAGAGCGGTATAATCTTCCACAACAAAATTTTTTGGAAGGGCAAATAGTAGATATTGCGGATATGATTGCCTATCTTGCCCACGATTTAGAAGACGGGCTTTGTGCCGGGCTTCTTTTAGAAGAGCAGGTGCAGAATCTTCCTCTTGTGAGGAGGATGGGGAATACTGGTTTTTCTCTTTCTGCCTTGGTAAATATGCTGGTGGAAGATGTGGTGCTTTGTTCTGCTCACCATCTCCAGGTGCTTTTGCCTCAAAATCCAGAAGATATTCGGAGGTCAGATGTTGCAGTGGCGCGATTTTCGGACCCATTTTTAGTGGAAGTTCAGGGCTTAAAACGGTTTTTATATGATGCCATGTATCAACACCCCACCGTTACCGCACAAATAGATTTTGGCGTGCGGGTCATAGAAACACTATTTGATTATTACATAAAACATCCTCAGGATCTTCCAGAAGATGAGCAACGCGCAGAAGACCCAGTTTTTATCCGGGTAAAAGATTTTATTGCCGGTATGACGGATGTGTTTGCCATTGAGCAACGCAAGAAAATTTTAGGGAAGGGGATTTAATCATACGGATTTCTGTTATACTCCCCGCCGTATTTTGTCTCCTTCATGAAAACTCCTACTTTGTTGCGTGAGGCGTTGCCCTATATTCGTCAATTTTCAGGGAAAACCGTGGTGCTGAAATTCTCTGGGAAAAATCTGGATGCAAAAAATTTTGAGAATATTGTGGCGGATATTTCGCTGCTCCATGCGCTGGGAGTTCGCATTGTTATTGTCCATGGGGCGGGGCCTCAAATTGAAGCACACCTCCCTAAAAATTCCCTTAAAATTCATGGGCTGCGGGTTACGAGTACCGAAGAAATGGATATTATCACATCTCTTTTGCCGGATATTACCCACCGGATTAGCAATCATTTACGGGATTGGCGGTTAAATCCTGTTATTTTCCCATCGGCGGTTTTTCGGGTGGGTCAAAAAGATTTTGGGCCAGAGCACAAAAATCATCATACGGGGGAAATTACAAAAGTATCGGTGCGAACTCTCGAATCTGCTTTAGAGGAGGGTCTTATTCCTGTCTTTTCTCCTCTGGTTTCCAATGAAAATGGGGAGATATTTAATGTGAATGCCGATGAATTAGCCGTAGAACTTGCAGTGGATTTAAAAGCGAAAAAGCTTGTTTTTTTTAGTGATGTGCAGGGAATTGTGGATGGCGAAAAAAATCTTATTTCCGTTCTTTCTCTGCAAAAAATTCCAGAACTTTCTGAAAAAAATATTATTTCAGGAGGAATGATTCCCAAAGTAAAGGCGTGTGAAAAGGCTATTTTAGGCGGTGTAAAGCGGTGTCATATTGTAAATGGCTTGCAAGATGGTGCTTTGCTGACCGAATTTTTTACACGGGAAGGATGCGGAACAATGATTCTGGATGATCCAGTAGCGTATCAGCATGTGAGACCCTCGCAAAAAGACGATTTTGGAGTTCTGGTGCGACTGTTAGAAGAAAATGTACAGGAGGGATACTTGCGCCCCAGAACTCGCGAAGAGGTCGAAAAATCCCTTTCCGAGTATCTTATCTTTGAAATTGATGAGCAGATAGTGGGATGTGTTTCTGTTCGGCATTTTAAAGGTATGGCGGAAATAGGAGCGCTGGCGATTCAGGAAAAATTCCGGACTCAAGGTATTGCGAAAATTCTTTTGGAAGAAGCAGAAAAAAAAGCAAAAGAGGAAGGATTTTTGCAGGTGTTTGCTATTACCATCCTTGCTGGAGGATTTTTTCAGGCGCTGGGATATAAAGAGGTTTCACGCGATACCATTCCGTTGTCTCGCCAAAAAGATATAGAGCACACCGAAAAACGGGTATACGGAAAAATTTTGTAGAGACGCCCCAGCGGGGAATATTGGTTCGTTTTATAAAGAGACGCCCTAGCGGGGAATATTGGTTTGTTTTATAAAGAGACGCCCCAGCGGGGCGTCTCTACCAGTTCGTGTTTATTTGCGCAAAACCCCTCCCCATTCTATTACAGTAAATCCTTCTCGTTTGGGTGTAACAATTTTAAAGGGTTCTACTGAAATAGGCGCAGAAAGCGGTTGAAAATCCATAAGAATTCGAACTACCGTATTTGGCTTTGGAGTAATGGTGAGCGGTGCTAGCTGGTTCATACCTTGTGTGCCGAGAAAGGTCACAAAATAATAGGGGGAATCCTGCATTCGTGGCTCCCAAAATTCCAAAAAGTCTGCGGTTTCTTTTTCGTTTAACCCCAAAAGAGCCAATTTCTCCACCAGAAAAGAATGCACTTCACTTTGCGGAATACTCCATCCTTTTGTGGGAGTCTGGTACAGTCCGCCTCTTCCTTCCCAAAACAGGTACTGGTATTTTTTGCCAGAGGAGATTTCTGTGAGCTCTCCATTGGGTTTGGCGTTTACAGTCCATCCATTGCCATATTCGGGAATAGAAACACTCATTCCTCCTTGTGGTTCTACTTGTACGGACACTTTTTCTTCCTGCTGTGGATACAGGTAAATAACCGGTTTTCCGCATTCAGCTTGAGGAATAAACTTGGAGTTCTCAAATTTTATCAGTCGACCAAATGGGTCTCTCCAGAAAAATACGGGATGAGTAGCCGTAAAATCGGAATAAGAGATTTTTTTTCCTTCGTAAACGCTGTATTGGTCTGTATAGATAAATTTTAAAAATGGGTGGTTCGGGTCTTTGAGTTCAAAAATCACATCTCCATTGGGGGCGGTTCCCGTTTGTGCCAGGTCTTTTTCACCAGCAAAAGGAATTTTTTTATCTCCCGCAGTAAAAGAGTCAGTAATAACAGATGCGAGATTTTTACTTCCGCACCCTCCAATGTCCGTGTAGCTGTACTCGTTTTTATTTTTTACACCTCCAGTCCAGGTAAGAGAGGGGATTTGATCCCGAAGAATACTGGGAACGAGCTCATAGATTTGAAATGTCCCGTCTTTAAGAGAGAGATAAATTCCACTGGTGGGTTTTTTTTCTGAATTTGCCTCAATTTTTCCTTCAAAAGAGAGGTCTCCGTATGGTTCAAAAGAGGCGATCTTCTCTCCGAGTACAGCGTTTTCTTTCAAAACATTGGCAAATGTTTTTTTGATGGAGATTTTTAAACCACTGGTACTTTGAAGAGTGATAGTTTCTGGAGGAGAAAGTTCTGGAATGACCAATTGGTTATCAAATAAGAACGCGGCGAAAACACTTTTTCCATTCTCCAGTTTTTCATTTTGTAAATTTGAATCAGTCCCTTTGGTGAGAATGGTAATTTTTTTGTTGTTTTCAAGGGCTAAAAATTCAGATGGGCACATGATATCGTTACTACTGATATTTGAGGCCTTTATAATTTTGTAATCCTTATATTTTCCAGCCGTAAATACTCCAAACTCTATGTATTGGAGAGGAATATCGTTTTTATCTTTTTTCCAACAACTGCCCTCTTGTGTATCCTCTTTAGGGGCGATACCTCCGATATCTGGTCTTTCTTTGGGGGTGGTGTTCCAGGTAATAGCAGAGGGAGGAATAGGATTTTTTTCCACCACAGTAAATATCTCAGAACTTTGAAGAGGGCTTGGTGAGGGGGGAATCGTAGGTGTTGTGGTAGCAGTGGGAGTTGGAGTTGCGATAACAACTGCCTGAGTTGGCAATGGAGCCGGTGTATTTGCCGTTTGCATGGGGTTTTCACATCCCGCAAAAAGAAAAAGGGGAAGGAGGAAAAGAAGGTTTTTCATAGGGAAAGAAAAAAGGTGTTCATCTGTATAGTCGGAGGAAGGTTACACTTTATAGAGAAGTTTTCTCTGTTTTGAAAAAAACTCAGGAAATTGAAAGGCTTTTCTTCAGTGCCACATCAAGATTGATTGTTTCCAAAAGTGAAAGTTTCCCAAATTTTTTTATGAGTCGGGATTGAGAAATGGTGAGCATTTGGTTTGCCTTTATAAAAGACCTTTCTGAAAGCCCATTTTCTTCATTGGGTTCTACGCAAACATCTAAAGCTGGATTATTGGTTTTTGTAGAAACGGCTACAATAATAGTGTTGGGTGAATACTGGTTCCCAATGTCGTTTTGTATAATTACGGCAGGACGAATTCCATCTTGTTCGCTTCCACGAGCAGGAGAAAAAGAAACAAGCCAAATATCTCCTCTTTTAACGGTCTCCATATGGAAAGTCTTCAAAAAATGTTTGTACTGCGATTTCCGAGAAGTCATCTTTTTGCAATGCTTCTTGCAGATACCCGTTTTGGAGTTCTAATTCTTGCTCTTTTGTTTGAAGGATTATAATTATTTCTTCTAAAATATCGCTCTGAGATTTTTTCTTCTTCTTCGCATATTGAGTTAAGAAATCTCGAGTACTGGGGCGAAACGAAAGCGAAGTTTTTACTCTCATAATTTACCGAAAATGTTCGGTATTATTTATACCGACTTTTAAGGGGGCTTACAAGGTTTTTCTTGGTATCACTATTTTCCCGCTTTTTATCTCCTCTTTCTCAGTTTTTCCTACTGCTGATTTTTCGGCATAATTTTGTAAAAATTTTCTCCGTTCATCCCCATTCATAATGCGTGCAGAAAAATTGGCATTCCGATACATCGGAAAAAAAGAGATTTCTACTGTATCTTTTTCTATTACCATTCCGAGTGTGAGCCCTGTACGAACCTCTTCGGAAAATATTTGGTCAAATATGAAATTTCCAAGAGAGTAAAAAATGGGTTTCCCGTTATATATTTCCATGGGTTGCACCACATGGGGGTGATGCCCGATGATCATATCCGCTCCTGCGTCTACCAATTGTTTTGCCGTTTTTTGTTGAGAAGGGGGGATTCCGGTAAAATATTCTGTTCCCCAGTGCGCATAGACGATTATAAAATCAACTGCTGGACGAATACGCTTTATTTCATCTAAAACGGTTTGAGGATCATGTGTAAAGAGCTCATGGTATGCTACAAATCCTATTTTTACGCCGCGAATTTCTTTTATCACCGAAATATTTTGTGTGTTAAAAGGATGCCCAAAAGTGCTTATACCGGCAGATTCTAAATAATTTTTCGATTCCGTGTATCCAGATTTTCCAAAGTCCAAGGTGTGGTTATTTGCTAGGCTGGCAATATTTATGCCATCATCAAAAAGATTTTTGGAGAGCGACGGATTCACGGTAAAATTGGTCATGTCTCCCTTTGGAGGATGAGGAGCTTTCGGAGTCATCGCTCCTTCGTGATTTACCAGTGTTATATCTTGTCCCGAAAGAAAGCGTTGAAAAAAGGGGTCTATAATATGCTCTATCCCTTTTTTTTCTATCGTTTTTCGGATGTATCGGTCCATCATAATGTCTCCGGTTGCGAGGATGGTAATCTTCTCTTTTTGCCCTCCCTTTTTACCCGAACCCGGGGAGAAAAAATACCCCGTAATATAACTAGTGGGCATTTCTTGGTCTGGATTTTTAAGAATTTTTGAGGAGTTGGAGTTTTGAAGCATTTCAAAAGAGGTATATCCTTTTTCTTTTGCGAGCAGAATAAGGGTTTGTAAGATGGGGCGAGAATCAATGTCTACTCGTTTTGCGCCTTCAGTATCTAAACTTTTCAGGACTGAAAGGCTCATTTGGTCATGAAAATCGGCAATATCGCTCGTGAGATCATGAGAAAAATCTGTCGATTCAATAACTACTGCATCTGGTGTGAGATTTTGAGAGAGAAATGATTCTAGCTTTCGTATATCCTCCGTTGTGGCGGAATCATCCACCGCGAAAGGAACGATTTGCGCAGATGGGAATGATTTTTTGACGAATGCCACGAGCCCTGAAATTCCGTGTTCCGCCTGCATCATATCTTTGGGCATTTGAGGAAAACCGCTTTTTTCCAAAGTTTCTGAATTGGTAAATAAAAATCCAAAGGGGGTTTTCCAGGGAAGGGCGCTCATGAGAATGGTTTTTCCTCCACGGTGGTGGTGGTTGGGGGAGAGCAAAAAAACAGTTTTTATTTCGGGAGAGCCAGCAATATCCATCACTTGTGCAATAAAATGCGGAGCCAGGAGATGGTGATTGACGATAAAAATTTGAGAAACATTTTTTACAGTCTTATCGGGCGCTTGTTCTGGATGAGTGGAGGTGAGAGTTTTGGCACTTTCATAGGCATCTTCGTAAAATTTGGGAGTACTAAAATACGACCGGAGATATTCTGATGGATCTTCTGGTGTGACACTGAGAGTTTGAGAGGCTTCTGGATAAGTATTAACCGCTATGCGCTCAGATATTTTCCACCAAAAAAGTGTAAAAATAGTGCAAGCCGGTATGAGAATGAATAGGAAAAATTTTTTCATAGTGCAGAGAAAATAACCGCATTTGTACCATACCATTTTTTCTTTTTTTCTAAATAACTCCTAGATTTTAATTCGAAGTGCAACAGAGTGAATTAAAATGAGGAGGAGTT
>JBAXIU010000011.1:0-32584 GCA_037138215.1 Candidatus Peregrinibacteria bacterium | reverse complement strand
TCCTCCTCATTTTAATTCACTCTGTTGCACTTCGAATTAAAATCTAGGATTTATTACTTTTTTAAATACTTATATTGACCTCGGGAATGCTACCGGAGAACAAGTATCCAATTTTTCTAAAGAGCTTCATGACTACTACGAACACCATGAGGAATATAAAAAGGGCAAATGGGAACCTTCTTTTTCCTGTACCTTTTCGGTATGGAATAAAAATTCACTTTGGGATATTGCACTTCATCCCATAAGACTTTTAGAAGAAAACGATCAAAAAAAACTACAAGAAAATGCAACACACTACAAAATAGCAGGGGAAGAATTAGAAAAAATGTGTAAGGGAATAGAAATTTACATCAATTCGGGTGCATATAAAGATGATCATCTCAAAAAAATGGATGACCTATCCTCAACCCTAGATGATGAATTTACCAATTTTCAAAAATCACACGATATGTTGATGCTTGAAGTTTCTGCACTCCAATATCAATATGATCCTTTACAATACGATTTCAGCCCACAAGGACAAACCATCTGGAATATGAAACAAGATTTACGCGCTGGGAAGAGAATAATTGATCTTTCTGAAAATCTGGTAAGTGATAAATCACATTTAGAGCATGATATTCATGAGATAGAGAATACTGTCATGCAACAAAAACAAAATATAGAAGCTCACAAAAAAGCCTATGGATTCCAAGATCCATCATTAAAACCACTCTACGAAAACTTTTACGACTTTTACCTCCAAAAATTTTCCCCAAACGCAGAAAAATTTATAAGAGAAGCAAAAAATAAGGAAGATTTAAAATCCACATATACACTTCTGGTTACGGAGTATAATGTAATGATAGAATTTCATAATAGTTTTTTAGATGGTGCGAAATTTTTAAAATAAAACGATTATTGAACCTCTTCATAAACCCATTTCCATTATCCATCCCTTATGGACCCCAAACTCAAAAAATTTCTTCGCGCCGTTGCCATTCTCTCGTTCTTTTTAATCCTCTTCTCCGCTCCAGGGATTATTCCAATCCTTATTTTTGGGGCACTCATTTACTTTTCTCTCAGCGGCTCCGGAAAAAAGTTTTTTGATCCAGAGCGCTGGAAAGATGGAAAAGGGCCCATCGATATTAGCGCTTTTCAATCTTTTTCCTCCCGTTCTTCCACCCCGCCGCCCCCATCGCCAAAAAAAACCACGCCTGGCAACATTCTCTCCGATATTCAAAACCTCTTCTCTGAAAAACCACCCAAAAATTCTTCTCCTCTTACCCCTTCTCCCATGAACTCTTTTTCTTCTTCCTCTCTCATTCTCGGGCTTCTCATCCTCTTTGGGGGATCTGTTCTTTTAGATGGATTTGTGAGTGTTCCAGCCGGAAGCGTTGCGGTTATTTTTGACCGCGGCCAGGGGGTTATAAACACGCCTCTTCCCGAAGGGATTCACCTCAAAATCCCCTTTTGGCAAACGGCGACGATTGTAAACACACGGCTTCAAGAAATGAGCATTTTGGTCCAGGATAAATCCACAGAACCCATTAACGCTCTTACCAAAGACGGACAACAGGTAAATATTGATGCAACGGTTCAGTACTATATTACCACCACAGATGCCCCAAACCTTTTCCAGCAAATAGGATTAGATTATGAACAGAAAATTATTACCCCAGGAGTACGAAGTGTAGTGCGCGAAATTATTACCGGATATGATTCTAAAGAGCTTTTTGCCCAAGAAAAACGAGAAGAAGCCGTTCACCAAATTCGAGAAAGACTCCGAGCAAACTATGCAGAAAAGTTTATTACCCTCAAGGATATCCTTATCCGTAATGTTGAGTTTTCTGATAATTACCTAAAGTCCATCGAAGAGAAAAAAATTGCAGAGCAAAAAGTACAGCGAGCAGAATTTGAACAGCAAGAAGCAAAGGTACGCAAAGAAACCACCATCATTGAAGCACAAGCACAGGCAGAGTCTATTCGCCTCAAAGGAGATGCTCTTCATAATAATCCAGAAGTGATTCAGCTGCAGTTTGTGGATAAGCTGGCGCCCAATGTGAGTTGGGGAATTTTACCCGATGGAGCCGTTCCGCTTATTGATCCTTCTAAAATGGGAGCAGCAACGGTGAAGAAATAATATGGTTATGGGTACATAAAAAGAGGAGCAGGTCTGCAAAAGACCTGCTCCTCTTTTTTTAGAGCTCTAAATATTCTGGTTTAAAAATCATCAACAGTCCCAAGAGAAGCATCAGGATCCCTCCAAAAATGTTGGAGTATTTTGCATATTTATGAGTAATATTGATCTTATCAATAGAGATGAGCGCAGCGGCAAAAACAATCACATCATCCAGCATATATGCCGCTAAATACAAAAGGAGCATCACTACTTTTTCAGGAAAACTAATATCTGCGGAATTAAGAATGCTCGTAAAAAGCTGTGGATACCCAGCACTGCAGGCAAACTCAATAATATTTACGGAAAATGCGAGCCCTAATATGCCAAAAAATGTAGCAATTGTAAGGGGACTTTTAGCGATATCCGCAATGCGACCAGAGATTTTTTTCCGCTGTTCCAAATTCGTTACCTGACAGGTTCCATCCGTAAAAAACCCTTCATAGAGGAAAAATGCTCCTCCTCCAATAGCAACAACCCCCACAATAATATTCAGGATCGCAGAATAACCCACAAAATCAAAGAGCTTCCACCATGCCACCAAAATAAACCCGTACATAATGGTTTCTGCCAGCAAAAATGTTCCCGCGGTAATCGCCATTTTTACGCGATCTCCAATTTGCATAAGGCTAATAAGGAAGACCACTAAAACCCACATGGCACAGGGATTAAATCCATCCAAAAGCCCCAATACGAGAGAGATGGTATTTCGTGAAGCATCACGAAGGTCAACCGTTCCATAAAATGGAATTTCTACATTTTTTAAGAGTTCACTTCCGGTAATTTTGCACTCCGTTGTTCCTTCTCCACAGGTTTCCCCTTGTCCTCCCATTTTTATAGCAGCAGAATTGGCAAGCGCATCTTCCACGGTGTATTTTTTGGGAGCACTGGTATAGGTTTGAACAATGAGATCTCCCGTGTGGGCATCGTTATATCCCACAAAAATTTGGTCTCCCGCAAGCGTAACAGGCGTATTTTTAGAGAGAGAAAACTTTTGTGCAAAGGTATCAAAAAGTGCTTTATTCGCATCATTACTGTAGATATTAATAAGACGGGCTGAAATATGGTGTTCTGTCAGATAGGCTTCTTCTGCTGCACAATGGGCGCATCCATCACGAACAAAAACTTGGAGAGGAATTTCATCTGCAAAAGATGGTGTAGTACCCCATCCAAAACTAAATATGGCCAAAAGAGCGATAGCTCCGAATGTTTTGAGAGAAAACAATGCACGCATGAGAAATAAAAAAAGTCTTCCTGAGAGTACCAAAAAAAAAAGAAAAGAAAAGCATTGCGTTTCTAAGGGCATTTTTTTAGAATCCACCAGCACCATATAGAAAAACCAACCCTTGGCCGGGTAGCTCAGTGGTAGAGCAGTAGACTGAAAATCTACGTGTCGGCAGTTCAATTCTGCCCCCGGCCACCATTTTTGTGAAACCCTGATTCAAAAAAACGCAGCAGAATGAGCAAACCTGCTAAAAATCAATGACAAAAAAACTTCACCAATTTTTTCCGATCCCCTTCGCCGGAAATAATTTCCAGACTCATTCCCGTTATTTTTCCGAGAAATTTTTTTAATACTTCATTGGCTTTACCCTTTTCTGGCGGAGCTGCCACTAAAATTTTCCAGGTTTCGTCTGCCATTTGCTCTTTTATGACTGTTTTTTGGGCATTCGGGATTACTTTTACCGCGATATAAAACGGTGGAATTTGGGATTTTATATGCGCGAGGAAAAGCTCTTCGGGAGTCATTGGACTTTTTCATAAAACAGCCCGTCTTCCATTCCTCTTGGCTTCTTATATTGCTTTTCACTCTTCCCCACCAACCGAAATCCACATTTTTCATAAATATGAATCGCCGGGAAATTATCTGCAAAAACATCTAAAACCACCTTTTGCACCTCTAATTCTTCAAACGCAATTTTGAGCATTTCTCTGGTTATCGCTGTTGCTAGACCTTTTCCCCAGCTCTCTTTTTCACCCAGTACTATTCCAAAACGCGCCACTTGTGGGCGTTCTTTATCTATTACTAACGAAGTATTCCCTATGGGATTTTTTTCACTGTCTAAAATAGTGAGAAAAAGTCCCCATAAATTGGTACTGGTCCAGTCGTAATACCACTGCTCATCATTTCGGCTGAGAGGAGGCGAAATGGGCAAAAAATGGGTAATTTCTTCGCTATTCATCCATTTCATCCAGTGGTCTATATCGCTTTCGATATGATTTCTGAGAAAAAACTTTCTTCCTTTCAATGGTTTTTGCGGAGAAAAAAGTTTTCGGCGCATAAACGCGACGGTTTTTTCTTCTTCTGAGAGCCCTTTAAGGTTTTCGTAGCGCCAATCTTCTATGTTCTTATGATTCCCTGAAAAAAGTTCATCCGGAACAGAAATCCCCTCCCACACTTCTGGGCGGGTGTAGTGCGGGTATTCCTTTGCCCCAAAAAGAGCGAGCGAAAAACTCTCGTTTTCATGGGATTCTGCCTTTCCTAGTGTTCCTGGTAAAAGTCTGGTTACCGCATCTATTACGGCTAACGCGGGGATTTCGCCTCCCGTAAAAATACTTTCCCCCACGCAAATGGTTTCATCCACCTCTTTTTCCAAAACCCGTTCGTCTATGCCTTCGTAATGCCCGCAGAGGAGAATTTTAGGAGACGGATCTTTGGAAAGCCGTTCCGCGGTGCGTTGGGTAAAAGGAATCCCTGCGGGGCTTAAAAAAATTACTCGCGCATTAGGATATATTTCTTTTAGGCTTTTTATGGCGTCCGCCACGGGTTCGCACCGCATAACCATGCCTGCGCCACCGCCGTAGGGGCTATCATCCACTTTTTTATGAATATCTTTTGAGAAATCCCGAATATCGGTTATTCCCACCGAAAAAATACCCTTCTCTTGCGCTTTTTTAAGCATCGAGCTTTGGAGAGGAGAGGTAAAAAAGTCCGGAAAAAGGGTGAGGAGGTGGAAGTGCATGGGGATTTAGGAGAGTTTTTTAAGAGATGGGCTTCTCAAGAGAGAAGTCATTTGCGTGATAGCGGCTTCGTTGAGCTTTTGGAGACGATCTTCTTTGGCGATTTCCTCTTTCACAAATTGAGAATTGAGGACTTCTAAATTGGCGAGCACGAGAAGCTGTTCTTGTGTGGCAAAATCTCGCATATTCCCTTCTGCCTGTGGATTTTCTACACGCCATTGTTTCGCAGTTTTGCCAAACAGTGCCATATTGAGAATATCCGCCTCTTCGGTAAACCATGTCCATTTCAGGTTTTGTGGTGTTTTTTGCGGAATAAGATGGAGATCAATGGCATCGGTATGGATGCGGTAATTTATTTTTGAGAGTGCCCGACTGAGTTGCCAGGTTTCGGAGGATCTTTGGGCTTCGAGTTGCTTGAGGCGTTTGAATTCTTTTATGACATACAGGCTAAACTCTGGACTGAGCCATTGTCCAAAATGGAGTGCAATATCCTCATGGGCATAAGTTCCGCCGTATCTTCCAGATTTGGAGACTATTCCTAAGGCATTTACTCCATCTATCCATTTTTGAGGAGATATACTAAAGCGATTTGTTCCGGCTTCGTTTTTAAACCCCTCGAATTCGAGGGGTTTAAAATATTCATTATGGAGTCGTTCCCAAATTCCAAGATATTCAATGGTATCTTTTTTTCTCATCCAATTCGCAATCAGAACATCTGATTCCCCAAATTCTTTCGTCATATCCGTCAGAGAAATATATTTTTCTCCTGCGTTTTCTAAAATGCGAATGGGATTGCCTTGAACGGTTATGGAGGGGGACATAGGGAAGAGATGAAATTTCAAAACCTTTCTTAACTGATTGATAAAGAACTGTTTCTAATATTTTGTAATTCTTGTTGTGTAAAAAAATGTTCAGTAAGAAAAAAGAGATTATCTTGAATATTTAATAATTCAGAGAGTTTTTTGGCAGTAGTAGTTTTATTTGTCCAATAAAATGGGCTATCTTTATCATCTACAATTCTTAAGATTTCAAAAATAGAGTTAATAGCATTCTTCCATTCAAGTTGAATAGTTTCTTGAGAAATTTTTAGGATTTTCCCTACAAAAGATTTTTTTTCATAAAAAACGGATTCCACTATTTTATTAAATGACTCAAGTATTACTTTTTCTTCATTAATCAGATCTTTTTGAGAAATACATTTTGTACTTGAAAATAAATTTGATAATTTTTTCATTTCGCTTCTACAATCTTTTAGTTCTCCCCTAAGAATCAAAAGTTCTTTTAAAAGTTTTTCCCTGTTTTTTATCCCTAAATGACTTCCCTTTGCCCTATTAAAAAGAATAGACAACAGAGGTGGGAGGATAATTTGAGAGGAATTTATACATTTAACATTATTATTTTTTAACCATTTTTCATTAAGAGTATTATGTAAATACCTCTCTAAACTTTCCTCAGTATTAGAAAGAAATGTATTTGTAAAATAGGTTGGAGAGTATGATTTTTTCGGTATATAGCAAAGTCCTTGTTGCTGTAATTGACATTCTTCTAGATAATTTTCAAAATTTCCAGAAGTCTTTTTGCCCAATAGAATCGAAGTAGGAAAATTTGTTTTTTGAATAATAAAGTCTTTATCGAAAAAACCATACTCAACAGGAAATAGAGCATCCTTAGAAATAAAAGTGCTATCCTCTCCTTTTACTAAATTTAATATTTCATAAATATCGTTGAGTGGATTTGAAGTTCTTTTATAAAATGAATTATCTTTGTTAAAAATATCAGATAAAAGGAAAGAAGGTATAATTATATCGACTTGATCATGCCAAACTAAAGCATGAAGTGTTGCTTCTGCACCTATAACATCTTGGTATGACATAATACCTCCATTGATTACCCTGCTTAATCCATTGCACGATTCTATATCTAAAAAACAAGAATTGCTAGATTCTCTTTTTATAGAACCTTCGAATCGCATTAAAAAAATATTATCTGCATATGACTGATTGCCTAATGTAGGGATATAAGAACTCATTTTCTCATAATGAAAACACAAAGAAAATTACCCTATTTCCCTTCAAAAAGAAAAACAAAACTACTTCAACGCCCCCATTACCCCCCGCGCTTTGTGCAAGGTTTCCTCGTATTCTTGCTTTGCGTCAGACACTACCGTAAGCCCGCCTCCAACGCGCAAAGAAAGCATTTCTCCCTCTTTTTCAATCGTGCGAATAAGAATATTAAAATCCGCTTCGCCAGAAAACGAAATATAGCCGGCAGAGCCACAATAAAAATTGCGAGAGGATTTTTCTTCTTCTGCCAAAATTTTCATGGTCTCTACTTTTGGCGCGCCCGTAATGGTGCCACCTGGGAATACCGCTTTTATGAGGTCAAAAACCGTTTTTTGGTCATCTAAAACACCCACAATATCGCTTACCAAGTGCATTACACTCGCGTAGCGCTCAATACGCCCGAGTTCCGACACTTGCACACTCCCAAATTTTGCAATGCGCCCAAAATCATTGCGCAACAGGTCTACCAGCATAATGTGCTCCGCATTTTCTTTTGCAGAGTTTTTCAGCTCTTCTGCAAGATTTTCATCTTCCTCTGCATTTTGGCTCCGTTTGCGTGTTCCGGCAATGGGCTGGGTAAAAATAGTACGGTTTTGATCAAGAGAAAAAAGCCGTTCGGGGGAACAGGAAAGGATTGAAAAGGCGTTCTCATAGGGGCGCGATTTATCATGCCCAAATTCCCCAAAAAACATCATGGGGGCGGGGTTTTTTTTAACCAGCGCACAAAAAATATCCCACGAGTGGGAAGAGGATTTTGCGGTAAATTTTTGAGAAAAATTGATTTGAAAGCTTCTCCCATCCAAAAGCGCTTTTTGGCAGGAAGAGAAACGGGAAAGGTATTCTTCTTTGGCTATTTCTGGAGCCCACCAAGAAACCTGAGGAGGAGTAATAGGAGATTCTTTTTGAGCGTTTTCTAAAATTTTTTGCTGTACTTTATTTTTTTTCTCCTCAAACGCCTGATCATTTTTTTCCCAAGAAAAATACCACATTTGCTCCGTCTCATGGTCAAACACCATTCCCGCGTCATATTCCGCAAAAACGGCAGTGGGAAGAGACTCATTCATCTCTTTATTTTCTGGAATATTTTCCCATTGCTGCACAGCGTCGTACGCAAAGGCTCCGCAAAATCCTCCTGTAAACGGGAAAGGAATATTCTTTGGAATCGCTTCTCGTTGGTTTTTTAACTCCTCAAATCGGCTTTCTAATCCTTCCAAAAACCCCTTTTCTCCGCGTTTCGCCGTCCACCATTTTTGTATGTCCAGCGGTAAAAAGGAAAACTTTCCCGCAGGAGTGCCAGAATAAAAAAGCATGGAGGACTCCTCCCGAAAAATGGAAAAAATATCCAATGGAGAAGCCCAAGACAGAGGAGAAAAGAAGAAGTGAAGAGAAGACGGCATGGGGATTATAAATCTCTAGAGGAATGGGGGGATTGTAAACCGAAGAGTGTTCATTATCTCCCATTTGTTTTTTCTGCCCCAAAGAATTGTTTGGCATACTCCACCGCTTGTTTCCCTATTTTTTCTCCCATCACTCGTCCCGGAATATCATCTGCCGGAGGATGAATTCCTCCCCATATTCGCGACAAACTACACGCATCCGCCGCATCTTGATAGGTTGCCCACTGGAGGGTAAAGTCTTTACTGGGACCTTGTTCAAAAACCAAATATTTCGGTGCCGCTACCGGAACCTCGTAAATTCCTCCGGGGAAATACGAATCTCCCGTTAATGCGGTAAGCACTTCAGCCGCAGCCCGAGAATAGGTAGAATGCCCAGAAAGGTAGCCTCCAAAGGGAGGCGTAACAAAACTGGGGCGTTGGTATGGCCACCAATTTCCTGCCAAAATCCAATCTACTCCCGCAAAATCTGTTTCAGGATTGGGTACAAATTGCGGACCTTTCCACGCCTTCATTTTTATTTTTCCAATATTTTCTCCTTTCTTCCCGGCAAGAGGATCTCCTTTTTGCACAAGTTCAAAATATCCCTTTACCAGCGGAATCCCCAGGGGATCATACGACGGAAGATTTTTATCCGAGCTCTGCCCTTTTTCTGCCATCGCACGAATAGCTGAAACAGGACGAATACCATCATACCACCCTTTTGCTCCCCATGCAGAAATCGCCGCGTCATGCATAGCTCCTCCGAGGGTAAAATACGATTTTATATCCCATTCAAGTGGGTCTACCACTGGTCCTTTTCCGTAGAGTTGCTTTTTAAGGAGTGGATTATCACTAATGGTATTAAAAATAAGAAACCAGTGCCCAGGAGGCGTTTCGGAATTCGGTCCGTCTGCCCAAAATTCTGCAATAGTTCGTGTGTAATCTCCTCGGGGAACTATTTGGGGTTCATACGGTTTTCCCGTCGCTGGATTTACTGGTCTTCCCAGGGCTTTTGTTCCTCCTTTCGTAAAATCATAAAAATCGTGCATTCCGGCCAAAGTAGTAGGCAAAGTCGGTGTATTTCCCAAATTTGCCGGAGAAATGTCCATCATCACTCCGTCTCGCGGATCCAAATGAGACGACCAAGCACCCACCAGTGAAAAATTCCACTTCCATTCATCTGCCGTTTCGCCTTGTGCCAAAGGCGGATTTCCAGGGTCAAAATACACGGGATACTCGTGCCCATCTCGAGAAAATATTTTTTTCTGGTCATTTTTAAGAGAAAACGGTTTTACACTTCCCCATTCGGCTCCCATAAAATCGGCTGCTCCCCCCACTATTTGATTCCCACCTTGGTCAGTAAACACTTCCAAAGCAATGGGCTGCCAATGGTTCCAATCTTTAAGGGTGGGATTCCCAAAACTTTTGGGATCAATGGGAGTATTGACGGGCGTATAGGCAGTATTTGCATGAGAACCAGCCTCATTGGATCCATCCGCAAGCCCATACCGGATATAACAGTCGGCAACAAAGTTTCCAAACGCCGCCGCACGAATTTTTGGAGAATCTTTTTTACTGATAACACTCGGATCATGAGCAAATTTATTCATCAGAGCATCTGCCTCTTTCATGGTGTCTCCGTATCCAGGGGCTTGAGTATACCGCTCTTTTATGAGTCTGTATGCCGCATAACTCATAGATTCTGCTTCAGAATTCTCAGAAGTGAGCCCTGAAAATTGCCCTTTTTTAAGCATACAATATTTTCCTTGGTCGGAAGTGTTCAGGAGGTAGGTTTTATTTCCCGGATGATAAAATGCCCAAATATCGTACAGCATGGCGGAAAAGTGGAAGAGATTTCTCGCTTGTACAGGCGGTCTCACGAGATCGGTTCGAATGGCGTCCAAAACCACATCATTCCACTGCCGAGCAATAGAGTGCGTTTGCGGAGCAGATTTTGCAGGAGCACTAACCACCACCATTTTGGATACCGTGCGAGGATTAAGACAATAATTGGGACGGTACGAACAAGTAACAATATGTTCACCAGTCCCAGTAGTAGAAATTTCAACGCCAGAAAAAGAGGAATCATGGCCGGTATATTGCCGGTTTTCTCCTTCTGCTCCTAAAAAACTAACGGAAATATCAGTGAAGGCATTTTTCTTCGCTCCACCTGAAACGGTACAAGTGGGAGTGAGCTTAAAGTCATCATAAACACCAGCTTCAGGAATATGCACTTCTGGTTTTCGTTTATCTGCGTCACAAAGTTTTTGGGCGTATTCGTTTGTTTTCTCTAAAAAAACACGAGCACGAGCAAAAAGGAGGGCGGCGGGATCTCCATAGTGATCCACAATAATAGTAGGAATTTTTTTTATATCTTCTCCATCTTTTAAAATCTTATTTTTTACATCACGAAAATCATATTTCAAATTATCCACTTCGTATTCTTCCAAGCATACAAATCCCGAAGCCTCACTTTTAAGAGGAGTTTTTATTTGTCCTTCTGGACACGAGAAATTTTCTGCCGCAAAGGTTGAAAGCGGCAACGCTAAAAAAAATCCCCCAAATAATGCCAGAAAAGAGAAGGAGCGCATGGAGAAAAAGAAAAAGGTGTTCATCTGTATAGTCGAAAGAAGGTTACAGCCCTAAAATCCCCCAATACCAATCGGCGATATATTGCCCCCAAAAAAGGGTAATAATCATGGCGATGAGCAAAAAGGGTCCAAACGGCACTTGTTCCCCTCGTCCTTTTTTTATCATCACCGCCACCCCCACAAAAGACCCTAAAAGATAGGAGAGAAAAAGCGCAATCATAACGCCTTTCCATCCTAAAACCAACCCCATCAGTATCCCCAGATCTAAATCTCCCTCTCCAACCCAATCCCCCCTGCTGGTGAACACAAAGCGAGAGAGAAGGATTTGAGTCCCAAAAAAAGCAATAGGGATAAGGGCTCCTAAAAGCGCATGAGAAAGAGTGGGAGTAAAAGAAAAGGGAAGAAAAAGCAGCGCAACAGCAATAGCAGGAACCGAAACATACCGATGCACCTCAGAAAAATAGAGATCCGCAAAAAAGAGGATATGCACAAAAAATCCGAGGAGTAAAAAATACCCTGCCCGTGCCATATCCACTCCCGAAAGAATGGATTCCAGGGAAATTCCAGAAAAGAAAAAGAGAAAAACCCACAATATCCCCATTATTGCTTCACCAAAGGGATACCGCCACGAAATAGGATTTTTACAGTACCGGCATTTCCCCAGTAAAAAAATCCATGAGAACAGGGGAACGAGATCCCAAAATCCCAGCAAATGTTTACACTTTGGACATTCCGACCTCCCTCCGAAAATTCCGTTTTGTTCGGCATGAAGCCGCAAAACTACGACATTGGCAAAGCTCCCAAAAAAAAGACCGAGACCGAAAAGGAAGAACAAAAAGAAAAGATTGGGAATGAGCATGGGAGAGAATGAAAAAATTTAAATTTCCCGGGGTGGTGAGTCCTCAAATCTTAAACTTTTTGGCTTTGTGGGGCACGCCTCAATACACATTCCACAGTCTTTGCAGTGCTCAAAATCTATCCCTACCATATTGCCCTTTTCATCAAGAATAATAGAATCGTCGGGACAAACAGGCCAACACAATCCACAGTTAATACAGCTTGACTGGTCAAATATGAGCTTTTTAGGAACCCAGTTCCCCGTAATATACTTCTCCGCATTTCCCGCTTCGGGAATAACAGCTCCTGTAGGAATATTTTGCCACGAATTTTTACCTGCAAAATCAGGAGCCTTGGAGTTTTTCATTTCCATTGTTCGGCGGATAGTTGCGTTTTTTCTGGCTTTTATGGCGTTTTCGGAAGGCATAACAAAAAATAAAGCAGCACTATTCTCTTCAAAAAAGCAAAAAAAGTCTATCGTGTTTTTGAGGAGAAAAACTATTCTCGGATTTTTTCTGTCACATTAAATCCGAGATACTTCCCAAAAAACAATCGCGTTTGGGCTTCTAAAGCGGGGATAGCACCAAAACCAATGGTCATAACCGGAATAAAAATCCACTGGAGCATAATTTTAAAATAGCTCATTTTTTTAGGCGGCTTGGGGAGCGTAATAAACGAGAGAATCATCATCACAAAAATCCCCGACAGAGAAATTTGAAAGAAAAACGAGAGGATAGAAGAAATATTGGCCGAGTAAATTGAATCCCCGTACCCCTGGTTCAGCATTCCAGGAACAGGAGTGGCAAGAGTAATCATAATAGCTCCCGTTGCCCAAAAAATATGCCCTTCCATAAGGCGTAAAAAATGAATGAGCGTTTCAAAAACGGGAATATTTTTGGCATTTTTCCACCACTGCACCAGAACAAACGGAATATCCGAGCATCCCCATGCCCACCGACGGATCTGTTTGTACTGGGCAAAAACCGTTTTTTGGAAGTTTTTGTTCATCACTGCATCTTGGTAAATGGGAACAAAAAGTGGCTCCACACTATATTTCCCAGAAAAATGAAAATAAGACCGCCAATATTGATGTCCATCTTCTACAATAGTGTCTACCGCCCAAAAATCCATATCTTTGAGCGCTTTTAATGGTTGCGCATGGGAAGAAAAATTATGAAGCCGGTATGGGCGAGCGCTTTCCACCATATGCCAAAACCCACCAGAAATAGCAATCATCCGGTTTAAAAGAGGAACTTCCCAAATATTATTAAAAAAGAGAGGAAGGGGTTGGTAACTTTTATTTTGGCGTTCTCCTGCTCGAATATACGCCAATGTAAGTGAGGAGAGATAATCCTGATGGACTTTATTATCGGCATCAAGCGTGGTAACGAGATAATTTTCTAATTTCGCACCTTCGGATTCCAAGATTTTAGTAACCTCTCGTCCCGCATGCGTAATGTTTCCGCCTTTCCCCCGCACCTCACCAAAAATTCCATCCGGATGAACCGTATGAAAAAATCGTCCAAATTGTCCTTTAAATTTTTCTTGGATGCGCACTGCAATTTCTGCAGACTCTTCCCCCATGCGCTCCTCGGTGGCGAGACAAAGCAACACTTTTTTCATATCATATTTACTCTCAGAAAGAGCAATAATGGTTTCATCCAAGACCTCAAACGGTTCTCCACAGGTAGCAATAATAACGATATGGCGAATATCTTTTGCCAAGAGAAAATCGTTGGACTTTTTTAGAATTTGACGGTGAAGAGATTCTTCTTTCGTAAGATTTTTTCCCTGTTCCCAGTTTTTTAAGGCTGTTTCAAAATCAAAAAGTTCGTATTTCCGGAATCGAAAATAGGAAAGGAGAAGGAACCAAATATATTCCACCGTGCGAAAAAACCAGAGAAAAACAAATGCGGCGATAAAAATGGAGACTTCGAGAGGAACCACAAATGAGAGCACCACGGGAAGAATGAGAATACTCCAGGAAAGCGTTGCAGGAATCATCTCCAAGAGTCGGTATCCAAAAGATCTGTTCATAGAAAAACCAGTATTAGGGGAAGAAGAAAAAATAGACAAAAGCCCAAGACCCTCCAAGGGAAAGGAGCGCTACAAAAATTACCCCCCAAGCAATGGGAAGACAATGATGAGAAATTCCAACCGAACACACCACCTGACGAATAATAAGCGCCATAAAAACTAATATTCCGAGCGTCATGATACCAAATGCCGCAAGAATAATATTTTGAGCCATGATATTTTTGAGGGAAAAGTTCTCGGGGTATTTTCCTCCTTTTTTAAGGGGGTGTCAAAAAAGAGTCTACGAAAGACTTCCTGAGGTTTTAAAACTCTTTCTTTTCAAAAAATTTCACTGCTCCAAAAGTTAAAAGAGCAATATAGAGGATTGTAACCAGCACTCCTATCGCCATATCAAAAGAAGAAAAATCTATTCCGTATACCACCGCATTTTTCCAGTTAATATTCTCAAAGTTCGGAAAAAAGTGATAAGTTCCCCATCCCACCCAATAAAACACACCAGAAACTCCTTCCTTCATATAAGTCACAAACGCATAAAAATCATCCGTAATATTTCCTAACACAAAAATAAGAAGCGTAGAAAACGCCGCCAAAAGCGGAGAAAGAAAACTCGAAAAAAACAGAGAAAGAGCGAGGAGAAAAAGGAAGGAGAGAAACATTCCCAAGAGCACGAGGAGATACACCGGCTGAAAAGGTGCGAGAATAAAAAATATCCCCCCCATAATAAGTGTCAGGATAGCGAGCACACTTCCCAAGCCTAAAAATTTAGAAATCACAAAAGTAGCGGGAGAGATAGGCTTTGAAAGGAGGAGCATAATGGTTTTCCCTTCTGTTTCGCGAGCAATAAGCTGGGTTCCCACAAAAATAGAAATAATAATTCCAAAAATATGAATCATGGCAAATCCAAAATCTACCAACACTTTATCATCCGCACGGGCAGAAAGATCCGCCATAAGCTTGGAAGAAAGCACCATCAGAATGCCAAAAAAAACAATGGTGTATAAAATCCGATCCCGAATCGTTTCTCGGAAGGTATTTTTACTGAGGGCTAAGAGAGAAGAGAAAGTCATAAAAAGAAAGAAAAACAAAAAAAGGAATCCCCAACACCTGGGGAAATTTTTTTACCCCTGAATACTTTTTAATTTCTGGTAGAGGTCCTCATAGCTTCGATCTCCGGTATATTTTTGACCATTAATAAAAATCGTAGGTGTGGAATCTACTCCCCTCTTAAACCCCTCTTTCGTATCCGCCTTTACACGAGATTGTGCTTCCTTACTACTTATACACGCTGAACACTTTGCTTCGTCTGCTCCCACTTCTTTTGCCATGGATTTCAGTGCTGATTCTTGGAGGTCAGCACTGGCAAAGAGCTTTGCAATATATTTTTTAAAGATCTCTGGAGACTCGTTTCGTCGCACACATTCAGCCGCTTCTGCGGCACCAAGCGCGTATGGATGAATATTTTCGAGGGGAAAATATGCATACCGAAACTCAATATTCGGAAAGTCTCCTTTCAGTTTTTCAATAACGGGGTGAAATTGCTTACAATACGGGCACTGAAAATCTGAGAACTCCTCAAAAAGAACAGGTTTTGTTGCATCTCGCTGAAAAGAATCATGAACATCTCCTGCCGTTGTACACGCAGAAAGAAGGAAGAGGGAGAGCAGAAACGGAGCAAAACGAGCGGTCATAAAAAAATAAAAATCAGGATTAGTATGCTGCCTCATCTTCTTTTTGACAATATGCAAAAAAAAACGGCACACTAGAAGAGATGATAAAACACCTGATAGCACTTTTTATTGGCATGGGAATCGTTTTTACCCTTGGAATCTTTGGGGGAGTTGCGGTAGAACGCTTTTTTTTAGCGACGCCAACCACCAGTATTCAAGAATCTCACAAGACTTCCCCATCGTCAGAAGAATCATCTCCAAGCACTCCTTTTACGGTAGACACCAACGATCTCTCGGTAAATTACCCCATTCGTTTGCATCTCAAATGGCAACCAGAAAATGCTTTTACCGAAAAAGATGTAGAACAATATATAAAACTTGATCCGCCCTTAAAAGGGGAATGGACATGGAAAAAGCATCTCCTCTGGGGTGGATGGATAGCAGAATTTAACTCCAAAGATCCCCTCCCCGAACTTCTCACACTCACTATTAATGCTCCTGCCCTTGGGGAGCCATTTCAACGCACTTTTGAAAAGAAAAAAACAATGGCTGAGAAAAACGGAGAAATGGCACTTTCGTGTACCCCTCCCAAAATTGTTTCTACCACACCATCAAATAATGCAGATAATATTGACCCCACACTTCCTGTAAAAATTATTTGGAATCAACCAGTAGAATGGGAAAAGGCTTTTCCTCTCCTTACGGTTACGCCTGATCTTCCCGAAAAAGAACGCCGAGAGATGCGCTTAGAATCCGATAAATCAGATCCCAGCGGCAAAACATTAATCCTTTCTTTTTTCCCTCATTTTCCGGAAAACAAAAAAATTACCGTCTCTATTAAAAAAGGGGTACCAGACGCACTTACAAAATATCCGTCTTCTGAGGACTTTTCCCTCTCTTTTACGACCACAAAAAAGAAATAGCACAAAAAACACTTGAATATCTCCCCATAGTACGGATACACTCCCCCGGCATACTTTTTTTTTCTTATGAACCAGAACGACCTCAAGCCAAATGTTGGAGCTAGAAAAACAAAAATTCGTCGTGGACGAGGAGATGCTTCTGGATACGGAAGCTTTTCTGGCCGCGGATGTAAGGGGCAAAATGCCCGAGCGGGAGGCGGTGTTCGTCTTGGATTTGAAGGAGGACAAAGCACTATGATTCAGCGAATGCCAAAGTTAAAAGGGTTTAAAAATCCGAGTCGCGTAGAAACGATTGCGGTTAACCTTGACCGTCTTGATGAAAAGTTTTTGGACGGAGAATCTGTAAACCTAGAAACATTAAAGGAAAAAGGACTTATCCAGAGTACTCGAGTGGCAGTGAAAATTTTAGGACGAGGGGAAATCTCTAAAAAACTCCACATTTCAGAGGTATACCTTTCTGAGACCGCTCAAGAAAAGCTTAAAAAAGCAGGGGCAACCATTGCGTAATCAAAACCGCCCTTCCTTTTTATTCCTCGTTTTTTAAGAGTCATATCCTCTTCCTCTTGTATTTCTTCCCATGAACTTTTTGCTACAAATTTGGAATTCTAAAGATCTCCGACAAAAGATCATTTTTACGATTGCGGTTTTGGTTTTATACCGTTTACTCGCCCAAATTACGGTTCCGGGGATTGACCCCGCAAAGCTCCGTGAGTTTTTTGGAGGGGGATCTTCTGGTGCATTAGGAATTTATGCCATGATTACGGGAGGAGCTATTCAGAACTTCTCTATCGTCCTTATGGGACTGGCACCCTATATTAATGCCTCTATTATCGTTCAACTCATGACGGTGGTCATTCCGAAATTGGAAACCCTCTCAAAAGAAGGAGATGCTGGACGAAAAACCATTAATAAGTATACTCGTTGGCTGGCGCTCCCATTTGCAATCTTGCAATCATACGGGATGATTACCATCATCTCTAATATCCCCGGAGCAGGACAAGTAATTCACCCCAACATTCCCGCAGAAATTATTCCAGCTATGATTATTGTGAGTACGGGAACCCTCCTCCTTATGTGGATGGGAGAAATGATCACCGAAAAAGGAATTGGAAATGGAATTTCTCTCCTTATTTTCGCGAGTATTGTCTCCAACATTCCTACCGTGGTAGGACGAATTTTTAGTGAAGGAGGTGTGGACATTACTCAAAACACAAAGATTGCTTCTTTTATCGGATTCCTGATCCTTACTGCTGTGCTTCTCTTCTCGACCATTCTCATGACAGAAGGACACCGAAAAATTCCGATTACTTACGGTTCTAGTGGAAAAAGTGGAGTCGGATCTGCTATTCCTATTCGGGCACTCCAATCGGGAATGATCCCCATTATCTTTGCACTCTCCATTATTACTTTTCCGGCAGTAATTACCCAGGTATACCCGCACGCCAATAATGTGGTAACCTCATTTATTAAGGCCTACCTCTCATCTTCTAACCCCAGTTTTGTTTATTTCCTCCTCTACTTTTTTCTCATTATTTTCTTTTCATTCTTTTATGTTTCTGTTGTTTTCAAGCCGGATCAAATTGCTGAAAACATTCAGAAACGCGGAGGGTTTGTACCAGGGTATCGTCCAGGCCGCGAAACAGCAGAACACATTGGGAGTGTTTCGGCGCGATTAAACCTTTGGGGAGGAGCTTTCTTGGGGATTGTGGCCATTTTACCCACCGTGTTTACCCTCTTCACGGAGCTAACAACGCAAGACCTCATTATCTCTGGATCAGGAATTATTATTATCGTAGGAGTGGTCCTCGATTTTGTGCGACGAGTAAATGCACAATTAATAATGCACGATTACGAGAAGCTGAAATAAAAAAACAATTGAGCCTCATGGAATAATTTTAAAAGAGAGGGATTTTTATTTCCCTCTTTTTTTATGGCACCAATGGCCACCTCTTCATTTTGGTAATTCTTATGGCCACCAACCCCTCTACTATTGCTTATATCGGAGACCAGCTTTCCTCTCTCCCCAATATTCGGGCACGAAAGATGTTTGGAGAATATGCACTATACTGCAACGAAAAAGTGGTAACTTTGGCGTGTGATGATGAAGTATTTGTAAAAATTACAGAAGCAGGAAAAGCGTTTATAGGCGAGGAATATGAAGAAGGGATCGCTTATCCGGGCGCAAAGCCGTCTTTTAAAATTGATTCTCATATAATGGAAAACCCTGAAAAATTTTGCGAGCTCATTCGTATAACAGAAAAAAATTTGCCAACGCCAAAACACAAAAAAATACGATGATAGAACATCTCAAATCTGAATTACGGCAGTGTGGAAGCCCTGAAAAAGCAAAAATCTTGCAGAGATTTTTTAAAACAGGAAAAGGAGAATACGGAGAAGGAGATATTTTTTTGGGAATAACCATGCCTGAACAACGCCGAATTGCTCAGCAATTTCTTACCCTTCCCTGGGAAGAAATAGAAAAGCTTCTCCATTCTCCAGAACATGAATTTCGCATGGCGGCACTCCTCATTTTGGTATACCGATTCCCCAAAGCCAGTCCAACAGAAAAACAAGAAATATACCATTTTTACCTCGCCCATACCCATTGGATTAATAATTGGGACTTGGTAGATGTAAGTGCCGAACATATTGTGGGGGCTTTTTTAGAAGGCAAAGAAAAATCCCCCCTTTTTCAATTAGCACATTCAAAATCTCTTTGGGAAAGAAGGATTGCAATTATTTCCTCGTTTGCATTCCTCAAAAACGGCGACGGGGAAATAACGCTTGCCATCGCAGAGGTATTGCTTTCAGATAAGCATGATCTTATCCATAAAGCAGTGGGTTGGATGCTAAGGGAGTTAGGCAAGCGGTGTGGAAGAGAAAAAGAACAGGAATTTTTAGAGAAACACGCAAAAAAAATGCCCAGGAGAATGCTTCGCTATGGCATTGAGCATTTCACTGCGGAGGAAAAACAAAAGTACATGAGAGAGGGGAGGAATTGAAATCCAGATTTTAACAGGGGGTCATGACCCCCTGTTCCATATTGGGTCTCAGAAAAAGCCCCTATTACACAAGAAATCAGAATTTTATCGAAATCTCGGTACGCTTATTCGTCTTTTCCTTCAACTCTTACAGTTACTTTTACCACTTGTTTTTCTGAGAGGTGAATTTCTACGGAATGATCTCCGAGATCTTTAATATGGTGAGGCATACGGATATGGTCTTTTTTGAGCTCCACATTGAGATCTTCCATGATTTTTGCGATAATGTCTTTCTCTGCTACTGATCCGAAGAGTTTTCCAGCAGCGGTAATTTTTTCAGAAAAGAGAATCGTTTTCCCTTTCAATCGGGCTACGGCATCTACCGCCCAAGTCTCAGATCCTTCTTTTGAGAGTTTTCGAGTCGCTTGAAGAGCCTTTGCTCGTTTTACTTCTTCTACCGTAGCGTATGCCGCCTTCCCCTGAGGAATAAGACAGTTAATAGCGTGTCCACGAGAGACATTTACAATATCACCAGTATTTCCCAGTTTTTTTACAGGGGAAAGAAGAACAAGATCCATAAAGAAAAGAAAAAGAAGATAAAGAAAAAAATTTACAAAAGAGAAGAAAGTTTTGTGGAAACCCAAGCAGGAATATCTCGCCATGAAACTCCTTCTTGAAAGACTTCATCCGTTCTCATATACCAGGTTTGTGCGCCAGAAAAACGGTCTTTTAAGAGCGCAATATGCGGAGTGGCATGATTCTTAATACTCTTATCTATGAGAAGCGTATAGCGAGGAGAAAAAAGAAATATAGCTGGAACATCTTGTTTCAGTACAGACTGGAGTTCTTGAAGACTCTTTTTTTGAACCAGCTCATCGTGGGATCGCCGAATTTCTTCGATAAGAGCGCTCGCTCGAGGACTTTTATATTCGGAGAGATTGAGTTTTCCAGCCTGACTCTCATGAAAATACTCGTAGATATCCGCATTATATCCGAGGTTTTGCCCAAAAAGCAAGACATCATATTCCCGATGATTCACCCGATCATAAAAATCATCATAGCTGTCCAATACTGTTACATGGAGGTCTACTCCAATTTTTTGCCATTCCGATTGAAGATACTTGGCAATTTCTGGATAATACGCCGGTTTTGAAACGGTCAGTAATTCTAAAGAGAGTTTTTCTTTTTGAAGGTTCTGACGGATAGGATCAGGGGGAGTATCTGACAAAACAGACTGCTCTGCAGGCGCGATATAGAAAGAGATGGCATCTTCTCCAACTTTGTCGTTCTTTTTATTAAAAAAGAGAACCCGGGCCTCGTTCCTTTCGTACTGAACCGCAGCTTCCCCCACTTTTAAAAGGAGACTCCATTCTTGCTTTTTGGGATCAAAAACGAGCGCATTGGTTTCTTTCCCGTTGATCATGATCTTCATGTGATCCGAATCTTTTGGCATTTTCCCTCCAAAAGAAAAAGAGGTTTTTGATGTTTCAAATCCTTTTTCTGAAGAAGGCATATCGATCCATTTCTCATCCGCATTTTTAGGCGAAATAGTTTTGGGCATTTTATTGGGAAGATACCATCCTGCCTCTTTTATGGCGCCCTGAGCTTTCCCCGAATCATATTCAAAAAGCCAATTCGCAGAATCTGCTTCCATAAGAGGAGTATCGATCCTTTTTCCGGGAACAAGATTTTGTAAGATAGCATCTTTGTTTGTTCCTAACTGCAATGCTAAACGCAGATTTCGTCCCGGTTCTCCTTTAAATTTTTCTTTGGAGAGATTGAGAAACAGGGCAGAGTATTGGGGCAGCGTAAATTCTTCTTTTGAAAACCGAGGGTCAATGAAAAAATCTTTTTCCTCTACGGTAGGGAACGGACGCACCCCATCCACATCATCCAAAGATATAAAAAGAGAATCCCTCGTGGGGTAAAACTGAAAGGCAATCGTATCAATTTTAGGAGAAAAAGCGGATGAGTCCCGAAACGCCGTCAAATTCATTTGCGATACAAACGGACGAATGTCTGTAATACCCGCAAAAACATAAGGACCACAGCCAATGGGATGCTGAGAAAAATCACTCTGCTGCAGATTAGCGATATCAATGTTTTCCAAAATATGACGAGGGAGAAGCCCTACGGTAAAATTAGAAATAAAGAATTTATAGGCCTCTGGGATTTCAAATTTTACAGTATATTCATCCTCTTTCGTAATTTTTACATCTTTAAAAGCATCTTTTAAAATGGTGTTTTGAAAATCGGGATGCTGAATGACATCTCGGAAAGTAAACATGACATCTCCTGCTGTTACAGGATGCCCATCATGCCATTTCAGCCCTTTTTTGAGATGAAAAATATAGGTTTTTTTATCCGGGGAAAGGGTGTGATCCGCGAGATAATCTTCTTCTTTTCCGGTCTCAGCATTAAAATGCATGAGTCCTGCAAAAATAAGGCTTCCGATATCGGCATCTACCTTACTTTCCAGTTGACGATGGAGAAAGACGGGGTTTAAAACCATGTCATAAGGATTCCCCACAATCCCCTCCGTATATTTTCCCCCATTAGTAGGGATCTCTGACGAATGTTCGGCAACAAATGCTTTTGCTATGCCAAAAGTAGAGGCAATTATCCCAACCACGAAAATGGCAAGAAAAAGAATCTCTAAACGAGAGAATCGAAAGAAAGATGATTTCATTTCGAAAATAAAGGGAAAAGGAGTGCAATCAGCGCAAACAAGACTGCCATGACAATCGTCGCATAGTGCAGAATTTTTTCTGCTCCCCGTCTGGTAGAGTAGATTTCTCCCCCAGCACTTTCGTCAGATCCCCCCATAGACCCCATACCATCTCCTTTGGTTTGCAAAAGAATACTCAGAGAAAGGAGGAGCGCAAGAGAGACTTCAATCCAGAGGAAAATATCTTTCATAAGAACAAATAAAGGCAAACGGTATTTTGTGGGTTTTTATACGAAAGGTCAAGAAAGAGTGGCGCGAAGTGGAAAAATACCCTCTTCTGTCACCCATCCATCCAGAGGAATATCGTGGGACTCCCTGGGGAGGCTGGCAAGAATTTGAGAAGAAAACACGACTCCTATTTTGGGAGCGGTAATGTTTTTTAAAAATCGATCAAAAAATCCACCTCCATACCCTAAACGATTCCCCTGAGCATCTATTGCAAGAGCCGGAACCAGAACCAGGTCTATATGATCAGGAGAAAGAGGCTCACCTCTTACAGGCTCCAAAATCCCGTATTGCCCCTCCTGTAAATCCCACAACGAAGAAACGGCAAAAACTTCAAGGGTTCTGGTATGAACATCTTCAACTCGTGGAAAACACACGGTTTTATACCAAAAGGATGCTTCCGCTAATGGCAAAAGAAAGGGCTCATTTTTATGAGCAGCAAAAAAAAGAACCGTTTTTGCATTTTTAAAAAGATCGGAATGCTGAATATTTTGAGCAATCCGGGCAGATTTTTGTGCACATTCCGCTTCTCCCATTTGTGTGCGAGCCAAAAGCATTTGCTGACGAAGCCCTGATTTAGGGATCATGACGAAGGAGAACTTTGAAAATTGGATTTTTGGAGCCAAGAAGAGAGGGATGGGAGCTCTGTAGTAGGCGATATTCGAATCATAGGCATTTCGTATCGGTTTGCAACGGAAAAGTATTTCCCCTTTTTTGTCGTCCGTGCAAAAAGATAATGCTCTTTAGTCATTTTTACGACTTTTTCATTGTACTCCCCCGAAGGGTAGCAAAAGGAAATAACCGGTTTTTCAGTATAAAACTCTATTGTTTTTTTTGATTTCTGGATTTCATCGGCAAGTTTTTGGTCTGGAAGAACCGATAAATCCGGGTGGGTTACAGAATGAGAAGCTATTTCTTGTCCATCTTCTGCCATTTCTTGAATTTGTTTCCAGGTAGCATAGTCATGATCATTCCCGGGTCTATTGGAAATAATAAAAAACACCCCCTTCATGTGGTACTTTTTTAACAGAGGAAACGCGTTCAAATATTGATCTTCAAACCCATCATCAAAGGTCAGCATGACATATCGTTCTGGAAACGACCGTTTCCCTTCGAGTATCCCTTTTAAATCCCAAAAGGTGAGTGTTTCGATGTGGTTTTCTTGAAAGAACATAAGAAATTGCTCAAATTTTTCCGGTGAGTAAGAGAGGTTATACTCGACTTTGTTGGGATCATTTGCGGAAGTATTATTGATATGATGAAACATGAGGGTTGGCAGATATTTGGTGAAATTCTCCATATCTTTAAGAATCACCAAAGACGAATTCAAAACCTCTGGATGCCGTGTTTCTTTTGCGAATGGGGTTGGGGACGCAAGAATTTCGGAATGGTTCGTGTTAATTGGTTGTGGACTAGAATAAAGCCCACATCCCGAAAAAAAGAAAAAAAGAAGAATGAGGAGAAAATATTTTTTCATGATCATTATGAAAAATGGACCGGTGCCCAATTTTTTTAGAGAGCAAATACTTTAGAAGTGAGGACTTTTTTTGCCTGCTCTACCGTGGCATTTTCATGAACAAGAGAAACAACGGAAGCCACAAGCCTATCCGGAGCATCGTGTTGAAAAGCATTGCGCCCCATGGCAACACCAGCACCACCTCCTTGTATTGACCCCCAAACCATTTCAAGGGTTTCGGCATCCGAAAGCTTTGATCCTCCGGCGATAATTACGGGAGCCATGCACCCTTCGGTAACTTTCTGAAAAGAATCTGGATCTCCGGTATAGTATGTTTTTACAATATCTGCCCCCAGCTCTGCCCCAACTCGTGCCGCTAAAGAAGCCATATCGGAAGATTTTTCCAGCCCGGTAAGACCTTCCCCTCTCGGATACATCATAGCCAGTAGTGGGACTCCCCATTCCATACACTTCAGGGAAATGTGCCCCAAATCGCGGAGTTGTTCAGACTCGGTCTGAGACCCGATATTGATATGGACCGATACTCCGTCCGCCCCCATTTTAAGGGCATTCTCTACGGTATTCACGAGCACTTTGTCGTTTTTGTCCAGGGCATTTACCCGAGTAGAGACAGAGAGATGAAGGAGAAGTCCAATATCTCGGCCTGCTTTTCTATGAGCATGGAGAGCCAGTCCCACATGTCCAATAACGGCATTTGCGCCGCCTTCTGCCACTTTATTCACGCTTTCAGAGAGATTAATGAGTCCTGGCATAGGACCTTCCCCAGCCCCGTGGTCCATGGGAATAATAACGGTTCTTTTTGTTTCACGGTTCCAAATACGGTCCAAACGAATGGCTTTTCCGGTCATAATAGAGAATAAAATAATAAAAGAGCAGGAGTAAATCTTTACTCCTGCTCTTTGAAAAATAATAAAGGAGGAGAAAGTCCTAGATTTTTACAATCTTTACTTCTGTATAATTTTGACGATGCCCCTGAACCTTGTGATAGCGTTTTTTTGCGTTCTTTTTTACCACTCGAATTTTTTCACCCCGTCCTTCGTCAAGAATCATAGCTTCTACACTTGCTCCTTCCAAAAACGGAGTCCCCAATTCTACATGGGTTTCATCGCTTGAAAGAACAACATAGGGAAAGGTAACTGTTTCTCCCACTTGTTCTGGAAGGCTTTCAATACGAACCGTATCCCCCGCAGAGACGCGATATTGTTTCCCTCCCGTTTCAAAAATAACAAAAGACATATCAGTGAAAATAAAAGTAGCTGGAACAGATTGTCAAAAAGAAAAGCAAAAGTCAACTCTCCGCTCTGGAGAAATGATCAGAAAAAAATATTACTGCTTTTCTCCTTCTGATGATGATTTTTGAGGAGCTGGAGATGTTCCAGGTTCTCCATTTTTATTCTGCATTGCCCCCATAACAGAAATACCAATGGCCAATGCGGCATTTTTAAATTCCTGAAGAGGATGTGCTCCTTCGGGATGGTCGATAGTAATACTTTCTTGTGGGGTAATAACAACATTCACATTCCCCTTACCAGATACCAAAGGTGAAGTAACGGAAATTTCACCGGTGATCCCTTTCTGGGCATCAAAGGAACCATTTGCCAGAAGAATAGAGATTTTTTTATCAGGGAAAGCAATCGTTCCATTGGTTTTTCCGTTTTCAGTAGAAAAAGAGAATGTCGCAATGGTGACAGCAGGCGTAGTAGTCGCATTGGAAATATTTCCGGTTAATTGTCCTGGCTTTTTTTCGGCGGTGAGAGTGGTCCCTTCTCCCGAACGCATTACAAACTCGGCATCCGTATTTTCCAATGAAAATTCTTCTTTCGTTCCATCTCCAGAGGAGAGAGAAAATTGAAATTTTTCAGCAGAGCGAAGGAGGTGCATTTTCTTTTTCTCTGTTTCTCCCTTTCTCGCCAGAAGACCTTCTACTTCTAAAAATTTTGAATCGGTATGAGAAAGGGTAACCGTACCGTCAAATGATAACCCATCGATGGTTTTGAGGGCTTCCTCTGTTGTCTTTTCATCGGGAGACGGAATAAGCGCTCGATAGATATTCTTTACCCCTTCATTGTTCAGGGTAACGGCATATACACGCTGAGCACCTTTTTCTTCTTTAAACCCTTGAAAAGAGAAAAGTGTATTTTTCCCCAAAGCTTCTGAAACAGCCGCGAGGGAGGGTGTCTTGAAAACATTACCCTTGGTAATTTTTTCGATGGTTTCTGGAGTTTGCCCCATCTGCTGTAATACTTCGGTTATTTTTGTTTCGTAAAAATTTCCAACAATGGAGGAGAAGTCAGCAGGGAAAGCTTTGTCATCCGCCATGGTAATATTGAGGGTTTTAAAGAGAAAAAAGAGGGCATCTTTATCGATACGAATATCAGTACCGAGATCAATACTTTTGATTTCTCCGACAGGAGTGGGAATTTTCCCTACAATCTGAAGACTGGTTTCTCCTTGTTGTTGACCATCTAATAACCCATTTGAATACGATTTTGTTTTCCCTTGAGCAGACAGTTTCATACTCCAGGTATTTGCCGGAGCATCGGGAGTAGATTTTACTTCTACACTTGTATCGGCAGTGGCATTAAAACTAAAAAAATTAGGGGGTGTGAGGCTTTCAGTATTGGCAACCAGAGTAGTGGAAATATCATTTTGACTGGCAGTAAGGAGTGTTTGGAATTCATCTCCTCGATTAACGAAGAAGGGAATATAGCTTTCCCCTTGGTCATTGCGCATACTGCATCCTGCAAAGAAGAGCAACGCAAAGCAGAAAGAGAGACCAATACGAAAATTTTTCATGGAAGGGGAAAAAAGGACAATTCTGATGGTATCAAAAAAAGAATAAAAAATATATTTTTTACTTGCTTTTTTAAATAAATATGATAAAATAAGGTGAAGTTTTGAAAAACGGCACTTCACAAAAAAACCAATAACCATTTTATTTTTTTACTTCTTTTATGAAAAAAATACTTTCTACGGGATGCGCCCTGCTTTTGTTTTTTGGGATAGCCATATCCCCCTTTCAAAATACGCCTGTCAGCGAAGCCGCCGATGCCGCTCCTGCGAAAGTAGAGGGGCTCGCAGTACTTCCAGATGACGCCAAGGCGGTACTTTTGTGGGATAGCCTTTCTTTACCAGATGGCTCAAAAGTAAAAGACTACACTGTTTTCTGGGGAACAAAGTCCGTTAAAGAAGGACTCGCTAAAGAATATGAACATACCAAAACCGTTACCGGTGCTACCATAGATGAAGCGGGAATTGTAAAATATACCGTTCCAGAACTCCAAAATGGCACGAAGTACTTTTTTGCAGTAAAGCCAGTATCAGACAAAATAACCGCAACCTACTCCACTGAAGTCCTCGGAACCCCTTCTCAAGATACCTCTACACTTCCCCCTTATGTAAAAGATGCTGAAGTACTCACAAAAAACCTTGTAAAGCTCACCATGTCCAAAAAAGTAGTACTCCCAACCGAAGCTCCCGCAATGTCATTTACCATTACCGAAAAAGCCGATGAGAAAAAAATATTAGAAGTAAAAAATGTGTCATTTAAAACGAATTATTTTCTTATTAAAAATGCAAAGGATCCAAAAAATCCTCCCAAAGATGGTTTGGTAACAGCAGAGGATATTCTCTACATTGAAACAGCAGACCAAGAAAAAGATAAAGACTATATTCTCACCGTTTCTGCCACCATTAAAGACGAGGCAACTCATCCCGTTTCTAGTGGCGCAACCGATTCGGATGTTTTTAAGGGAACCGATGCAAAAGAAATTCCCGCAACAGAAACAGCAATAACCGCGACGCCTTCTGCTTCTGCTACTCCCAGCGCTGCTGCCACCGCTACTAAAACCCCTGATGAAACCAAGGCGGTTGCTATTGGGAAAACATCTGAAGCCCTCGAATTTTTAGCGGGGAAAGTGAAAGTTTCTTTTTCAGAAAATTCCGCAGCAGGAGTTCTCTCTGTAGGAGCAGAGAAAGACATTTTAGTAAAAGCCCTTACCGCTGATACTTCAAAGAAGTTTTTAGAAAGCGGATACCATATCTCCTTTGGTGATCAGGTAAAACGAACTCTTGCTGCAAAAATTATTGTTTCGTATACCGATGAAGAATTAAAAGCCCGAACCATTGATGAGAAAAAACTCGTCCTTTTCACCAGCGAAGATGGTGTAAAATGGGAAGAGAAAGCAGGAGTAGTAGACGAAACAAAAAATACCATTACGGTAGATACCACTCATTTTTCCTACTGGGTTGTAGGAGAGTCTCAAGGGGCGCTTCATGGAGCAGCACCCGACAAAACTCCTCCAGAAAATGTAACGGAACTGGTTGCCACCTTTAAGGCCCAAGTAAGTGATTTCCTCGTGACCCTTACCTGGAAGAACTCCCTCAATAAGGCAGGAGACCTGGCTTCTCAACTCCTCTATGTCAGTACCGACAAAGGAGTGACTTGGTCCCCTTCCAGCGACCTCGGAAAAGATGAACATACCGCAACCTTTACAGGGCGTCCTGATACCGAATATACCTTTAAGGTTACCACCAAGGACACCGCAGGAAACGAAAGTACGGGAGCTATTGCCTCTGTTCGACTTCCAGCCTTACCCACAACAGGAGCTCCTATTTTTATCGCACTGGGAATGGCATTCATGGGATCTGGATTTATGAGTCTCCGACGAAAAAAGTAAATCCCCTTCATTACTCTTAAAAAAAGGAGGAGCTCGATAGCTCCTCCTTTTTGGTAATTGGTAATATTTATTATTGCTGCACTAAGGGTGTAGGAGAATTTTTAACATCCAACGCCTCTAAAACAACAGGAATCGTTTCTTGTTTCCCATTTCTCAGAATGGTGAATTTTATCGTGTCCCCAACATTGTGATTTTGAATAATGCTCTGGAGATCGGTTTTCTCATCCAGAACAATATCGTCTGCCTTCAAAATAATATCTCCTCCTTGTATCCCTGCTTTTGCCGCAGGGGTATTGGGAAGAACTGCAGGAAGATCGTTTTGCCCATGAACCCACGCACCCGTATCACTCCCCAGTTTTTTCTCCGCATTCAGTTTTGCGGTAATCGGTTGATACCGAATCCCAAGGAATGGGCGAATAATTTTCCCGTTCTTTTGAACCTGTGCTACGAGCACATCAACCTTTTTTTGGTCGAGCGGGATAGCAAATCCAATGCCTTCTGCACCGGATGCAATGGCGGTATTCATGCCCAAAACCTTTCCTTCTAAGGAAACCAGGGGACCGCCAGAATTTCCAGGGTTAATAGCGGCATCCGTTTGGAGGAGTTCTTGTAGCTGTTCTGCCCCTCCGGTTCCGTCTGCTGCCGTAATTTTTCGTCCCTTTGCGGAAATAATCCCAGAAGTAATAGTATTTTGGAATTGTCCGAGTGCGTTTCCCATGGCTACGACCATTTGTCCCACACGAATCGCATCAATGGCATCTATAAATTGGACAGGAACAAATGTTTTTGATGCCTCGGCTTTAATTTTCAAGAACGCGATATCATTTACTGGATCACGAGCAAGCACCGTTGCAGAATACTGCGTTCCATCTGAAAAGATAGCGGTATATTCTGCTTGCGGATCAGAAACGACATGCTTATTGGTGAGAAGTATTCCTTCTTTGGTCACCACAAATCCCGTTCCGGCTCCCACTTCTTGTTTTTCTTTTTTCACTTCTGGCGGTTGTTGGGGTTGTCTTTGTTGAAAGGGATCTCCAAAAAAGTCATTAAAAAAAGGATCATTAAAGGGCGCATAGGGATTTTGAAGGACGATTTGTAACTCTTTGGTAGCAACGATGGAAACCACCGAGTGCTCTAATTTTTGAGAAACATCCATATAGGCATTTTCCGCAATCACTTCTTTTACTGCTCCAGGAGGAGGTGCAATTTGCACCACGGAAGAAGAAGGACCTTGAGGTGGAAAAAATTTTAACACACCCACGGTTCCCAGGGCTCCAGCGCCCACAGAAAAAATAAGAAGTCCTCCAAACCAGAGGAAAAGCCGAACAGGAGAGCGTCCAGAATTCATAAAAAGGGGGTAAAAGGATAAACAAGATGGGGGATTTTTTTCCTTATCATACAAAAAGTAAAAAATACGAATCAAGAATTTTATACCGGAAAATGATGAAGAAAAGATAAAGATATGAAAAAAAGGACGAAGAAATCCTTTCCCCTCTTCGTTTTTTTTCTCTACACTATTTATGATTTTTTTAAAAAATATGACCAGCCATCTTGCCAATGCCCGATTTTTTGCTGGAAGCGGATCCCCATCCCTTGCCGAAGGCATTGTACAAAAACTCGGAACAGAGCTTTCACCGCTGACCATTAAAAAATTTTCATGTGGAGAAACATACATTAAGTTTGGGGAAAGTATGCGAGGAAAAGATGTGTTTCTCATCCATACTATTCGTACCGGAATGGTAAACGAAGACTTTATAGAATTATTTTTGCTCTGTGATGCGGCAAAACGCAGTTTCGCTCGCAGTGTTCATGTTATTTTACCGCATTTTGGATATTCTCGGCAGGATAAAATCCACGATGCACGAGAAACCATTTCTGCCAAACTGATGGCGGATTTATTGGTGACCAGTGGCGCAAACCATGTCGTTACCATTCAACTCCATTCGGACCAAACCCAAGGATTTTTTGATGTGGCGGTAGATAATCTCAGTATGCGCAAAACATTTGTGCAGTATTTTGCCAAAAAACAAATGCCCAACACGGTGGTGGTTTCTCCTGATGCGGGAGGCGCAAAAATGGCGAAAAAATTTGCTGATGAACTCGGAGCAGAACTTGCGATTCTCCACAAATCTCGTCCAGCGCATAATGTAGCCGAAATTACGGAAGTCGTAGGAGAAGTAGCAGGAAAAACCTGTATTTTGGTGGATGATATGATTGATACAGCGGGAAGCGTTTGTGCAGCCAAAAAAGCGCTCTTAAAAAATGGAGCAAATCCGGAAGTCTATCTCTGCGCTACGCATCCCATTTTTTCTGGACCCGCTTATGAGAGACTCAAAGACGCCGGTTTTACAGAAATCGTAGTCTCTAACTCGGTTCCTATTCCTGAGGAAGAACGCGAAAAAAATCCTGCCATTCATATCATTGATACCGCACCACTTCTCGCCCATGTGATTGAAAACATTTTAGAAGAACGATCGGTTTCAAAATTGTTTTTTTAATTTTTTTGACCTCTTTTTCTCGAAATATTTGGCTTGCCATTAGCGTTATACTCTTGGCAGTTTTAGGAATCCTTTTTCAACAATTTGTATACCGGGGTGTATTGGATGTACAGGGGATAGAACCACCTTTTCACATTTCCATTGCTGATTGGGGAGAAGAAGATTGCCTTGCTTTGCCATGTAAAATATCTCTTCCTCCCAACACCATGAGAGTAGAGGCGAACAAGACAGGATACAGCCCTGAAACCTTAGAAACGACCATATCCTTTCAAAAAGAGAGTGCTCTTATTTTCTCTCTCATAAAAACGCCAGAGCTACTCCCCTATACGGGAAAAATCACTCCCCTTTCAGTGTACGAACCGCAACAAAAAAATACCGTTTTACAGATGAATAATTTTTCATTTTCGGGAGAAAACTTATTGGAAGGAGAAAAAATCATGACCAGTTTTTCCACTGGGGAGCCGATAAGCGTTGCCAGTGACGAGGTAGGAAGAGGAGTTTGGGCATTTTCACCTCGGCAAATATTTTTTGTTTCTACTCAAACAGCCCAAAAACAAATCGCCTGGGAAGGAGATATTCGGGGCTTAAGACCCCTTTTTAATGGGGATACCTTGGTACTCTCTCACTCTGGGGTAACATACCTTCCGCATTCCTCTTTTTCCGGAATTTCTCTTCCGTCGGCAATAGACCCCAACCTGAGCAGTATTTGCGAAACCGGAAAAAACGAACTTTTTGGCTTCCAAAAAACATTTCGAGGCACAGAGGCGGTAATTTGGAATACCAAAACTGCCGCGCTAAAAATTCTTTCTGCACTCAAAGATTTCCCCGACAATGATTTTTTATACGCGCAGTGCATTGCCCCACACCAAGTAGTTTTAGTTTTTCAAAAGGCAAAACCACTCTTATTGGTGTTTTAAATTGGTCTATAAAGACTCCCCTGGGCTCTTTTGACCCCGCGGGTTAACCGCACCAAAAAACTCGCGGGGTTTTACTCTTTTTCCAACATCAAATCCATGTTTTGTATTGCCTGCAGAGAAGCCCCTTTTCCAAGGTTATCAATTACAGAAATTACTACCAATCTCCCATTTTCATCCGTCTCAAATCCTCCTAAAAAACAGTGGTTGGTCATGCGTACCTGGCGCGGTTCAGGAAGAGTAGGGGAAATTTTTACAACAGAGGACTGGGCATAAAATGATTCGTAGAGAGACAGGATTTCTTCGCGTGGAGGAATTTTCCCTGGTTCAAAAAAAATATGTGCCGTTACCAGCATCCCACGAATCATGGGTACCACATGAGGAGTAAACGAGATGGGGATTCCTTTTTCTGCCCCCCTTGTAAGCCTGTCCTCGACTGCCCTCATGAAAATGGGGGTCGGGGAGGGGG
>JBAXIU010000010.1:0-32623 GCA_037138215.1 Candidatus Peregrinibacteria bacterium | reverse complement strand
AACTCCTCCTCATTTTAATTCACTCTGTTGCACTTCGAATTAAAATCTAGGAAGTGATTGATCCATAAAAAAAATTTACAAAACAAAAAAGAGAAAAACCGAAGCGATGCTGAGGGAAAGAATGGTAACGGGGAATCCATACTTAAAAAATTCTCGGAAAGAAATTTTTACACCATATCGTTCTGCCATTTGTGCCCCAATCATACTCGCAGAAGAGCCAATAAGAGAGCCATTTCCCCCTAAACATGCTCCGAGAGAAAGGGCAAACCAGACCATTTCTAAATTCCCCGTAATTTGCCCAGATGCAATAATATTTTTTAAAACAGGAATCATCATCGCTACCAGAGGAATATTCTCCACAAATCCAGAAAGCAGCCCAATGGCCCACAGAACAGAAAGCCCTAAAGTAAGAGGAGAATTCGCAAAGTGAAGAATAATTTCACTCACTTTTTCTAAAGCTCCTACTTTTTCTAGAGTTCCTACCACTATAAAAAGCCCCGAAAAAAAGAGAAGAGTGTGCCAATCTACCATCGCAAACACTTTTTCTGGAGAGAGGTATTTTTTAAGAAAAACAAGCAGAAAAACCGCACCAGAAACCGCAATATACTCAATAGGAAATTGAAACGGTTGAATAATAATCATCAGCACCGTAATGGACAGAATAATGGCCGTTTTAATAGCAAAAGGAAGAGAAAACTTTTCGTTCACAAATTCTTCCTTAATTTTTTGAATAAGGAGATTACTCATAAAAAGTTTCGGAAGACTCTTTTTTATGGGTTTTACCACCTCCCAATCTTTAAAAACTAAAAGGCTAATAACCGCAGTACTCAGGAGAGAAATAGGAATCCACATATTTTGGAGGAATGTGAGGAATGAAAATCCATTCGCAGAGCCAATCATTACATTCGTGGGATCTCCAATAAGGGTAAGAGTGCCACCAATATTCGCAAAGAAAATTTCAGAAATAAGGTATGGTTTAGGGCTAATACCAATTCCTTGGGTTACTGCAATAGTAAGAGGAATAATAACCATCATCGTAGTGGCATTTGCCAAGAAGGTAGAAAGAAAAAAAGTGAGGAACGAAAAAATAAAAAAGAGAAGAAGCGGATTCCCTTCCGTTTTTTCAATAATTTTTACATTCATCCAGGAAAGAATTCGAGATTCTCGCACTCCTTCCACTAAAATCATCATTCCCATTAAAAGAAGAATAGTTCCAGAATCCACCATAGGCAAAACCTCTTCTGGAGACAAAACTCCTGTAAACAACAAGATAACAACCCCTAAAAGCACCACTAACGCTTTATCAATAAACTCAAAAATAATGCTCCCTAAAACAAAGAGGAATACAAATACGGAGATAGCAATGGGACTAAAAAATTCCATAGAAAAAACAAAAAAAGAACATTTTTTACGGCACAGTTTTTCTCATGAGAGTCGTTTTTTGTCAACAAAAACCTAGTATTAAGGTAAATAAAACTGCTCTTTTTTTTTCTCTTTTTTCCCCGTATTATACGGGTGCTTTCGTTTCCCCATTTTTTGTGATTCCTGAAAAAAGCGCCATTATCGTGACCGTAGAAAATAAAACAGGGGTACTCAACCGCATTGCCTCGCTATTTCGAAGAAGAAATTTTAATATTGACTCTCTTACGGTTGCGAGAACTGAAAATCCACATTTTTCTCGCATGACGATTGTGCTAGAAGACTCACGATACACCGAACAAGTTACTAAACAACTCCACAAACTCATTAATGTTTTAAAAGTCTCTGAGCTCAAAGAACACGAAATGGTTTTACAAGAAGCACTCTTTATAAAAGTGTATGCCACCCGGTCTAATAGGTCGGAGGCTCTGCAATTTTCAGAGTCGTTTCATGCCGATATTGTGGATATTTCATCCGAGACTGTTACTTTCCAACTTTCTAGCGTTCCAGAGCGCATTGATGCGTTTATAGAATTGTTGCGCCCATTTGGCATTAAAGAATTGGTTCGAAGTGGTTCCATGGCAATCGCACGAGAATCCAAACGATAAAGACCGGTTAGGAAAGGTTATAAATCTGTCCCTACGAGCGGAAATACGAAAACGGCGGTAAGAAATAAAAATTTTTGTTCCCTACAAAACCATTCCATTCTTAATTCTTAATTCTTAATTCTTCTCCTTTACCCCCTTTTTATGTCCCGATTTTTTTCATACTTTGCTGTTGCGACACTGTCGCTTTTGGCGTTTTCACCCCTTTCTTTTGCGGACAGTAAATCCGACTCTCTGGAATACTTTAATACCATAGATGCCGCGGTTACCAACACCCTCATCGACGGAGACTTTTCAGCGTCTGTTTCTCCAAAAGGATCCCTTCATGTGACGGAAAAAGATGATGTTGATCTTTCTTTCGGATACGATGGAAAAATCGTAACGGTTGAAAAAAATGGAACCCTTCTCCGTTGGAAAGTATCCGGGCAAACCGTGTCTTTTGAGGGGAAAAACCTCCTTCCTGCAAAAAAAATGACAAGGGGAGAAGACTGGCGAAAAATTTGGTTTCCCATTAAGGGCAGTTTTGCCATTTCAGGAGAAGAATTTTTTGATTATAAGAGCTTGAATTTTGCCGAAAAGATGTCAAATCCGGTATTAACCGTAGAGGGAAACGCAAGAGCTCAAAATGTTTTAGAAGGAATTTTAGAATATGGAGAACTGTTTTTTGAAAAATGGATTGCCATAGATGTTCCTACCTTACGAAAAGAGTTTCCTGAATCTTTTGAAGATTTTGACGCAGAAGTGGCGAAAATGAAAAAAGAGCTTTCTGGGAAACCTTTTCGAGAAGCCATTAAAGCGGCAATCCAATCGGAAATGGTCACCATTACAAAAAACGAAGAAGTTTATACTTTTTCGCTTCCCGCCTCAGTTCTTGGCGAAAACAACAGTGGGACACTTTCTGTAACACTTTCCGGAAATACTCTCAAATCCATCAATTTCTCGAGTGTCGTAAAAAATCCAGTAGATGGCATTTCTGGAGATTTCTCTCTCAACGCGGATATTCAAAAAGGATCTCCGGCTATCGTTTTCCCCACCATTCAGAAATCCGATTGGGAAGTAACCAAAATCATCAAAGCGTTTTTGGAATTCTATAAAGACGAAATTATTCGAAATAATGAAGATAAAGCGTTCTTTAAAAATATGCAAAACGGATATGTTCCTCTGAGAGCGTTAACCACGGGAGAAGAGGCCTTGGTGGTATCTGCCAGTAAAAATACAGAGGTACAAAATGCACTGCGATTCTTGGTTACCACAGAGTACGGAGACAAAGTGGGGAAATTACTGGCTTCACTCAAAACACTCGACAAAAAGGTAGATCTGAAAGACTACTTTAGTGTTGCACGAATTTTTGGAAGAATTCCTTCTTATGACAAAGAAAATTGGAAATCAAGTTGGGAATATTCCAGGGGATCTGAATACGAAATGAGCTATTGGAAAGATTTTCTTATCAACAAAATCACCAGTGAGAGAATTTCATACTTCCCTTCTGAAAATCTTCAAAACGATAAAATTAAAACTCGTGGAGATCTTTTTATCTTCCTCGCAAAACTCATTCACGCTGAGAAAATGAATACGGTACAATAATTCTTCCAGAAATATATTTCTCTCGATTTTTATGAAAAGGAACAGGTTAAAAACCTGTTCCTTTTTTATAGCTCATTTGCGATAGCGAATATAAATACAGAAAGGAAACAAAAAATTTTCTTCCCTCTCAAAATCCTGTATTCTATTGGTACAGAGAAACGAAGAAATATAGGGCATAAAAATACTTCTCCCATTCTAAATTCTTCATTTCTCACTCTTAATTCTTCATTTCCCCTCATGTCCACGCCTTCCGATCCTACACCAAAAGAATCTCTTCCTGAAACCCCTCATTCTGACCCTAAAAAAGAAAAAGAAGAGAAAAAAAAACAAGACCAAGAGGTTCAAGAGATGAACACTATTCTTGCGGAACTCAGTTCTCTTGAGAAACAGTATGATGGTATTAAAGACCGGTATAAAAAATTTCAAGAAAAACAACGCCAAAAAGATGGAAAAGGAGGAAGACCGGCCTATTTCGCATGGATACAACTGGCAATTGGTGTTTTTGCCATTATGTTAATAGTACAAATTTGGGGAAAAGATGATCCTATTGGAACCGCGGCAGAAATACCCCTTTCGGAACTCCAGCGCTTGTACGCCGAAAGAAGTCTCCAAGAGGTCGATTTTATTGGAGAGAATGCCTTGGCAACCAAACCCGATGGAAAAAAAGTGACAACAACTATTGGAGAAAACAGCACCCCGAAAGATCTCGGATTTGATAATCCAGAAATCAATAAAACAACCGTTATAAAAATTGTCAGTACCCAATCGTCAAAATTTTGGTCTGATTTATTTTTGAGCCTTTTGCCTATCGTACTGATTGTAGGGCTTATTATCTTTTCCATGCGCAATATGGGAAGTGGCCTTCCCTTTGGAAAAATGGGAGGAAAATCTTTAGAATCAGTAAAACCCAAAACCACTTTTAAAGATGTAGCAGGAGTAGAGGAGGCAAAGTATGAATTACAGGAAATTGTTGATTTTTTAAAAAAGCCACAGAGATTTATAAAGATGGGAGCAAAAATCCCCAAAGGAGTCCTCCTCATGGGACCTCCAGGAACCGGAAAAACATTACTGGCGCGGGCCGTAGCAGGAGAAGCTCATGTTCCTTTCTTCGCCATTTCTGGATCAGAATTTGAAGAAATGTTTGTGGGAGTCGGCGCTTCTCGAGTACGAAGCCTTTTTGAAAATGCGCGAAAAAGTGCACCGTCTATTATTTTTATTGATGAGATTGACTCCGTAGGGCGGCAACGAGGGGGATTAGATGAACGAGGAGGACAAACCCTGAACCAAATTTTAACGGAAATGGATGGGTTTGAAAACGAAACCGGAGTAATTGTGGTAGCCGCCACAAACCGTCCAGATATTTTGGATAAAGCATTACTGCGTCCCGGACGATTTGACCGTCGTATTAGTGTAGATAACCCCACTATTCACGATCGAGAAAAAATTCTTGCGGTGCATCTCCGTGGAAAACCGATTGCAAAAGAGGTAGATATTCAAAAAATAGCAGCCCGCACAGCAGGTTTTTCTGGTGCAGATCTCGAGAACCTCCTGAATGAAGCGGCTATTTTTGCAACACGAGAACAAAAACCGCGCATTACCTTTGCCCATATCAATGCCGCAATAGACCGTGTGGTAATGGGAAGCGAACGGAAGAGTTTAGTGATGAGCCCAGAGGAAAAGAAAATGACGGCGTACCATGAGGTGGGACACGCTATGGTGGCACATCTTTTGCCTCATCCGGATCCAGTACAAAAAATTACCATTATCCCTCGAGGGCGCAGTTTGGGATCTACCCATATTTCTCCCGAATCGGAGAAATACCACACCACCAAACAGCAGTATTTTGAGGAAATGTGCGTACTATTTGGAGGTTTGGCAGCAGAAAAATTAATTTTTGACGATACTACTTCTGGAGTTTCTAACGATGTAGAAAGGGCTTCTCGTATTGCTCGGGCAATGGTCACCAAGTTTGCCATGAGTGATGCCATTGGACCCATTCAATTTGAAGATTATTCAGAAACAGGATTCCCAACAAAGGAATATTCCGAAGATTTTGCGCAGAAGATTGATATAGAAGTGCAAAAACTCATAAAAGACGCTTATCAAAAGGCAAAGTCTCTGCTGAGTGATAATCTCTCCCTCTTGCATACGATTGCCAAATCACTGATAGACAAAGAAACCCTAGAACGGGAAGAGTTTGAAGAAATGCTTCCGGTAAAGAAGAAAAAAAGAGAAGAGCTTCCTCTCTCAAAATAAAAATCTTTGAGAAGGGAATACATTCCCTCGGTGATTCGTACACAAGATTAAAAAAATTTGGAAATATAAAAAGGAGGAAATGTACGCAGTTCCTCCTTTTTACAAAATTCTTCAGGATGATTCGTCCCCCTTACCTTGTTTTGCCTTTGAGAATATCTCCTTCGTAGTCACGATAATCGTTGGATGGATTATTTTCCGCCTTGTTTGTTGCGACTGGTTGTACCTTTCGAACACGAATAGTTTCTTGGTTTGTGGGAGTATGCAAAGTAATCGTCAGCATTCCATCTTTTTCCGTGGTATCTATTGCGGTGATGTCTTTTGGAATAGGATAAGAAGCAAGAGTTGAGTCATTGTTTCCATAACGAGCGTTTGTATTGGGGAAAGAAAGGACATTCGGAGAATGCTGTACTTTATATTGAGAGAGTAAACGCTGCTGATTCCCCTCCAAAAGGTCGTCAATTGAAACCGGTTGAAAATCTATACGGGTCTTTTGACCATTGGTGTGGGTAATAGTCAGTTCAAAAGATGAAGAATCTTTTTGTGGTTCTAACACAACACTTTTTGTATCTGCGGGAAGAGTGAATTCCTTTTGCGCAGCAAAAGATTGAGAAGAAGTCCCAGATGTTATAGATATGGGGCCTTGATCTGTAAAAGTACTATTGGGGATATATGAAGGGCTACCAACCATTACTCTGTCTGGATTTTGGGTTTCTGTACGAGTAAAAGGGCGTGGAAAAATCATTTTACCATTTGAAACAGTGATTCCTATTTCATGTTGCAATCGAGATTGGTCAGCGGAGTTAAAATTTTGAGGATTAGTAGTCATTACCTTGGCAAGCTGGGGGGATTTTTTCGGTTCGCCGTTTAAGACTTCTCCTATTTTTGCAATGGTCATTTGATCAGGAATGATACTTGGCAAAAGATCATTTGCTTTTTGAAACGCTTTTATTGCTCTTTGGGTATTACTTTCTTGTCCGTCTCTTCGGGCATATTGACCATCGGGTACTCCAGGGTTATATCCTAAAATTTGGAGTGCTCTTTGCAACATCAATACTCCTTTAAGAGGAGCTCTGGGGTTCTCAAGAATTTGATGGAGAATTATTTGGCATTCTTGCGGGTTTGTAAGCGTTTGCAAACAACTTTCTTTAGAGAGATTTTCCGCAATATTATTTTTTAATGCTGCACATTGTAACTGGCTTTCTTGCTTGATTTTTTCTGGAGTACAGTTTTCCACGGAGGGAGTGTCGTGTGTTTCTCCATAAAAACACTTTCGTGCCTCTAAAAAGGAAAAATGGTTCCCCTGTGTACAAATATTTTGGCTCCTGTTCATGGTAAAAAATAAAATTCATACCATTGTATCAAATTCCCTTTTAATAAGCAAAAAAAGATTGGAAATTATGACAAAAGAAGGGCTCGCCAATGGCGAGCCCTTCTTTTAAACATTACCGTATTTTCCCCTGAAACTTCGCCTTTTCTCCCAGATATTCTTCAATGCGTAGAAGTCGGTTATATTTTGCAATTCGTTCTGACCGACATAAAGATCCCGTTTTTATCTGCCCAACACCCAAACCTACTGCTAAATCCGCAATGGTCGTATCTTCACTTTCTCCACTTCTATGGGACAAAATACAATTCCAACCCGCTTTGCGTGCCATTGCCACCGCCGCAATCGTTTCGGAAAGAGTCCCAATTTGGTTCACTTTTACCAACAGCGCATTAGCAAGATTTTTTTCAATTCCCATGGCAACTCGTTTGGGGTTGGTTACAAAGAGATCATCTCCTACGAGTTGGATTTTTTCTCCCACCGCAGCATTAAGAGATGCAAACCCTTCAAAATCGTCCTCTGCAAACGCATCTTCAATAGAAATAATTGGATATTTTTGAGTGAGATCGATATAAAAATCTTTAAGTTCTTCAGCTGAAAGAGGTTTTCCACCCACCGTATATTTTCCTTCTGCAAAAAACTCAGAAGCCGCACAATCTAGCGCAATTTGAATTTTTCCGTCATGCCCCGCCGCATGAATAGCCTCCAAAATAACGGTAATCGCTTCTTCGTTAGAGGAAAGATGCGGTGCAAATCCCCCTTCGTCCCCTACGGCTACCACCATTCCACGCTTTTTTAAAATACTTTTGAGATGATGAAAAATCTCCGATCCCATACGAAGCGCCTCAGAAAAATGGGGTGCACCAGTGGGAAAAATCATAAATTCTTGAATCTCCAGACCACTATCCGCGTGTGCTCCTCCGTTTATCACATTCATCATAGGGCTCGGAAGGAGCGTTGGAGCCGGAAGATTGGCAATTTCTGCAAATCGTTCAAAAAGTTCCATCTTTTTTTCTGCGGCAGAGGCTTTTGCCACCGAAAGAGAAACCCCTAAAAGCGCATTTGCTCCTAAACGGGATTTTTGTTCGGTTCCATCCAGAGCGATCAGAAGGTCATCAATGGCTTTTTGATCATCCGCATTTTTCCCTACCACTTGAGGAGCAATTTCGGTGTTTACATTTTTTACCGCCTGCAAAACTCCCTTCCCCATATATCGGGTTTTATCACCATCTCTTAATTCTACCGCCTCATAAAATCCGGTAGATGCGCCCGAAGGAACAATAGCGGTTCCAAAGGCGCCCGAAGCGAGTATAACATCTACTTCAACGGTGGGGTTTCCACGAGAGTCCAACACTTCCCGAGCATGAACAGAGTGAATAACAGACATAAAAAGAGGAAAAAATTCGGAAAAAGTGTAGCAAAAAAAACAAAAAATTACGAATCCAAAAACGAGTACGCCGCACCAATAGCGGTTAAAATATCCGCATGGGGTGGGAGAAGAATATTTTTGCCAAACATTTCGCCCGTTTCCCGAATAAGCGCTACCACGGGCGTAAGACGGGTAAGCTTTCCTCCCAAAATAATATTTTGGTGATGATAATTTTTCGCTTTTTCCAGAGCAAGGAGTGCAATCCCTTGCCCCACCAGACGCGCAATGCCCAATGCAATATCTTCCTTTCTGGAATATTCAGGTGAATATTTTGCAAAATGAGATGCCGTGGCATCTGCAGAAAGCCCGTCTAAATCTCCCCCTACAATTTCCCCCACGGAAAGATCAATGCGTGCAATATCTCCTTGCTCGCTGAGAGCCCGAAGCTCTTCAAAAGAATCACTCCCCAAAAGAGCCCGTCCCAATCCTAAAAAGGTTCCTCCGCCTATTCCTGTTCCTCGCACATGAGTCCACTGCGTTTCTTGCGCGGAAACCATTGCCGTTCCCGTACCCAAAGAAATCACTAATCCTTCTGTTTTGCCAGAGAGAAGAAGCCCCCCCCTGGCGATGGCTTCAAATTCGTGCACCATCTGAAGAGTGATGGTGATTCCACATATTTTTTCCGTTTTTGGAAAAAAGCGAGAATGACCTCCTGTTATAACCAATTCTCCATTTTTTAAAATTTTTGGAAACGCTAAAAATTCTGGCAAAATACCAGAAAGGTTGTTTTTATTTCTTCCCCCAGACTCTAAAGATGCGGACGAAAGAATTGCCTTCGTGTCCGAGTCTATTTCTACGAGGTCTATGGTCGATCCGCCGATATCAAGAGCAAAAAGAGACATCGGGAGGTATTTTCCACAAAAAACACGGAGATGGGAAAAAGTTACCCTTGACAAACACCAAAAGGAATGCAAGAATAACCTCCTTTCTTAAAAAAAAGGAGGGAAAAGAACAAAAGGTCTTTTACAATACCACCGAAGAAGAAAAAATGAAAAAATGAGGAGGAGACCCAAATTTCACATCTTTCCGGGAAAATGAACACGGAGAAGAGAGGTGGGGTTCCTCCTCAAATGATACTCGAGAGCAAAACGATCAATAACGCTCATTTGAAAAAAGGCAAAGAGGTTAAAAATCCAAAATGCGGCTCGAGCAGAAAAGTGTCGTTCTTCCGTCGACTAAGCGGAAAAACGGTGGGCCTCCCTACTCTCCTTTGGTACTCATGTTGATAAGAACGCGAGAGTACCAAACGCGTATGTTGGGTTCAAAAAAACAAGTTGGTGTTCGCAAGGGAACATTCGTATTTGTGTTTGTGTGTGTTCACCTGAGTAGGTACCATCCAAAAGATTTAGTAAAGAATTGGAGGCTACTTTCCGGTGGGAGGTCGGCCAAGAAAAACAGTCGAGGGGCCATCGAAAAGTAGGGAGGAGAAAACTGCAAAAATAGTTTTCAGCATTTTAAAAGGGGTTTTGAAACTTTACCCTCCCGGCTTTTCACTTTTCTTCTTCGGTGGTGTAAAAGGTCTGTTTTTTGTGTGGGGAAATTTTTGAGATGTCCGTTTTTCTGGCGTCTCAAAAAAATCAAATGATTCTACCAAAAATAACGGCACTTTTCAAGAGAAAAGATCTCTCTTTTGGTGATCGCGTTTCTGATCAAAATCATAATTACTATATAACAATTTTTATAAATTGTCAATAATCATTTTTCCAAATCGCATTTGCCCTGTAAAATCTGAAAAAAAAGAAATATTCGCCTTTGGAAAGCGCTTTAAAAGCGAATCCTTTAGGATATTTTGTTGTGGAGGATGAAATTCAAAGAGGATTCCTCCGATATTTTCGGGGAGTTCCGAAAAAAGACGAAGATAATGATCAACTCCGGTTTCCCCCGAGAAAAGCGCGGTATGGGGATCATTCAACAGGACTTCAGGAGGAAGGGTATCCCCTTCCGGAATATATGGAAGATTGGCAACCAACAAGGCCTTTTTGGGGTCTAAGAGAGGAATATTTTGGAGAAGGTCGGATAATACGAAGGAAATAAAGGGTAAGAGATGAAGAGCCTCAGCATTTTTTTTCGCCACCTCCAGGGCTTTCTCAGAAATATCACCCCCTACAAATGTCATCCGTGAAAAAACCTCCGGATGTGTTTTTTGCAAACTCTGCGCAAGAGAGAGGAGAATGCACCCCGACCCCGTCCCCACATCCACCACAGTAGAAAAACGAGGTTCTTTATCGAATTCTGCCAAAAGCCGAAGGAACTCTTCCACTATCCACTCTGTTTCCGGACGAGGAGAAAGGACAGATTCGTTCACACAAAAAGGAATCCCAAAAAACTCTTTTTCTCCCAAAATTTGGTCCATACTCTCAAAACTCATCCGTCGCTGTAAAAGGGCTTTATAGCGTATTTCTTCTTCTCCCGTCAGCGTATATTCGGGATGAGCAATGCAAAAACTCCGCGGTTTTTGAAGGATATGAGAAAGGAGAATTTCGCGATCAAGATGTGGTGAACTGCTCATACTACTCAATGCGATGACATCGGGAAAGGTATCAGAAATTTTCATGAGGAATGGGCAAACAAGAAAGTCGAAAGTAAAAACAGGATAACAAAAGGATACCGGAGAAGAAAGAATGGGATTCTTTTGGAAATATTTGGTATACTAGACGCAAATTTTACTGTTTCCCATGCCAGAAGTTTTTTACGATCCGGAAAAAATGCTCGATAAAAGTTATCGTTATGCCCTCGCAGGGGCATCCAGCGCATGGAATGACCATGCGTATCATCTTCTCTTGGCAATGGAAAAAGCCGGCTACACAGTCATTCCCCTTCATCCCGTAGAAAATAGTATCTGTAATATTCCCGCATATCCAAGCATTACCACTATTTTTCCCGCCGTTGATGTGGTTATTTTTGCCAGTAAAGATGAAGAACTTTCCCTGAAATATCTCCGAGAAATGCGAGATTTTGCAGTGTATAAAGCCTGGTTTGAGGAAGACCACTGGACCCACCCCATGGAAGTTTTTGCCACCGAGCATTTTTTTGAAGCGGTAAAGGGGTATTCTCTATTCAAAATGGTACAGGCTCAGATTCCCGCAGAAAGAGAAGAAGAATCTCCAGTGGGAAAAGAGTAATTTATGTCCCTGAATGATTTTTCAGGAGTAAAACATAGGGTTTTTGTTCAATATTTTTTTCCAGTCCCAACGCTAAAAATATCTGAAAAATTATTTCTGATCCTGCTTTTTCTTGATCTTCTGAACAGAGAATTTCTCCCTCTAAAAACTTCCCGAGGTTTGGAATGGTCACGATCTCTACCAAAATTTTTGTTGCTTCCCCTTCCAGAGAAATATGGGGGAAGTGGTATTGAAGAACCTGTTTTTCTTTTCGGAAGCATTCTATATATCCGCAACTTTCCATAAAGCGGAGAAAAGAGAGTTTTTCCTCAATCTCAAATTCTAACTCTTCATTTATTTCTATCCCCTGCGGAGTAAGTGACCGTTTTTTTTGAGTTACAGTAGTTTTTTCTCCGTCCTCTCGAACCCGAAATGCCATTTCTTGAGTCCCCTTTTGAGAAAAATACACATCGCTCTTCTTTTTCTCTCCTAAAAATCCCCCGTGGTCATTACAATACTCCAAAACTCGGATATCTTCTGCATCAGTCTTTATCCATGCTTTTGCTTCTACTTCTTTAATAGACATAGAAAAACTAAGAAGTAGGAGCAGGGGTTGGCGCGGGAGTAGCTACTGGTTTAGGAACAACAACCGTGGGAGCCGGTGTAGTTGCCTCAGTTGGCTTTGTGGAAGGTTTTGCCGTTGGAATAGCAACAGGAGAATTCCCAGCCGTAAAAGTAATGGTCATTTTATCGCTTGAGAGGAATCGTCCATTTTTATCCAGAGCCCGTACGGTATACACCGTTTTTTTATCAGTTGGTGTGGCGATATACGACCACGAAGTATCTCCGAGTTTAAATTTTTGCAAACGGTAATCATTCACTTCGATGTACGCTGCTAATTCGGGTGCTGTCCCGGTAAGTGTTACGGGGACTTTGCTGACCGTTGTATCATTCCCATTGTTGGGAGTTGTAATACGCAACGCGCTAGCAACCGGAGCAGCCGCATCACCCGTATAATCCAGGACAAGAGACGCACCTAACGATTTCTTTCCCTCCTTGTCTATTGCCACCACAGTATAGGTATTCGTTCCGGGAAGAAGATTGCCATAAAGCGCATGGGCAATATACTTCCAAGAGGTATCTCCTGGCTGAAATTGTGCCAGTTCGTGCTCATCCTGAGACTCTTTATGCGTTACCATTATTTTTGCCGTTCCCACCGGCACGGTACCCGAAATTTCCTGACGGGCTCCTTTTACCGAAACGGTTTCCCCATTTTTTCCGGGGCTGGTAATGGTCGGAGCTGGGAGTGAAGAGAGGTCCGTAGGCGTAGGGGAAGAGGAAGGCGAAGGCGAGGCAGAAAGATCGGAGATTGGGGATGGAGAACCAGGATTTTTCATACGGGTTTTATAGAGCGCCGTTTCGTAGAAATCCGGAGAAATGGGGGTTACGGTAAAAGCAGAAGTCTGCTCTGCCACAATAAGGTTTTGAGGACTAAGAATTACCTCTTGTCCAATAGAAAGCCGTTTTGAGAACATCACTTCCCCATTGGTTCCCAAATACGAAAGGGTTGACCCTGAACCAGAATCGTTTAACACCCGGACACCTTCAGAAGAGAGCATAAACACTCCTCCACTCATCTCAAATCGTACCCGATCACTGAGAATAACGGTTATCGTACTTGATACCGCTCCCTCCACCCACAGTCCTCCTTTTTTGAGGAGAAGTACTGCATCGGTACCATTCCGTGTATTTTTTTTGGAAGATTGAAGAGTCAGCTCTGCTCCCTGGTCTAAATACACCAGCGATCCATCCACAAAAGAGAGATATACGGTGGTCCCAAAAAGAGACCGTACCGAATCGGACTCCCACACATCTACAGGTTTATCACGGTACATCCAAGTGGTTCCATCACGGGGCAAAATTTCCCCCCGGGAAAGCTGTTCGCTATACAATTTTGGAAGAGATGCTTCGGCAGTATTTTGGAAGAAAAAATGTTGGAGACCAAAAAAAATCCCCACGCCTAAAAGAATGGCTGCTCCTCCCCACAAAAACGGAGCCCAATGTGTTGGTTCTGACATCGGTCGGTATCTTTTGCGATAGGGAGAAAAATCCATAAAAAACGGGAGAAGTATGCCAAAACACTACGGAGGATTTTTAGAAAAGTCAATTGACGAACAGGGGAAAAATGGAGTAATCCTGGGGGAATAGAAACGAAATATCCGCAGACACGAATATGGTGTTTTATTGGATTCAAATATTCACAGAATAAGAGAGGAAAATTCTAGTTTTTGCTCCATTTTTTTTGTAGAATGGGGGAACAAATTCTGTTTTTTAACAGAGCAGATCCTTATAACATTTATGTAACTCATCACCCCTTTGATGATTAGGAAGCTCATCTTCATCCGCCATTTATAATTTTTATTTTATTCTTCTCTCGTCAATATGCACTTCCTTTCCCACCTCAACCCCGCCCAACGCCTCGCTGCCGAACATAAAGATGGCCCCCTTTTGGTCATCGCCGGTGCAGGGTCGGGAAAAACGCGGGTTCTTACCTACCGTATCGCCGCACTGCTCTCCCAGGGCGTTTTACCCCGAGAAATTTTGGCGGTAACTTTTACCAACAAAGCCGCAGGGGAAATGAAAGAGCGGGTAAGAGTGTTATTAGGTGAAGAAACACCCGTGCCCACCATTGGGACTTTCCACTCCATTGGTGCCCAGTTTTTACGCCGAGAAATAGAAGTTATCGGACGAGATCGGAGTTTTACCATTTACGATTCCGCCGATACCCTTTCTCTCGTAAAACGAATTTTAAAGGAACGAAACATTGATCCGCAATTTATCGCCCCAAAAGGACTTCTTGCCAATATTTCTGCCTGGAAAAGTTCTATGAAACTTCCAGACGAAGCAAAAGCAGAAGCCGAAAATACCAGGGGACAAATAATGGCAGAGTGCTACAGCGAATATGAAACAGCACTCTTAAAAAACAACGCACTGGATTTTGATGATCTCATTTTGCGCCCCATTGAGGTTTTTCAGGCGAGCCCCAATACTCTTCAAAAATACCAGCGTTGGTGGAAATATATTCTTATTGATGAGTACCAGGATACGAATTATCTCCAATACCTCTTTGCCAAACTCATTGCCGAAGACCACCATAATATTTGTGCCATTGGAGATACAGACCAAAGCATTTACCGCTTTCGTGGTGCGGATATTGGGAATATTTTAGCATTTCAAAAAGAGTATCCAAAGGTAACGGTGGTAAAGCTAGAGCAAAATTATCGATCTACCAAAAACATTTTGGCAGGAGCCGACGGTGTTATTAAAAATAACCAATCGCGCATAGAAAAAAAAATGACCACCGAAAACCCCGAAGGCGACGCAATACAGGTTTGGGAATGCAGTGATGAACGAGACGAAGCAGAACGGATTTTTCGGACTATGGACACCCTCATTAAAAACGGAAAATCTCCAAAAGACATGGCGATTTTGTACCGCACCAACGCACAGAGTAGAGCGTTAGAAGAATCGGCAATGCGCCACGGACTGCCGTATACCATGGTGGGCGGGCTAAAATTTTATGCCCGGGCGGAAGTAAAAGATATTTTGGCGTATTTGAGATTAGTGGTGAACAAAACCGATGCCGTGAGTTTGGAACGCATCATTAATGTTCCATCGCGAAAAATTGGAGAAACGAGTTTGTTACGCATTCGGGCTTTTGCGCAGGAAAGAGGAGTAGAAATAGGGGCTATTTTGGCGCATATTACCGGAGCAGAAGGAATTTCCCCCGCGACTAAAAATGCGATTCAGAGTTTTGGAGCCCTTATAGAACGGTTCCGCGAAGAGCAAAAAACAGAAACCCTCTCTAAATTTATTGAAAAAGTGGTACGAGAAACAGGATATGAAGCCTTTTTAAAACGAGACGGGGAAGAAGGAGAAATGCGCCTAGAAAACATCCGAGAGCTTATTTCAGTGGCAAAAAAATATGACGATTTGGATCCTGAACAGGCACTTCCGTTATTTTTAGAAGGAGTAGCATTGGTAAGCGATATTGACGAAACGGATGGAAAAAAAGATTCTGTTACCCTCATGACCATTCATGCGTCTAAGGGATTGGAATTTCCCGTGGTTTTTGTGGCGGGATGCGAAGAAAACATTTTCCCCAGCAGTCGGTCTTTATTTACGCCAGAAGATTTAGAGGAAGAGCGCCGCCTGATGTATGTCGCCATGACAAGAGCCATGGAAAAACTGGTACTCACTTATGCTCGGAGCCGTTTATTATATGGTGATTTTATGAGTAATCCTCCATCGCGATTTTTACAAGAGATCCCGGAAGAAGTCTGCGAAGGGAATGTATTTACCAATTATTCTTCCTCATCATTCTCCGCGCCGGAAGATAATTTTGAGATGGTACTGGACTTTGAAAAAGGCGATATTGTGGAACACCCCACCTTTGGAATAGGGAAAATTTTAAATATTGAAGGAGATATTCTCACCATTGCGTTCCAAACCGCAGGACAACGGAGACTGGCAGCGTCCATTGCGCCTCTTCAAAAAAGAGATCCGGAATTTTTGTAAAAAAAATGGGGATACCCGTATTTTTGGAGCTATACCAACTCTAAAAAATTCTTTTCAAAATTTTCCGTGCTCTGTTTTTCCATATTTTTTTGGATTTTTTCCCGGTTTTGAAGGAATTTTGGCTCCAACACTTCAAACTGTTGAAGTGCTTCGGTAAGAGATTCCACCGTTTGGGCTTCGAAAAATATTCCATTTTCTCCTTCCTCTACCAGACCTTCAGATCCCCCTCGAGCAAAAGCAATAACAGGAGTCCCCGTGGCAAGCGCTTCCATAGGCGCAATTCCGGCATCTTCTAATTGGGGGAATAAAAATGCCCGAGCTTTTCCCAAAAGTGCAGGCAGGTCCGCATCCGGCACAAAGCCCAAAAACGAAATATTATCAGCATTTTCTGCCAATTTTTTTAAAGTATCCATTTCTGGCCCCGTCCCGGCAATCATTAATTTTTTTTGGGGAAGCTCTGCAAAAGTCTTCACCAGGAGATCAAATTTTTTGTAGGGAATAAGTCGTCCAAGCGCAATAAATGACTCTCCTTTTTCTTCTGTAATCCCTTTTTGGAAGTGTTGAAAATTTACCGGAGGTCTCAGCAAAAGGCTTTCTCGTCGATAATATTTCTGAATTCGCTTTTGAACATATTCAGAATTCGCGATAAAAATGTCAGGGCGCTGTGCACTGAGAAAATCCCACGGTCGAAGCCTGGTAAACAGAAACGGAAAGAAAGACCGAAAAGGGCGTAAAAAAGAAGGGATATTCAGTCCTTCCTGCAAAAAAGTTTGCCATTCATCCCAAAAATACCGTGTAGGAGTATGGCAATAACAAATATGGTGCGCTTCAGGGCTGGTAATCACTGCTTTGGCAATAAACGAAGAGGAAGAAATAACAAGGTCAAATCCCCGGAGATCCAGAGACTCAAGAGCAGAGGGAAGAAAGGGGAAAAGCACTTGATGGCGTTTTTTTAATACCCGAGGCAGGGTATTAAGCCAAGAGGTATGGACCGTTCTGTTTTTCAGAAATGGAAAATTTTCCGGAAGATACACGGTGGTAAAAAACTCTGCCGTGGGAAATATCTTGGCAAACGACTCTAACACTTTTTCAGCCCCCCCATTAGCCGTTAACCAATCAGCCACAATGGCAATGCGCGCCGATGGAAGAGAATATTTTTTTTGCATACGGGAAAAAGAATGCCGAGAATTCCTCTTTTTCGCAATACAAAAAGAACCGCTCTATTTCTGAGCGGTTCTTAAAAAACAAACGGATGGAGCATAACTATTTTGCCGTTCCTTGGCTATCCACCGCAGTAGGGATATCTGCCACGAAGTTGACGATAGTCCAGGAGAGAAAAATGATCACGATACCAATAACGGCGTAGATAATAATTTTTCTGGCCTTCGTAAGACTGTCTTCTTCTCCTTCTCCTATTACCATCAGAATACCGGCATAAATAATAAACGCCACCGCAACAAGCCCTAAAAATGCAAGAAAGTAATTCACCACACTAATGAGCCCCTGCCGAATATCGGTATTCGCAATGGCCTCAGAAGGACGATCAGACTCTTGTACAATTTTTGCGGAGAGATTCTCAGGATCTATTGACGAAGCAGCAAACGCATCTCCGAGAGTAGTAAAGAGAAGAACTGCAAGCATGACACCCAAAAGCGGGAGTGAAGCGTATTTTTTAAGATGTATCAAAAGTGACGACATGGGAAGAAAAAAAATGTTTTCAGGTAATTTTACCAAAACAAAGAAGAAAACGCAAGCTTTTTATACCGTCGCCATAAAATTTGCTCGTGCCTCCATAATAGCCTCGTGACGAAGAGCCTGCCCAACGCGAGCCTTTGCCTTTCTGAGCTTTACATTGAGTTTTGCATTGGGTCGTATTCGCTCTATGCGGTGCATACCATGCTGGCGCGAATCCATTCTATTGGACATAAGAAAAGAGGAAAAATAAGAAAATCAAGAGGATTTTTTCAAAAAAGCATCACAAACGCAACTCTTTTTTGGTAAAGTAGAAATAATTTTTTGTAGTGTATGAAATATTTCTTGAGAAACTGGATACAGGAAGTCAAAACGCTCTCGAATGATTGGCATTATCTCGTGATGTTGGCCTTGGGATCGGGGCTCCTTTTTGGGGCTTTTCACATGGCAGAAACACTGGCGCGAATAAATGATACCCTGAATTCCAGCACACCTGTTGGAGATTTGCTTTTTACCATTCTCCCTGCCTACGATTTATCCTTTGTGTTTGTTTTTGGTGCATTTTTCATTGGAAGTGTCGGAATCTTTTATGCCCTTTTTTTTGAACCGCGAAAAATCCCGTTAGTTCTCATCGCATTCTCCCTTTTTATCAGTATTCGTGGTATTTGTATTTCTCTTACTCATATATCCATTCCCCCCGATTCCATCCCGCCCTTAGTAGGAGGATTTGGGGACTATTTTTTCCAAAACGACCTCTTTTTTTCTGGTCATACCGGCGCCCCATTTTTGGGGGCACTCCTCCTCTGGAAGAAAAAATATTGGAGATATTTTTTCCTTGGATCTTCCGTTATAATGGCGTTTACAGTGCTTATTATGCGACTTCACTATTCTATTGATATAGTGGGAGCGTACTTTATTACCTATGGTATTTATCATATCGCCCTTGCCATAAATAACGCAGAGCTAAATCGATATCGCGAAAATCTCATCAGGATTGCACAAACCGAATGGGAATTAGGAAAATCAGTCATCAAAAAAATACGACTCGGAAGAAGTCAAAGAAAATTTAGAAAGTAATATTCTAACCCCCACTCGCCACATCGCTCAGCTTCATAATCGGACTCATAATAGCGGTTACAATAAAACCTACTACTCCTCCGATCACCACAATAATAATCGGTTCCATGAGGGAACTGAGGGTTTTTACCGTGGTATCCAACTCGTCTTGATAAAACTCCGCCACTTTTAGGCAGACCTTGTTTAACTGTGCTGTTTTTTCCCCAATATCAATCATAGAGGTGAGCATAATAGGAAACATCACATTATTCTCACGAATATTATCCGCAATAGGGATCCCTTGTTTCACATCTTCCCCAATGAGGAGAATCCGACGGCGATAGACTTCGTTTCCTACTACTTGTGAAGTAATTTGAAGAGTTTTCGTAATGGATACTCCACTGGAAATAAGACTCGCAAGGGATTGGCAAAATTGCAGGAGAACCAATTTTCTATTCATCCCGCCAAAAACCGGGAGATTGAGCATGAGATTATCCCAATGAAACATCCCTTCTGGAGTTTTTTTCCAAGTCTTTATTCCAAAAATAATTCCCACAACGGTTAAAATCATTAAAATGGCATTCGGAATTCCCATCGTGGATCCCGTTATAAAATCACTCCCATCAATAAGCAGCTGAGTAGCTGCCGGAAGTTCGGCCCCCCCTTTCTCAAAAGTCTCCTTTAATTTGGGGATTACGAGCACCATTACTGCCGATACCACAATCACTAAGATAATAATAATTGCCATCGGATACATCATTGCCCCTTTAATTTTTCCTGAAATTTTTGCACCTGATTCTACGCGGTCTGCCAGATCAATAAGCACCCCATTGAGACGCCCAGAAACTTCCCCCGAAGAAATCATTCCTAGTTCTGCTTCCGTAAAGGTTTCCGGATACTCTTGAAGCGCATCCGAAAGAGCCATCCCTTTTTCAATGCGAGAAAGAACTATTCGACATACTTTTTTCATTTTGGGATCCTCAAACTGGTTCGCCAAAATATTCATCGCCTTTACCATGGACACTCCTGCGTTAATCATGGTGGACAGAAGACGATAAAAAATCACCTTACTCTTCATGGATACGGGAGACATATCAATCACCCACTCATTAATCTTATCAAAAAAGCTCATGTTTTCCGTTCCGTTGGAAGCTTTGGTCACGAATTGTTTTTGTGCCGCTGAAATTTGAAAATCTGACATAAAGAAGGGGGGTGAGAATTTGTAAGGACGAGAATGTTTTGCGCCCTATTGGGGATTTTTGACTTTGTAAATGGATTGCTTCGCAAGCTCGCAATGACGGAACATTTGTAATTTGTAATTTGTAATTTGTAATTTTCTAATGTCCTCCACCGGTAATTTTCATCACCTCGTCAATACTGGTATCCCCCATAATAGCCTTAATATAAGAATCCTGAAGAATGGTCACCATTCCTTGAGATATCGCCATATCCTCAATTTCATGCTCACTTTTTCCGGCAAGGACCAGCTGCTCAATTTCTCTGCTGAGCATCATCACTTCGTATACTCCACATCGCCCAGCATAACCCTTTCCCTGACATTCATCACAGCCCACGGCACGGTACAGTGTTACATCATTCAAGAGTTCTCTTTGAAATTCGTGTGTCGGATGAATCCGAGCCATTTCTTTTTGGAGGTCTTCCAGCACCATTCCCTCGGGTTTATATGCTTCTTTACAATGTTTACAAAGCCTTTTTACCAGCCGTTGGGCTTCAATGGTTCTCATGGCAGCCGTAACCTTATACGGCTTAATACCCATATCAATCACACGGGTAAAAGTAGCAGCAGCAGAATTGGTATGAATAGTAGAGAGTACCATATGCCCCGTAAGGGCCGCCTTAATAGCAATTTCAATAGTTTCCTGATCCCGAATTTCCCCCACCATAATGATATCTGGATCTTGCCGAAGAGCTGTCCTGAGTCCACTCGCGAAATCGTACCCAATATCCGCCTGAACCTGGCTTTGGGAGAGTCCTTCCATCTCATATTCTACTGGATCCTCAATGGTCATAATGTTTTCAGTGGGCTTATTAAGAATATTTAAAGCCGCATACAGTGTTGTAGTTTTCCCAGAACCAGTCGGTCCACTCACCATAAAAATTCCATTTGGACTGCGAATAGTTTTTTCCAAAAATCTGAGATTATTTCCATTAATTCCCATTTGTTCAAATGTAGGAATGCTCTTATTTTTGTCCTGTAAACGCATACACACTTTTTCTCCATGAATAGTAGGAAGCGTAGAAACTCGGAGCTCAATACTTTGGCGCGATTCCGTCATCATCTGAAGTCTTCCATCCTGTGGCTTTCGCTGCTCATCAATCTTCATGTTGGAAAGAATTTTAATACGAGAAATCACGGCAGAATGCACACTACTGGGATATTCAATGATTTCTTGAAGTGTTCCATCCACACGAAACCGATTGAGCACGGTATATTTTCGGGGCTCCATATGAATATCTGACACCTTCATTTCCAGAGCCAGAGTAAGAAGCTGCATCACAATTTGGGGAACATTTCCCTCTATAATCGCCTTTTCAAGTTTTTCACGGGTGAGACTTTTAGACATACAAGAAAAAGGTTATTTAGCTGGCGGAGTTTTTGGAGCATCTTTTGGAGGAGTTTTATCCCCTTTGTAAGTTGCTTTCATCCAATCGGTCGCCGTAAAAAAGACTGAGAAATTAACACTAAAACTAGAAGAAGCTACCTTTGTTTCATCCTCAGAATCAGAAGAGGAAGAAGAAGATGATGATGAGGATTTTTGAGTATTCGCTTCTTTGTAGTTCACCACCAAGGTATCCAATGTCATCACCGGAATAGGTTGCGGATCTGGAATGGAGGGAATGGTATAATTGTAAAAATCTTTTTTATCCATAGATCCCGATTTCAGAATCATTTCTGCAAATGCTTTCATTCCGTCTGCCGTGGCCTTAATGTTCATGAGGACAGAAACCCGATAGAGCCCATTTTCATATACCGGAGGGCTAAATGAGATATTATCAAGCGTAAAAGGATTTGCCTTTGTCCCATATCGAAACGAATAATCTTCAAAAAATACCGCCAGTTCATTCAGTCTGTCTTGGTACTCCCACTCATCATTTGCCACAGGTAAAATTTTGGGAAGAATCTGTCCATAAGTTTTTTCTGTTTCCGTAAGTTTTTTTTCAGCATCGTCAAGCTGACTTTCTGTATCAGATTTTTGAGTTTTCAGTGGTCCGGCAAGCTCTTCTTCTAGAGCCAAAATACTCGCCTGTTTTTCAGAGAGATTTGTCCAGGATGGCCAAAAAATAAACACCACCGCAAGAATAAGGACCACGACCGTTATTCCCCCAAAAATAAGCGCCATTTGTTGCGTTTTTTTGGTTTTATCCAAAAATTTTTCCCCCTCTGCCTGTAAATTTTCAACGAGTTCCATAGAGAAAAGAGTAATTATGGTTTCGGAGTTTCTGTTGGTGTTTTTACCGCGTCTGTTGCAGTTTTTTCAAGAGTTCCATCCTTTGCTGTTTTTGCATCTTTTCCGTCTTTTTTATCTTTCTTATCAGCATTTTTTCCATCCTTATAATAGAGAAGAGTAAAGTTAAAAGTACTGGTGTACCCATATTCACTACTCTCTTGTTTTGCGTAGTTTTGAAGTTTTGCTCCCGAAAAATATTTACTCTTATTGATAGCGTCCAGGAGCTTAGAAATCTGATAAAAGACATGACCAGTCGTATCATTCACGACCCCCTGAATCACAATCTCGTTACTCCCTTTTTTGGTCGAATAGTTCTCAAAAACAAAAGTATCTTCCGAAACACTAATAGAGTTGTCTATTTCTTCAATCCGTTTAATAGCTTCAAACCAGTCCGTTCTTTCAGAAATTACACTATTTACGAGATCGTTATTGGCCAGATCATGGACTCGTTTTTCAATATCCTGCATTCGTTTTTTTGCATCCGTAATATCTTTTTGGACCATTGTTTTTTCCCCTTGAAGGGAAACAAGCCGAACCCCAAAATTTCCAGGATACCAAGTCGAAAAAAAGCCTTCCTCATCGAGAAGAACCGAAAACAATAAAAATCCTCCAAGAGCGAGGAGTACGAAAAGTACTAAAAAACTCTGAGAGAGAATAAGCATTTTTTTAATATTCAAGAAGGCTTCTTCTCTGTCTTTTAAGAGTTTTTTCGCTTCTGTAATTTGGGGATCTTCCAAATCTTCTTCATCTGGTTCGTCTTCAGCAATGTCAAAACTTGCAAAGTTCCCATCTTTTTGCGGCATAGCAGATTCTAATCCTTCTAAAAGAGATTTTTCGTCCCTTACCACTTCCTTTTGAAAAGCCTGTGTAAAGGAATTTTTGGGCAGAGAACTGTACGATTGCGGCAATTCTGAGGGAGTAGAATTTTGAATTTTGGGAACATTCCCGCCGAGAAGATCATCCAATGACATCCCCGAAGTATCTGACGATTTGGAAGGAATAGAATTTGCAAAAGCTGATACTGCAGTATCTCCTCCAGAACGAGGACTCTCGTTTGGCTCTCCTAAAAGGTCATTAATGCTGGTTGGTGGTTTTTGTGGAAAATCTGCCACGAGAAAAAAGTAACGAAAAAGTGGGAACAGTGTATAAAGAGTATTTGGTATTTTTGGTGTTCGTTCTATTCTCCCAGAAAAGGTTCTAAAAATCAACCTCTTGTTTTCTGGAACAGTGACACATTTTCTATAAAGGGAATAATTTTTTCTCCCATTTTTGCATACCCTTTGGCATTGGGATGAATGCCATCCTCCAGGACAAGATCGTCTTGAAAGAGAATATCACGCAGAGGAAACGGTATCAGGGGAATATGATACTCCTGAGAAATATCAGTAAAAATTTTCCGAAAATCTGTTTGATACGCATCTCCCATACTCGATGGCGCCTCAGCAGCAATGAGGAGAAGCGGAACTCCCTGATCCATAAAAATTTTGACCATGGCCTCCATATTTTTTTTCGTTTCTGTGGTGGGAATTCCCATGAGGGCATCATTAGAGCCAAAAAACAAAATGAGGAGTTGGGGATGCGAAGCAGCAATCCACGCCGATCTTCGCACCCCGTCGGCAGTCGTATCACCAGAAACACCTTGGTTTTCCACTTTTAGAGCATAGCCTTTTTGTTGTAATAATTTTTCCAGTTGCGCCGGATAACTTTCTGTTTGGGGATTGGGCAAATGATAGCCTTCTGTAAGACTATCCCCCATGGTAACTATAGTAAAGGAGGAGGGAACGGATATAACGGGAGAAGAAGGAGGAGGGGAAGGGATGGGATCTGCCGTACTACATCCTAAAAACACACAACAGAGACCCACCATCACAAAAGGCTTGCTGAAAAGAAAAATACGGGAGAGTATGGAAAAAGACATAACACTTTTAAAATATGATCTCACTTCGAAACGCTTCCAAAGTGTACCACCAATCGGGAGAAGACATCACCCTCTTTAGGAATATTTCTTTCGTGGTAGAAACGGGGAAAAAAGTCGCTATTATTGGACCGTCAGGAAGTGGAAAAACCACACTCCTCTCTCTTTTAGCGGGCCTAGAACCTCCTACAGAAGGAACTCTTTTTTGGGGAGAAAGTGATTTTTTTGCCCTCCCAGAGACAGAAAAAAATAATATTCGGCGCCATGAAATGGGATTTGTTTTCCAAAATTTTGAACTTTTTGATTCTTTTACGGCGCTGGAAAATGTTCTACTACCTTTAGAGTTGCTCGGAACGGTGGAGGAAAAAAAAGCAGCAATGATGATTGCTGCGGTAGGTATTGAGCATCGCAAAAACGCATATCCAACAGAAATGTCAGGAGGAGAACAACAACGCGTTGCCATTGCTAGGGCATTAGTGCATCACCCAAAAGTTATTTTTGCGGATGAACCCACTGGAAATCTCGACAAAAATACGGCAAAAAAAGTGCTTGACCTCCTCGTTGACACGCTTTCTCCGGAACAATCACTCATTATGATTACGCACGACACGACGGCTACCGAACGCATGGACGAAATATGGAGTATTGAAGATGAAAGACTGATACGGATATAAATCTTTACGCAATGGCTTGCCCTGCGCGACCCAAAATTTCTAAAAACAGAGGAACATCACTTCCGTCCATCATAATGGTTGATTTTTTTCCGCCTCGAGATTTTTCCGAAATTTTCAGGAGTTTTCCGTGAGGTGTTTCTTTGACATCAATAAAAAAAGTTCGGTATTGACCAGAAAGCATTTCTGAGAATACTTCTCGCGAATGGGAATAAGAGTACTCTCCTACAAAGTCTTTTTGTTCTCCCGCGGGGCTTATGGGTTGTGAAGTAGTCACCTCATCAAAATCAGAAAAATGATCATCCGACATAAGAAAAAATTAAAGAACAGGGACAGTGTACCGGAAAATAGACAGCTGAAAAGAAAAAATATTGCATTGCACTCCTATACCCCGTAGAATCTCGCCTGCACCGGAGGAGAACGACCCCCAAAAATCCTCCCGGAACCTTTTCTTGCTCATGGTTTCCCCCTTTTATGGAGGGTTGTCACCAAAAGAAAAACGAACCGGGCATTTCTCTCCTCTCGCGCTTTTCAAGGATTTTTTTCTTTTTTTATGTCCCATTTTTCTCTTGCCGAGCTTGCCGAACACGCCGTTCATTTTGGACACAAAACCACCCGGTGGAATCCTAAAATGAAATCTTACCTTTACGGATCCGAAAAAGGGGTTCACCTCTTTAACCTTCGTAAAACTGCTGAAGGAATGGAAAAACTTTTAAAAGATATTACTGATCTTTCAAAAGCTGGAAAAACCATTCTTTTCGTTTCTACAAAACCACAAACGAAACTTCTTTTTGAAGAATTTCAACAAAAAACCGGATACCCGATTGTGGTTAATAAATGGATTGGAGGACTTTTAACGAACTTTGAAACCATTCGAAAACGAATTAAGAAAATGAAAGATTTAAAAGAAATGTTTGAAACCGGTGAAATTGACAAATATATGAAAAAAGAGAAAGGGGTGATGAAAAAGGAATTGGAAAAGCTCGAAGAATCATTCGGAGGAATTTCTGACCTGTATCGTCTTCCCGACGCTGTTTTTGTGGTTGATGGGAAACGCGATAAAACGGCTATCTTAGAAGCAAATCGTCTTAAGATTCCAGTTATTGGAATTGCGGACTCCAATGTGGATCCCGATGATTATACAACTTTTGTTCCCGGAAATGATGATGCTATTTCGTCACTCACCTATATTCTTTCGTTTGTGTTTGAAGCAGCCGGAAAAAGAGGTGACGATAAAAAGGCAAAAGAAGAAGGGGCTGAATAAGGGGTGAATTCCGAAAAATAAAAAAGCACTTCCCATTTGGGTGGTGCTTTTTTTTACACATGAAAGGAATTGTTTTTTTAACGGGAACAAGAGTACGGTGAAAGAGTCTTTTTATCCCTTTTTTATGGACCTTCTTCATGCTCTTTCTTGGCGGTATGCGGTAAAACAGTTTGATGCAGAAAAAAAAATCCCAGCAGAAACAGCGGATACTCTTCTCAAATCTCTGGTTCTTACCCCCTCGTCTTATGGTTTGCAGCCATGGAAATTTTTAGTAATTGAGAATCCTGCAATTCGGGAAAAACTTAAAGCAGTATCTTGGAATCAACCCCAAATTACCGATGCTTCACATTTGGTAGTGCTGTGCCGAAGAACCGATGTTGATGAATCATTTATTCAGCACTACATTTCAGAAATTGCTTCACAAAGAGGCGTTTCTGAGGACGAACTTGCCGGATACCTGGGAATGATGGTGCAAAATGTGGTGCAGGGAAAAAATAATACGAATCGCGCAGAATGGGCAAAAGATCAGGTATACATCGCCCTGGGGAATCTCCTCACTTCGGCAGCCATTTTAGAAGTCGATACTTGCCCGATTGAAGGATTTTCTGCCCCCGATTATGATGCCATTTTGGGGCTTTCCGAAAAAAATCTCGCATCTTGCGTGGTGTGCGCATTGGGATACCGGAGTGCTAACGATGAATATGCACAGCACAAAAAGGTACGGTTTAACGCGTCAGAAGTGGTAGAAGTGATATAATCCCCATGTTATGGAGAGAGGGATTCTACTCTTACTCCGGCACTTTTCTGGTATTTCAGATCTCCAAAAACAAGCATTTGTCTCTCGTTGTGCAAACCTTTCGTTTGCACAGCGGGAGATGCTGTATGAAGGATTATTAAAAGCCATTTTAGAGCATATCTCTCATTTTTCGGACATAGACTGGAGGAATAGAGGTCTCAAAAAAGAAGTGGTACAAAAACAAATTTTTGCCACTGTCCAAAATTACCTCTATCAAAAGGAGGATATTATGCATGAAGCGCAAAAAGAAGTACGAAACGAGCAAGAATCCCTTTCTCATGCGCAAGATGAACAAAATGCAGAACTGTTTTTAAACTCTTTTTTGCAAAAAGTATGAGTATTTATGATGCCAAAACACCGAATCCAGCAGAAAATTACGAAGCATTTCTTCGTATACAGGATGAAACTCCAAATTTGGTAAAAAAAACAGATTTACAACACGAAATTTCTGAACTGGCAGGAGAACTCCAAAACCCCAGAGGTTCCGCTCTTTTTCGGCAAACGGAAATACTTCCTCCTGCAGAGCAACAGGAAGAGGAAGAAAAACTCACCAAAAATGCCGAAAATACGGCTCAATCATTGGACTCCATTCCCGCTCTTTCCGTTCCGTTTCCGATTTCCCTTGAGAAATTAGCGAATGTAAAAAGTTCCGAGGCTCCGGCAGTAGTGGCTCAAAAAGCAGAGAATACCAGTACTACTGCTCAAATTTCTCTGGTTTAATGGGGGTTTCTGAAAGATATTTTTGAATCTGTTGAACAATAGGGTCCGATTTTCCTGAGGATAATTGATTGAGCTTTTTCTGTGTTTCTCTTTGGAAATCTTGGGGTTTTTTAGGTTGCGGATTCATATTGGAATACCATTGTTTCAGGAGGATAAAAAGATCGGGGAGATTCTCAGGGATAGCTCCATTTTCTGAAAATCCCATTTTTCCAAAAGTACCTTTCTGGACTTCGGGATAGTTTTTTTCGGGGAAATTATCTCCTTCGTCATAGTTAAGCCCCACCACAACACGGAGAAAGTTTTTTACTGCCATAAAGTCGGACTTTAAATCCATTGTATCTCCTTCTTCTTTTTTTATAGTTTTTAAGTCACTCGGAACACTTTGTGTTCTTCCCATTTTTTCGCTACAAAAGGCTATAAAACCTCTTACTTTTTCATCTTGAGAAGAATCAATATTGGGGCTTCCTGTAATAAAGGAGTACAGCCCCAGTTTTTCGGCAATAAACACGGCACTCGCTCTTTCTGCTGTTTCCACTACGGATTCCTGAGTATTTAAGGGAAGGCTTCTGGTAATTTCCCCTACTTGTACAAAAGCACTTCCGTCGGTTGCATTTTTGGGAATAATAAGGGAAACACTCGGAACAGTTTGGTCTTCTGGTGACGATTGTTGTGTATTGGGATGAGGATTGAGATCAACAACGAGATTTTTTCCTGTGTCGTATACCGTGGTTTCTTCCGTCGTTTTTGCACCTTTGGGAATCACTTGTTCCAGACGATCTTTTTGTTCTTTGGGAAGCCTGGAAATCTTTTTCGGATCCTTTTTGATATCCTCTTTTGCAAGAGGTTTAGGACTTTCTGGTTTAGGAGGAGAAAAAAGGGATTGGAATTCTTTTTTAGGCGGGGAATATCCTGCGGTAGCAAGGATATCATTTTCTTCTTTCTTGAGGATTTTTTCTCGACGATAGGCTTCGATGGCTTGATTTAATGCTTCTTCAATTTTTTGAGACTTTTGATTTGGTAGAATTTTTTGGTCATTTTGAATATCTTCTACAATTTTTATAAGTTGTGGATAGAGTTCTTTTTTTTGCTCTTGGCTAAGAGGGGTGCTGTGTAGTTTTTTAAGAATATTTGTGCTCAGCTCCTCAATCACATATTGATTAATACTTTTGGAAAAATATTCAGCCTCTTGCAGAGAGAGAAAAGGTATATTTTTTAATGCCATATTTAAAAAGAGTACTCTATCTTCTTGGGAAAGAGATTTTACAATATTTTCGAATATTTCTGAAAATTTTGGCTTATCTTCCTCTGTAATTCTTCTCATTTGATCAGTAATAATCTTTTTCCCTTCTGGAGAAATATATTGAGGTTTTATGATCTCTTTTGAATCATCTTCCTTTGTTGTAGGCTTTGAGAGAGGATTATTTCCTATTAAAATATCTCCATTTTTTTGTATCCCAATCATTTTTAATATTCTTTCTGCCAATGGCTGTTGGGCTGGAATAATTTCTGGGGTATCTTTATTTTCCTTGAAGCTATTGGGGATAGGAAGGTAAGATGAAATCTTTTGAGCAAGATCTTGTTGTCCAGAATGAGAATCACTAATTGGTTTTTCAATATTTTGAATTTCTTGGTTAATAGCATCCAAATGAGCAGAGAGTTGTGATAATTCCTCTCTTTCTTTTATTATATCGGGCACACCGGATTGAGGGTCACTAAGTGCATCATCTATAGTACTATAGAGATCTTTTATGTAGTCCTCCGTAGTTGCTTTTTTAGATAACAGTTTTAACACTTTTTCCGCATCCTTATTGGTGATATATGGTTTATCATGTTTTTCTTTTCTCAAATCTCTTTCTTCTTGTTCTCCTGTTTTTAGAGGCGGTTGCATTCTCTCTTGATTAAGAGATATATTCGGTCCCAACCGATTTTTAAGATCATTTAATTGTCTTTTAGTAAAGCCCTTATCCATATTTCCACCTTCCACCTCTTCTTCCCACACCAAAAAGCGTTCCTTAAAAATTACCGATGATTTTTGAAAATGCCAAAGACGCATTTTTTGTTTTAAAAATCGGGTTATCATACGCTTTTTTTCCAGAAAAAGAAATATCTTTTGCGTATTGGTTCTCTATGCTATGCTCTTTTTAGATTTTTCCCTTTTTTATGCACAAGAATCCTCAAAACATCAATGCGTTCCTCTTTGAACAGGGATGTTCAGAAGATCTTCGATCCCTGTTGACTTTTATTTCTCGGGCAGGAAAATATGTAGCCCATGCCATTAAAACCGGAGATTTGGGGAAAGCGGGAACTTCTAACTTGTACGGAGAACAGCAGCTTACCCTGGATGTGCTGGCGGACGAAATTTTTGGGGAACACCTCGTAGAATCTAATTTGGTCTCTTGTTTTGCTTCTGAAGAACAAGAAGAATTAGTAACTATTTTAGGAGACAGTGGAAAATTTTCTGTGGCGTTTGATCCTTTAGACGGATCTTCCTTGGTGGATACAAATGTAACGATTGGATCCATTTTTGGAGTTTGGGAAGGAAATGGATTTTTAGGTCGTAAGGGATCAGAAATGAAAGCGGCTGGGTATTTTACCTACGGACCACGGACAACTTTGGTGCTCTCCCTCGGAAGCATTGTGGATGAATTTGTTCTCAACGATATCGGAGAATTTCAAATTTTTAGAAATAATCTTTCTGTTCAGCCCTATTCTAAGACCTTTTCTCCAGGAAATTTGCGAGCAGTTCCAGAGCGCTCCGAATATGCTCGACTTTTAGAACATTGGATTTCCGATACCAAAACCCTTCGATATACGGGAGGAATGGTTCCGGATATCAATTCTGTTCTCTGTAAAGGAAATGGGATTTTTACTTATCCTTCTCATTCTCAGTATCCAGAAGGAAAATTACGACTCCTTTATGAATGTGCTCCTATGGCATTTATTGTGACCTGTGCTGGAGGAAAAGCGACGAACGAAAAGGGACAACCTATTTTGGATATTCCTTGTCGGAATTTACATGATAGATCTTCTATTTTTCTGGGAAGTACCGAAGAAGTAAACAATGCACTCCAATTTTTTTCGCCTCAAGAACCTGAATAGAAATCATCTCTCGGAGAAAAAAACTGCATTGCTTTCTCTACAGAGATCCCCTTACTTCCCAATTCATACAGCATATCTTCTGTGTTTTTGGCAAGAGATCGGGGAGATGAAACAAATACGAGGTCAGAAATATCACGAATATTTCGCCCTCCCTTTTTGAGGTGGGCTTTGAGGACTTCAAATCCTTTGTGCGCCAACTCTTTTCTGGTCATTTTTCTCAGGTACGACCGAATGCGATTTTTGGCAAGCGGTGTTTTAACGGAGGAAAGCCACTGTTCTAAAGGTATAGAATCTGGGCTTTGGAAAATTTCAATTTTATCACCAGTATGAATGGGCGCATCAATGGGACATTTTTCGCCATTTATAATCCCTCCAGCACAGTTGTTTCCAATTTGGGAATGTACCGCATAGGCAAAATCTAGGAGTGTGCTGCCCGCAGGAAAATGTTTTACTTCTCCCGTATTCGTAAAAACAAAAACCTCTTCCTTAAAGAGATCACTGAGCGATTCGGTCAAAAATTCTCTGCTTTTAAAATTTTGCTCCAGATCTCCAATATATTTTTGGAGTCCTTTTCTGGAAAGAAGTATATTCGCAGATTTTTTCTCTTTATACAAAATATGCGACGCCATACCCCATTCGGCGTTGTGATCCATTTCTTCGTCTCGAATTTGCACTTCTAATGGAACCGCAACCCCTCCTTGGTTTTTAATGAGAACGGTAGTATGTAGGCTCTGATAACCATTCCCTTTCGGCGCTGCCACATAATCTTTTATTCTTCCGGATACCGGAACTCCCGTCTCGTGTACACAACCCAACGCGCGATAGCAATCATCGGGATTTTCGGTAATAATCCGAATGGCGAGAATATCGTGGAGATCGGTAATGTGAGACCGCCCTTTGTTATTGAGTTTTTGAAAAATACTATAGAGGTTTTTTCTGCGACTAAGGATTCGAGAAGTGATATTTTTTTGCGCCAGATGTTTTTGAAGATTATTTTGAAATGCCTGAAAAGACTTTTCCGTATCCGATAAAAATTCTTCCATTTGGAATCCAATGGTATTGAAATCTTCTGGATAGAGAATGGCAAATGCGCGCTCTTCAAACTCAATTTTAAACTGGTGAATTCCGACACGAATAGAAAGCGGAGCAAAAATTTCTATGGCTTCCTGTGCCAGAATAAGGCGCATTTCATGGGGTATTTCCGAAAGATGGCGTAAAAAATAAATCCGTTCCGCCAGAAGAAAAAACAACACCCGCACATCTCCCATAAAGCTTAACAGTATTTGCTTCATGAGCTGTTTTTTACTGTGGTGAGAAAACATTTCTTCCATGGAAACCGCCTGGAGTTTTTGAAACACCAAGATTGTTTCTTTTTCGAGTATATTTTGTATTTCCTCTTCTGAAAGTGATTCTCTGGCTTCTAAAAAAAGAGTCGCCAAAACAGTCTCGATATCCGGAAATATCTCCAGTAAAATAGCAATAATTTCCATTGTGCGCCCCAAAGGAACCGACCGTTCTTGGAGATACAAAACGCTCCTCAAAAAACGGTCCGACTCAGATTTGGAAAAAATTTCTTTTGCGCGAAGAATAGTCCTAAGTTTCAATTCGAAGTGCAACAGGGGAAACAATAGAGAGCGAACATAA
>JBAXIU010000009.1:0-37633 GCA_037138215.1 Candidatus Peregrinibacteria bacterium | reverse complement strand
TATGTTCGCTCTCTATTGTTTCCCCTGTTGCACTTCGAATTGAAACTTAGGTTCTCTATGAATCTCAAAAACAGCGCCCCCATTTTTCCCATTTTTTGCCGTAATTTTCCAACCATTTGCTTCCACTAAGCTTTTCGTTATCGCCAAACCCAACCCAACTCCTTCTATTCCCCTTACGGATTCTGATCGAAAAAACCGCTCAAAAATATAAGGGATATCTTTTTCCAAAATTCCTGTTCCAGAATTCGATATGCGCAGTACCCCAGAAGCATATTCCAGAGTAATGGATCCATTTTCTGGTGTAAATTTATAGGCATTCCAAAGTAGGTTCCATAAAATTCTCCGGAACGATTCCGGCTCGAAAAAGAAAGAAATACCCTCTGGAATATGAGAATTCCAAGAAATATTCTTTTCGGCAAGCTTCTGAGAAATATGCTGAAAGATATCGTCTAAGAGATCCTGGAGAACAATTATTTTTTTCTCAGACAATAAAAAAACTTGGCGGTCATTTTTTGCCAGGATGAGGAGTGCATCAATGAGCTGTTGCATGGTGGAAATTTCAGCCCTGGCAGTCTCAATATGTTCAAAATTTTTCGTTTTCAGCGCCAGTTGAAGAGACGAATCAATAATCGTAAGTGGAGTACGCAGTTCATGAGAAGCATCTTGGGTAAATTGTCGAAGATTTTCTGCAGATTGCTCTAATCGCCCCAACAAGTCATTAAGAGTATGGCTTAATATCCGAATTTCATCATTTTGATTTCCAGAAAGCGGTAATCTCGTGTGCAAAGAGGAAATGGAAATCTCCTTCGCTTTTTGTGCAATGCGACGAAGAGGGGTAAGAATACGCCAAGCAAAGAAATATCCCAAAAAGAAAAGAAAAATGGAGGAAGCACCTGATAAAAAAAGTGCTTTTTGAATAAGATTTTCCTCTTGCGCCCAATAATCCGAAACATCTTCCAAAAAAAAGACAATTTCTCCTTCTTTGGAAAGCCTATCGGTTCTCAAAAACAGCTTTTCATTGCTCAAGAGGAGCGTTTGACCCTCTTCCGGAAAGGTTTGAATATTTGGGAACCCATCAGAAGTAAAAATAACGGTTCCGAATGGATCCAGAACTTTCCCAATAATGTGATCTTCATCATCAAAAAAGTCTTTCAATTCTTTCTGGAGATCAAAATTTTTCTCTCTTTGTTTTTCCTGAATTTTGAGCATTAATCGTTGATCCGTTTTTTCCATTTCCAGGGTTTCGTTTTGTATCCAGCTGTAATGATACGACGCAATGAGCAATGCAGAAGATCCACCGAGGAGTAAAAACACCAGGATGGCAAAAAAAAAGGCAATACGAACGCGGGTAGACAGCATGAACATTTAAGAAGGGATATCAGCAATTTTATATCCTATGCCTCGGATCGTTTCTATTTTATCTTTCCCAATTTTCCGACGAATAGAAGCAATATGCACCTCAATCGTATCAGAATCAAAGAGAATGTCTGCTTCCGATTCTCCCCAAACGGCCTCTAAAATTTCTCCCCTATTTTTTGGACGCCCCTTATGACGGAGCAAAAATTCGAGAATAGAAAATTCTTTGGGAGCGAGGGATACGGACTTTCCTGCTCGTTTTATTTCGTGTGTCAAAATATTTACCACCATATCGCCTAGCGTAAACGCCTCTGATTTTTGGGGAACATTGCGTCTGAGAAGCGCACGAATACGGGCAAGAAGCTCTTCAAACTGAAATGGTTTCCCGAGATAGTCATCCGCACCAGCATTGAGCCCTTCTACTTTTTCGGGCGTATCGCTTTGGGCAGTAAGCATTAAAATAGGAGTTGCAATCGCTTCTGCACGAAGTTGCACACAAATATCCATTCCATTCAGGAGGGGAAGATTTCTATCGAGAATGATAAGTCCCACTTCCGTACTTCGCGCTTTTTCGAGTCCCATTTGTCCATCTCTCGCTGACTCCACTTTAAAATGCTCCAACTCTAAAAAATCGATAATATTTTTAGAAAGCCGGGGATTATCTTCTACTAAAAGAATGGTGTACATGAGGAAAGCGTGTAATTAAAAAAGATGCTGGTGAAATATTTTTTGAGGATTTTCGACTATGTAAACCCCCGTTAACTCGCCCGTGTTCGTGTTTGTGGAACCGGAGTGGGTTGTTGCGCTGCTGCTTGAGCAGCAGCTTGTGCCTGAGCTCTTGCGAGTGCATCGGCTTGAGCTTGTGCGGCAGCCTGAGCCTTTGATCTTGCCAATGCATCAGCTTGAGCCTGTGCCTGTGCGACTGCCCGTGCTCTAGCAGCTGCTTGGGCTTTTTCTATTGCTGCTGCTCTGTCTCTTGCTAATGCGTCTAATCTTGATTGTTCCGCAGCAGCCTCTATGGAGGCAGAGTTATCCACCGGAACAGGCGTAGGAATAGGAGTTTGGGTTGGTAACTCCTGAGGAACAATAACTTTCACTGGTTGTCCAGCATTCTGGTCATTCGTATTTTTCATTACGGGTTCATCTCCAGGAGATGAAATATGGATATTGATTTGTGAATCTGAGAGAGGAGAAACAACAGCTTCTGGAGAAGGCAGAGGAGATGCCGAAGCAGTTGATATAGTTTTTCGTGCCTGAAAATCAGCAAAAGAAATCGTTGTGGTAGCAGGAATATCCGCATCAATAGGATTTCCAGAAAATGCATTGAGTATGATTTTTTGCTGAATGTTATTCTTTTTGGTCTGAATAATAATTCCAGGTTGAAAATCTACAAATCCATACCAAGAATAGAGAGGAGTTACTCCATATTTTTCGGTCACAAAATTTTGAGCCTCCGTTTGATCAATTTTTCCATCTGCATACGCTAAAACCTTCGTTCCAATCGCCTCCTGAAAAATCATTCCCCCTCCCAGTATTATTACCAAACAGAAGAGGAAAAAATCTTTAAAAAATCCAGAACGAGCCTCTGGATAACGCCACAAAAAGAGTGCAAAAAAAACAAAAGCAAATCCGAGCGCGAGAAAGAAAGGAGTAAGAGCGATATTCATAGGAAAGAGTAAAATTATTGTTCTTCTGATTTTTGAAATATTGAAATTTTAAAGTTGAAATCCGAAAGACCCCAGAGAAAAAAGAGGCAGAGGGCGGGAATAAAAACATCCAAGACCGCACTACTAAAAACAGCATTCCCTCTCCCTATTTGCACAAAAGCGATGTGAATAGCCACCACAAAAAAGAATGGATAGACCAGACGATGAATGCGCTTCCAATAACTCCGAAAAATTTTCATAGCAAAAATATTGGAGGTCAGAACCAACAGAATGGCAATTGCAAAGCCCATCATTCCCCAGGGAAAAAGAGTTTTAAAATCCCACATTTCTGGGAGAAAAAACCCGTCGGGCAGTGCGATTTTTCCATTCAAAAAATATCCAATGGTATGCGCAATTCCAAACGATCCGCAGAGAACCCCCAATTCTTTGCGCAGTGGGAGCAGTGCTCGAAGGATACGAAAATCGATAAAAATATCTCCCAACGGACGGACGGCCAAAATACCAATAAGAAGCCACCAGCAGGCAGTCCCGAGGGGTCGAAAATTTTCAGGAAAGAAAAAAACTCCTGACAAAGGCACGAAAGAGGAAAAAAAAATTGTTTTTTGCAAAAACGCATAAAAGGGCATTTTTCCGTCCAAAAATAAGGATTTGAGAGAAAGGGTCATAGAGAAAAAGTATTTTTTAAGAAAAATGCTCAAAAACCACATTTTCGTTGGGAATGCCTTTTTCCATAAGCAGTTTTCGGGCGTCATCAATCATGTGCGGGTTTCCACAGAGGTAAAACTCCTGATTTTCATTCCAGTCTCCATCCCGAATAATATCCGTTACACGCCCTTTAAAAAACGCATCTGTTTTTGCGTCCGAAAGCGCAAATGTAATATTTAAATTTGGAAATGCTTCCAACTCTTTTTTAAGAAAAATATCATCTTCATTAAGAAGCCCAAAATAAAGCCGTGCAGGGACTTGTGGGGATAGGGATTTGAGCATGGAAAAGACTGGAGAAACTCCTGTTCCAGTCACCACAAATATTTTTTCTTTTGGGGTGCTTCTTAATAAAAATTCCCCTTTTGGTCCTTTAAAAGGGATTTGTACTCCTTTTTGGAGTTTTTCTCGTAAAAAACGAGCCCCTCTCCCGGTATCACTCAGGCGGATGCAAAAAGAAATGGTTTCTGCGTCTCCAGAAAAAATGGAATATGCGCGCCAAAAATCTCCTTCCGCATCTGAAAGTTTAATGGTGAGGTATTGCCCCGGTATAAATGCAATATGGGGGCTTTGAAAAGTAAAAACAGAAACGCTACTGGTAAGATCTTTGCTATCCAAAAAAACAAGTGTATCGGATTTCATCTCTTTTCCCTCACTCCCAAAAAGACGAGAAAAGAACGAAAAAATTCCACCTGTGGATGGAGCAGCTTCAGAGCGATTCGCATCCCCTTCCCAAGAAATTACCTGCACCGGACACTGCCGTATTGCAGTATCTACCGCAGAGACCAAATCTTCCCTCATTTGGGTATTATCTGGCAAAGAAGCACCATCTTGAATGGAGAAAACTTCCGAACACACATGGGTACAATTCCCACACGCAATGCAATTTTTCCGATCTACCAAAACATTTTTCATAAAAAAAATAAAATTCCGGTGCAGAGTACCAAAAAAAGATGAAGAAGAGATGAAGAAGTTTAAAAAAACCATCCCCTAGCTCCTTTTTCTGCTAAAAATTTTTCGCCCGCTTCTTTCCCGAGTAAAAAAACTATAGTGGCATACGCATCAGCCTCTATTGCGGTTTTTGCTTCTACCGTCACGCTTTTTAAAGCCGTTTGGGGGTTCGCATTCGTCTGCCCATGTACGATATGATGATGCGCCGTATCTCCCACTTTCCACTTTCGGCGGTAGGATCCGCTGGTGGCAATAGCGCCATTGGAAATAGTCAGGACTTCGAGGTTTTCATCTTCATTGTCCGGATTGGCAATTCCCACCGCCCATTTTTCGCCAAAATATGTTCCACTGGCATACAGGTCTCCGCCGGCGTTTACCAAAAAACTGGGAAATTTCTCGGCAAGAATTTTGCTTGCCTCATCCACTGCGTATCCTTTTGCACATCCGCCAAAATCAAAACTCGCATTTTTAGGAAGCGTTATTTTTCGCTCGTGCTCATTAAAAACAATATTTTCAAAAGAAAGGTTTCGTACTTCGTCTTGGATTTCAAAAGTTCCACTCCAAAAATCTTGGGAATATCCCAGCGCATTCAGGTTTACAAGCGGGTTAAATACACCATCCGTTTCCTGGGCAAGGGACAGGGAAAAATGGGAAACCGTCCAAAAATCTTCTCCCACCACTCCACCTTCCGCAGCATTAAATTGAGACAAAAAACTATCAGAGCGAAATCGAGAAAAAAGCATTTCGAGTTCTCGAAAGCGATCAAAGGATTTTTTAGTACACTCTTCTGCTTTTTGGGAAACAAAAAAATCATCCTCCGGAATAAGAATTTCTACTGTGGTGCCCATCAATCGTTCGGTACGAGAAAAAAGAGACGGCATACCGCAAAGAGAAAATTTGAAAATCGAAAAAAAGTGGTGCCGGGAGCGGGACTCGAACCCGCACGGAGGTAAATCCAAAGGATTTTAAGTCCTTCGCGTATACCATTTCGCCATCCCGGCATATTGAAAAGATCTTTTCTAGCCTACCGTTTTTTTTAAACTTTTCAAGGGTGATTTTTATCATGGCAGAAATTGACCCTAAGGGTCCTACGGGACCCTAGGGTCGGATAGAAAACTATCCCAACATCTTCACCAAAAACCTTCCCGTGTGTGACGCTTCTACCTTTGCCACCGCCTCGGGCGTTCCCGTCGCTATCACTTCTCCTCCGCCACTTCCGCCTTCTGGACCAATATCAATGAGGTAATCACAATTTTTCACCACATCCAAATTATGTTCAATCACCAATACGGTATTTCCCTTATCTACCAGAGTATTCAGCACAAAAAGCAGTCGTTCGACATCTTCAAAATGAAGCCCCGTGGTGGGTTCGTCGAGAATATAAAAAGTTTTTCCTGTAGATCTTTTGGAAAGTTCTGTGGCAAGTTTTATTCGTTGCGCCTCTCCTCCCGAAAGCGTGGTAGCGGATTGTCCGAGTTGCAAATAGCCCAGCCCCACTTGTTCCAGAGTTTCCAACTTCGTTTTAATAGTAGAAACCTTTGAGAAAAACTCACAGGCCTCTGAAACCGTCATATCTAAAGCATCGGCAATATTTTTTCCCCGCCAAAAAATTTGGAGTGTTTCCGCATTATAGCGCTTTCCATGGCATACCTCGCACGGCACATACACATCCGGTAAAAAGTGCATTTCAATGCGCGTTACCCCATCTCCACTACATAACTCACATCGCCCACCCTTAACATTAAAAGAGAATCGTCCAGATTTATATCCTCGCAATTTTGATTCCGAAGAAGTCGCAAAAAGATCACGAATATCAGAAAAAACTCCCGTATAAGTAGCAGGATTAGACCGTGGTGTTTTTCCAATGGCGCTTTGGTCGATCACAATGGCTTTATCGAGATGTTCCATTCCGAGAATTTCTCGGTGATTTCCTAAATCTTGTTGTGCGCGATTTAACGCATTTAAAAGAGCCGGAGCCAAAATGCCGTTTACTAAAGAACTTTTTCCGGACCCTGAAACTCCTGTGACTCCCACAAAACATCCGAGCGGAATTTTCACATCGATATTTTTCAGGTTGTGTTCCCGCGCATCAATAACCTCTAAAAATTTCCCATTTCCCTTCCGTCGTTTTTTCGGCACTTCAATTTTTCGACGACCGGAAAGGTATGCCGCCGTGGAGGAGTTTTGGCACTGCATAAATGTTTCTGGATCCCCTACCGCAATTACTTTTCCTCCATGCACTCCCGCACCGGGTCCGATTTCAATAAGATAATCTGCCGCACGCATGGTTTCTTCATCATGCTCTACTACCAAAACAGTATTCCCCAATCGCTGTAACTCCCGCATGGTTTCAATGAGCTTCTCATTATCCCGTTGGTGCAATCCAATAGACGGCTCATCGAGCACATACAAAACCCCTTCCAGCTTTGATCCGATTTGTGTTGCCAATCGAATGCGTTGCGCTTCCCCCCCAGAAAGGGTAGAAGAATTACGGTCTAGGGTGAGGTATGCGAGTCCCACCTTTTTCAGGAAAGACAGGCGCGCATTGACTTCCCGTAAAATGGGCGTCGCAATAATTTTTTCGGAATCAGAAAAAATATTCAGGAGCGACTCAAAAAAATCTGCTGCTTGGGCAATAGAAAAAGCCGTGGCATCAATAATGTTTTTTCCGTGCACCGTAATCCCCAAAACCTCTTTACGAAGGCGCGCCCCATGACAAGCAGGACATTTTTGCTCTTCCATAAAGCGTCCAATATTTTTTCGGACATATTCACTCTCGCTATCCCGGTACCGGCGCTCTATATTTTTTACCACTCCTTCATACCGCGTTGCATATTCCCCTTCAAAATGGTCAGTATCCACGGCAATAGAATATTCTTCGTCTCCTGTTCCATGGAGAATAATATCAATAACCTCCTGAGAAAACTTACTGAGTGGCGTTTTGAGATCAAATCCGTGCTGCTCTCCCACAGCGTCCAAAATCTTCATATACCAAGAATTACTCGTGGCACTACTCCAGGGGGTAATCGCCCCCTCCTCAATAGAAAGCTTATAATTTGGCAAAATATGCTCCGGAATAGCCACTAATCGAGTTCCCAACCCATGACAATCTGGACAGGCTCCATACGGAGAGTTAAAAGAGAAACTCCGTGCCTCAATTTCAGGAATCACAGAACCGTGATCTGTACACGCAAATTTTTCAGAAAAAGTCTCTACTGTGCCATCTTCGACCATTAACACTTCCATTACTCCATCTCCTTTTTTTAAAGCCAATTCTACGGAATCTGCCAACCGAGATCGATCGGGATTCGGCGCTTCTATTTCCGTTCCATCTGAAAGGGTTTTTACTGTTTTTGCCAAATCTTTTACCACTAACCGGTCTACCACCACCTCAATATTATGGGTCTTTTTAGAATCGAGTGTAGGAATTTCATCCGCAATGGAGTACACCACGCCGTCAATCCGCATTCGTAAAAATCCTTCTTTTTCCACATCATCTACTATTTTTATATGTTCTCCTTTTCTCCCCCGAACCACCGGCGCCAAAATCATTATTTTTGCGCCTTCAGGAAGCATTGCAATTTGGTCTACAATTTGTGATGCCGAAGTTTTTTGCACTCGTTGCCCACAATGAGGACAGTGAGGAATACCGACCTTCGCAAAGAGGAGTCGCAAATAATCGTAAATTTCGGTGGTGGTTCCTACCGTAGAACGAGGACTTTTAGATGCTGTTTTTTGCTCGATAGAAATCGCGGGAGAAAGACCTTCAATAGCATCTACATCGGGTTTATCCATCATTCCTAAAAACTGCCGCGCGTAGGTAGAAAGACTTTCCACATATCGCCTTTGTCCTTCGGCAAAAATGGTATCAAAAGCTAGAGATGATTTTCCGGAACCAGAAACGCCGGTCATCACCACCAGAGAATTGCGGGGAATATCGACGGTAATATTTTTAAGATTATGAGTTTTTGCTCCTTTAATGCGTAATACATCCGACATAAAAATTTAAAAAAAGTGGAAAAATGGCAGAGATATGCGAAATATAGCAATTTCACTCCCCTCTTGGGGAGTGTACCAAACAGGGGCGGTATGTGGCAAATATTCCTCCCCCAGAAAGAAGAAATATTTGCCCTCTGCAAAACTTCCAATATTGCCTCTTATTTTTTTAATTGGTGCATTCGTTCTCGAATCTTTCCAAATTCTTCAATATTTACGCCACTTCCTTGCGCAAATTTGGGTGACCCACCACCTTTTCCGCCAAAGGATTCTGTAATGCTCAGCAATAGTTCTTTTGCTGATTTTTCTCCGTTGGTGGCAATCGCAACACCCCCATCTTCTGTAAAAAGGACAGCAGTAGAAAGCCCTTTTTCCACCAGTATTTTTACCAGTGCAGAAATCTTTTGGAGATCCGTGGTAGGAAGAGGTTCACAAATGGTTTTTTGGAGAGACGCATCGCAATGCGTCTCTACCCGTTCCAAAATTTCATCCGCCTCAAATGACAGCAACTCTTTTTCCGCTTTTTGGAGAGATTCTTCTAGTGCTTTTTTCTCCGCAAAAAGTGCATCTACCCGCTCTAAAAGTTTATCAGTCGGCGTTTTCATTTTTTTTGCTAATGTTTCTAAAGCATCATATTTTTGGAGAAACAATTCTTGGGCAACGGGTCCCACCACCATTTCTATCCGTCGAATACCACTGGCAACCGAACTTTCGGACAGAATTTTTACCGCCCCGATATCGGCAGTATTGGCAATATGCGTTCCTCCACAGAGCTCAAAACTCTCATCTCCCATTTTTATGGTTCGCACAATATCTCCGTATTTTTCCGAAAAAAGAGCCTGAGCGCCTGCCTCCTTTGCCTCTTTTATTCCCATACTTTTTACCACTACCGGAGAAGCCAAATTCACCCATGCTGCCATTTGGAGTTCCACTGCACGAATTTCTTGTTCTGAAAGTGCTTTCGGATGAGAAAAATCAAATCGGGTACGATTTTCATCCACTAGAGATCCTGCCTGTGCGACATGATTTCCCAGAATTTTTTGGAGCGCCGCGTGAAGAAGGTGCGCCGCAGAATGGTGCCGTTTAATGCGTTCTCTCCGAGGAATGTTTATTTCAGCAAAAACTTCTTCCTGATTATTAAGGGCATCAAAAAAATTACCTTTTTTAATTTTAACAATTCCAGAATGTATAAAAACCCCATCATCTCTCTTTTTTACACTATCAACATCTATTTCAAAAAAATTGTTTTTTACAACTCCCGTATCAGAAACTTGACCTCCGCTTTCCGCATAAAATGGAGTTTCGTTCAAAGAAAATGAGATATATCGAGGATCATCAATATTTGTTGACCTTGAATGATAAACTCCGATTTTTGTATTACACGAAAATCGATCATATCCGATAAAGTTTGTAGGAGACTCGTTATTAAATACTGATAAATTTTCTCCTTTCCGATCAAAATTTGCATTTGCCCGAGAGCGGTCTCTCTGGGCTTTCATTTCTACTGCAAATGCTTCTTCATCAACCATAAATCCATGTTCCGCGGCAATTTCTTTCGTAAGATCCAGCGGAAATCCGTAGGTATCAAAAAGGATAAAAGCGTCTTTTCCAGAAATAATACCGGTTCCCGTAGAGACGCGATTAATCGCGTCTCTAAAACACACATATTCTCCCCATACACCATGGTCTCTTTCTTCATTTTTTCGGCGTTCTTGTTTTGCATCTTCCAAATCTCCACCAACAAGAATGGTATCTATTGCAGAGAAAATCCCACGATGTGCGACAACCAGAGTTGTCCCATTTTCTTTTGGAAGCGTTTGTAATTCGCTTAATCCCATTTTTATTCTTTCAAAAAGGTCTTGGTAACGCTCTCCCGTTCCATGTTTTTCCGCATATTCTATAGGAGTAAGTGGTAAAACCTTTTCCTTTGGAGTTCCGGCAACACTCCCTGTTGCTCCTGCTGCAAAATTTTTAAAAATCTCAACTGGAATGTTTAACTGGTCCGCAATAATTTCTGCCGTTTCTAATGCTCTTTTGGTAGGACTAGAAAGAATTTTGGTAATATTTTTCTTTTTTAATTCCTCACATACCGCTCGTGCATGGGATTTCCCGTTCTCCGTCAGAGGAGAATCATCATGTTGAAGCACTTTTTTCTCTTCATCCTCACTTTCTCCATGACGAACAAAAATAAATGTATTTCCTTCGCTTTGCACTTTTAATTTTTCATTAATAATTCCATCCAAAATCCCCTCTCCCCTTTCAATCGTCTTTAAAAAATTCTCCTCTTCAATTTGAAAAGCATCAAAAATGACTGACTTCCGCGCTTCAATTTCTGGGTAAAAACAAGAGTAAGCAGAAATATAGCATTCGGCAATTTTCCCGAGGAATGGTTTTTCAAATCCCAGTTTTTTCCCGTAGCGCACCGCCCGCCGAATAAGCCGACGCAGAACATATCCCCGACCTTCATTAGATGCGGCAACACCATCGGAAACAAGGTGAGAAGCCGTACGAACATGGTCGGCAATGACGCGCATTGCCCGGGTGAGAGGATTTTTATCGTCCAAATTTCCAGAGTATGGCGGGTACGCTTTGCCAGAGAGTTTTTCTAAAATCTCAAAAATTTCGGCATACACATCTGTTTCAAACACCGTTTTTTTGTGGTTGAGAATCATCGTCAGGCGTTCAAGCCCCATGCCCGTATCCACATTTTTATTGTCGAGAGGTGAAAGTTTTCCGTTTTCATCACTATAAAACTCCATAAACACATCATTCCACACCTCTATAAAACTCGTGTCATCGGTCGCGGGGTTTTGCCCGGGCTTTGGAGTTCCTTCACCAATCCAAATATGCATTTCGCTACACGGTCCACACGGTCCAGTTGGTCCAGCAGGTCCCCAAAAATTATCACCTCGTCCTTTTTTTAAGTTTTTTGGATCAGGTCCAATAGGAATAATGCGTTCTTTTGGAATACCAAGTTGAAGCCAAATATTTTCCGCATCCGTATCCAGGGGAATGTCTTTATCGCCCCCAAAAACGGTAACCCAAATTTTTTCTGCGGGAATATTCATCTTTTTCGTGAGGAATTCGAAACTCCATTCCAAAGCCTCTTTTTTAAAATAATCGCCAAGTGACCAGTTCCCCAACATCTCAAAAAAAGTGAGATGCCGATTATCTCCTACTTCATCAATATCCACCGTACGCACGCATTTTTGAATGCTCATAAGACGAGTCCCTTTGGGATGCGGGAGTCCCATAAGATTGGGAACAAACTGCTGCATTCCCGCAGTAGTAAAGAGGACCGTTTGGTCATCCTCGTGCGGAACCACGGAAGAACTCTCAACCTCTGCATGATTTTGGTCCGTAAAATAGTCGAGGTACATTTTTCGGATTTGGCGGGAAGTAAGCATAAAGTGTTATTGAAAGATCTCGCACAAAAGGGTACAATACACAGAACAAAAAAAACAAGATTCTTAATTTTTCTCTCTTCTATGCCCGAAAATAATGGTGGAATTTCTTTTGGTCCCCTCTCTTCTTCCCCCAGCAATGGAGGAATTTCTTTCGGTGGCGGTGCCTCTTCACCAAACACTTCCAATGGAGGCGGTATTTCTTTTGGCAATGCGTCGACTTCTTCTCCAACACCGGGTTTAAATCCTCAAAATAATCTCCCTAATGTACCACCCCCACCCCAGTCCGCTCCACCCGCTCAAAATTCTCCATCAAACATCTCTTTTACAGTTCCTCCGCAAAATTCTGCCCCTTCTTCAATACCTAATAATTCCCCTTTTAATGATGAATTTAAGGCCATGATGCACGAAATGGGTGTCCACCCTATCCAACAAAAGGATATTATGGACCACCCGGAGCAGCATTTGGACGAGATACAACAAGTTCGGGAACGCATAAAAAAGAAAAAGGAAGCAGAAGAAAAAGAAAAACTTAAAAAGGAGAGCGAGACCAACGAAGAAGGCGGAAAAATCGTAAAGGTAAAATCCATTGGAGATCAGGTCCACATGGAAGATATCTTGGATGCGATCTGTGAACACAAAGCGTCGGACTTGCACCTTGCCGCCAATGCCCGCGTTGCCATGCGTATCAATGGAGCAATTCACTTTATTGAAAATATTCCCCAGCTCTCAAAAGAACAGGGAGAGCGTATTATCCTCTCTATGGTTCCCAATAAAACAATGCAGGAAACGCTTTTTCGTACCAAAGAATTGGATCTCTCGTACGAGCACAGCAATGGAACATTTTTCCGCGTAAATATTTTTTATAAACGAGGAAATATGGCAACGGTTATGCGCCGTATTGCCAGTGAAGCCCTCGCCATGGAAAAACTCGGAATGCCAGAATCAGTACTCAAAGCGCTCCGCAGTAAACAGGGACTGATTCTCGTAACAGGACCAACAGGATCCGGAAAATCCACATCCATGCAATCCATGCTGAACTATATTAACGAAACGCGGGTGGAACATATCGTGACCATTGAGGACCCGATTGAGTTTGTATTTTCCAATCAAAAATCCGTTTTTTCTCAACGAGAAGTGGGAAATGACACCCTTTCCTTTGCCAACGCGCTCAAAGGAGCACTTCGTCAGGATCCGGATGTGGTAATGATTGGGGAAATGCGAGACCCAGAAACTATTTCTGCTGCCATGAACCTCTCCGAAACGGGGCATCTCGTGTTTTCTACGCTCCATACTTCTGGAGCACCACAAACTGTTTCCCGTGTGGTAAATGCCTTTCCTCCCGATCAGCACGCCCAAATTCAATCCCGATTAGCAGATTCTCTCGTGGCGGTTCTCTCCCAACGGCTTATTCCTAAGGCAGATAAATCCGGACGAATAGCGATTTATGAGTTTATGATGGTGAATTCGGCTATCAAAAATATTATTAGAACAGGAGATGTCGCCCAAATGGAAAATGCCATCCTGGCAGGGCGAAAAGAAGGAATGGTGCTCATGAAAAACTCCGCTGAACAAAGAAAAGACGAAGGCCTTATTTTGGAAAAAGACTATATGGGATTTTTTATGGACGATATGTAATCCAAACTTTGCCACTCCTGTACTCAACCTCATTGGAGAATAGGGCGTACAGAAAAGTATTTTACGAGCGTAAAAACTCGGGGAAAAAATACTCCAACTTTTCTTTTTGCGCTTCAGTAAAAGCCAAAATCTCTTTTTTATACGCTGGAAGATGCTGAAGATTTTCCAAAAATTTTTTCTTCCCCGTACTGCTGAGGAATTTTTGAGGAAAAACAGAAAATTTTTCTCCAAAAAACTGAGAAATCTTTTTGCGTGTGGCAATGGCAGTAAAAGGCGTACCCACGATGCTTGCCAAAATTCCCGCGTGCAGCCGAGTGGTGAGAACATATTTAGCACTCGCAATTCGTTCCTGCACTTCTAATACATTTTGCGGCACACAAACCGGAAGTGCGTGTCTTTTAGCAAATTTTTCGTCGGAAGATTGGTGGGATTGCATGGATAAAACCGTTATTTTCCCGGTTTTCCACTCCTCTGAAAACGCCTCTTGTAAAAACTTTATCACACCTTTCTCTTGAGATTGGGAAAGTTCTCCTTCCCGAAAAGAGAGGAGAATTTCTGTTTTTCGCCCTTTTTTGGGAGTAAACGGCAAAAAATATGCCGCATCGGTAGAAAGGGAAATTTTATCCTGAAGATTTTTTGGGAAATTTTTAGCAGAAAGAGAATCTCGAACAGAACAAAACGGCACTTTTACAAGGATTTTTTCCATGAGAATTTGATTTTTTGGTTTTTTAAACGGCTCAAACGAATTTCCCAGAAAAATAACCTTTTTTTGAAACAATCCACAAATCCAAAAATACCAGCGCCAGAGTAAAAACGCTTTGGGAGGCGAATCTTGAAACAATCCTCCACCGCCAAATGCCACTAAATCGGCACTTTTTAACTCCTGAAAAAACGACCACCAATCTGTAAAAAACGACCGAATACCAAATGGAGGCGGATACACGCCTTTTACACCTGAATGAGACTTGGTGAATTGGGGATTACTGGACACCACCACCACTCTCCACCGCTCCATATTTATTTGGGACAGCATTCCCGCCAAAATGGCTTCGTCACCCCAATTAGGAACGCCGTAATGACCAAAGATCAGGAGGGTTTTGCGTTTGGACATGAAAAAGGGAAAGGCAAGAGGATTCTATATTGACAACAAAAAGAAAGAAAGAAAGAAAGAAAGAAAGAATGAGGTCTTCCTTTCTCTCTTTTATGGAAAAAAATGATCATTATGAACCAACTGCCAAGAACAGAGCTCTTCATGACGCGCTTTTTGCTTTAGATAATGTTATGGTTGCCGTTGACGAAAAGAAAAATCAACTCGAACAAGGAGGAATAATAGAAGGCATTGTTTTCGATCAACTCACAAATGAATTTCGGCATCAAATGCTTGCCGCTATTGATGAAGTTCGCAAATTTGGAGATGCAAGAGTTGGAGCGTATTTTGATGACTTTATGGGGCATGGCTGCAAGCATTACAAAAACTCACTCGTGGAGATATTGACGATTTAGTATTCAATCAGTAGCACAATCTTTTGATTGAAAAGAAACCTCATCAATAAAATTTCCAGCACCATCATAGTAACGGTGTTTCATGGTTGCTCCTGCGTCTAGTATTTTTCGCGCTTCCGGGGTGTTACAGTTCATGTCTATAATTTTTTGTTTTTGGATATCCACGGTTCTTACAGTGGTCCCCTCTGGAATGAGATACTGGAGTTGGTAAACAATAGTGCCCCCTGATACAGAAGTGGAAAGAAGCTGTGTAGTTCTATTCACATTTACCGGTGTATCTTTATTGATATCCTCAGATAATTGCAAAAGTATAGAATGCACTTTCTCTTCTTTTTGATTTACTTCTCCAGTTTTTTGAGCAGATTTGAGCGGTGGTAATGTTTCTCCTGCAATATCCAAAACAATAAGAGAAAACACAAAAAATACCAGTAATACGGCAATGGTAACAATCACTGATCGGATTTTTATATTGCGCTCATAAATCACACAGGTATCCGCCACCATATCGTGCAGAGCCTGTTTTTTTTCTGTCCATCCCGCCATCATATACCCCACATAGGTTATACCCGACAAAAATTTCCCTACTATTTCTCTTAAAAAAACGGATCTCCAGCCTAAATTACCACCGTTAAGAGGAACCACTCTTAATCCCAACACTTGTTTTCCCAAAGTGGCACCATATTGGGTAGTAAAAATAATGATATATAGATAATATGCAATAACACAAAAAATACCACCAAACCCCAAAATGGTATATATATGTTTTTCATCTTTCACATGTAGGGCATTTAAAATAAAAATTCCAACGATTGCCAACAGAACGATAATAGTAAAGGCGAGTATACTATCCAAAGATATTGCCAAAACGCGAACCCAAAAACCGGCATACAAAGGTACCTCCACAGAAATAGACTTTTGAGTCGGTTTTGTTTTTAATACCTCAGAACTTTTGCAACGAAAGCAAAATTTCATGGATTCATCCACTTCCGATCCACATTGTGCACAAAACATACTGGAGGTATTACAATCTTGAGGAGAGTAGAAGGAATATTTCTAAGTTTCAAGAGGAGTATTAAAGCCCCATCACTTCCTCTTCCGTAATATTTCCTGCCGTAAAAAGCTTTTTTTCCAGGGCAAACAGTTTTTCTTCGAGGTGAGGACTATGTTCAAACGCATAGCGCTTTTTTCCGTCCTCCAATCGATTTTTCAGCGAAACAATCCCATCGTGTAACGCGCGTTTGTCTCCGTAATACACACATATTTCTTCCCAAGAGAAAGGAGAAGACCGGTAAATAGCCCCGGTATTATGCGCTCCCACAACTTTTGCCGTTGCTTCGTGTTCTCGTTTGCGCAAAATATCTGCCATGGCATCCGCATGGTGCGTCTTTTTGTACTCTTCATGCAAGCGCCTCCACAGCGAAACCTTTTCTTCGGTTACCTCCTCTTCATAGCGGTCAAAATTCTCCAGATCGGAAAAATCCACATACCGCACGCAGTCATGCAAAAGAGCACCCGCTTCCACCAATTCTTGGTCTACCGGAATTCGATTCTTTACCAATTTTTGCGCGCAAAAAACAGCCACTTTGCGAACCATTTCAATATGCTTTTGCACATGAACCGGGGTACAAAATTCATTCAACATTTTTTGTGCATGCGAAACAGAAACACTAAAAGGGTTTTGGAACGAAATCTCTAAATCTCGAGAATCTGGATTTTGGGAATGCTGAAGGGCAATAGAAAGGGAAGGAATGGAAGAAAAATACGCTTTTAACGACTCAGGAGCCCACTCCAAGATATAAATATTTTCCGAAGAAAATGACTCTTCCAGAGTTTCTTGTATTTCCGCAATACGATGGTCATCTGCACGATGTAAATCGAGATGAAAAATTTTTTGAGGATCTCCATTCGATCGTTTCCCCTCATAACTTTGCAATACGGCAAAAGTCGGGGAAGTGATATTGGAAATACCAAAATATTCACCAATTTTTCTGGTAATCGTTGTTTTCCCCGTCCCCATTTCTCCTGTTAAAAACAGAATTCGCCCTCCTTCCGGAAAAATATCCATTCTTTGGGCTATTTCATAGGTAAAATCGTTTATCTGGGGGAGAGAAAAAAGCATAAATATGAGGGAGAAATGAAAAAACAAAACACGGAAGGTTGTTCAAAAAAACACTCCACCAGAAATTGAGAGTGCCTTTTTTTCAAATCCCATATTCCAAGTCTTCATTAAAAAAAAGAGAACTCCTTTTTAAAAATAAAAAATGGCTCCCCCGACTGGATTCGAACCAGTGACCTACCGGTTAACAGCCGGACGCTCTACCGCTGAGCTACAGGGGAACAAACACCACCGATGATTTTAAAGAGGAATGAAAAAAAATTTCTTCTCCCCGTTTCTCCGCTTATAGACCATGGAAAACCAGAATCTCTCGCCCAACGAACTGTTGGGGTCGTCGGTACAAAAGCGCAGCCGAAGCATCATACCCAATTTTATTTGCCATTTCAAGAAGTTTTTGTGAGAAAGAATATTCTTTTTCTTTCCCTTTCCAAAAGGGAATCGCGAGAACTATTGTTTGAATACCATCCTTTTTTCGGGCACTCAAAAACTTTTCATAAAAGGGTAAGAGGAGATCTTTTTGCTGAAAAAATTCCTCATCGGAAATGGCATGGGTAAAAATACGCCCTAAAAATCCCTCGGAAACCACCGTAAAATTAGACAGCAACAAGTCCGAAGAAGGAGAAAAAGAATATGCTGATTTTTGAAAATTGGCATTTTTTTGTAGTAAACTCCGTGTCGCATCATGCTGAAAAGTGCGTTTTTTTTGTCCCCCCATTTGTGGAGGAGAAAAATACGCAATATTTTCTCGACTGGCATCCACCATTTTTTCCGAAAGATCACTCCCCATTACTTCTGCAATGCCCATATCCAAGGCTTCCAAAAGCACACTTCCCGTTCCACAAAAACTATCCCAAATTTTCGTCGGGAGGTTCCCCTGTTCATCCCTTCCCAAGTTCACCATCATCCGTGCCAGTTTAGGAGGGAGCATCCCCACTCCCATATCCCGTACGGGTTTTCCAAAATCCCGCTTCGCAAACGATTCTATATTTTGTACTGCCAAAGTTCTGGTGAGCACCGTTCCTGATCGCAATACAAAGAGAGAAAACTCCGCGTGCCCATCGGAAAAAAGTCCCTCTTTTTCGGCGGTAGAAGTATCTAAATTTTGCCCTTTGCGATTCACAATCCGGAGAGAAATCCCCTCTTCTTTGGAGGCGTTTTTGAGGAGCTTAAACAGCGGAGGAAAAACCGTGTGATATTTTTGGTCTGGAAAAATGTTTATTCCAATTCGCATTTTTTTCCCTTCCGTGGCATTGGCTTTTATTTCTTCCAAAAGTGCCCATTCTATTTCGCTAAAATCTTTGGATTCGGCAATTACTTCCCCTGCGCGCATACTCCCTCCAAACTCCGGAAAAACATCTTTTACGGCTTGAGGGTCAGCATCTATGAGCAAAAAATGCTCAAACGAATGAAAAGAGTAGTCAGCACCCGGAAAGGCTCGTATAATTTCTTCCGCAGAAAGGCGAGGAGTAGAACCGAGGTGGAAAAATGATTTTTTCATGCAGTATGGAAAATGTGCGATACGCCATTGGCGCGTTTGGAGTTTTATGCCTGGGGGTTTTCTTGGGTATTATGATGGAAAGAGAATTTTTTTTCGAGGAGAAAACACCACTTTCTGTAGAAAGCGCTTCTGTGCAGCATATTCCCGTTATTCGGCTAGAAAAAATTGAGAACGGAATATTGTACGGAACAGCAGAAGGATCCGAACTCCGGCTCCAACTGGGAACGGCGAAAGAAATATCCGTATTACCGAGTGGCAAATTTTCTACGAATGTTTCCGAAATTCTTCCCAATCTCAAAAAAATCCCAGCACCCGCCGGAATGAATTTTGTGGCATCTAAAACGGGGAAATACTTTTACGCGCTGGACCACGCCAAAGCCGACACTTTAGCCGTTAAAAACCGTGTCTTTTTTACCAGTGAGGAAGAAGCGATGCAAAAGGGGTATAAAAGGGGGAAGTGAGAGAATTAAGAAGGAAGAAGTGAAAAGCCCCCCTTGTAAGGGGGGGGGAGGGGGGTGAAATTTTTTGAGTGGCAAGAGCATTTTTCACACTGTTTTTTGTAGGGGCGCGCTAATGGCGCGTCCAAAATGAGAAGATGTGTTTTTTCACATAACAAAATTTTTATGCTTGTCCCCCCGAAAAGCATTTTTATTTCGAAGAGAATTTTGGCACACTGTTTTTAAAATACCATTTTCTCCTTTTGGTTATGTTTGAACAGACCTTTAAAAATATCGATGGCATCCTCCGCAATGCAGGAGGATGCCAAACAGAGCTGGATTATGTAGAACAGACTTCATGGATTTTGTTTCTCAAATATCTGGATGATTTAGAGCAAGAAAAAACTATTGCTGCAGAGCTTTCAGGAAAAGTGTATACCCCCATTCTTGAGCCACAATACCAATGGAACACCTGGGCAATGCCCAAAGACACAAGTGGGAAACTGGATCATCACCAAGCACTTACGGGAGACGATTTGGCGGATTTTGTAAATATGCAGCTCTTCCCATACCTGAAAAAATTTAAAATTTCTGCGGAAAGTTCCGATACGATTGAATATAAAATTGGTGAAATTTTTAGTGAGTTATCCAATAAAGTAAAAAGTGGATATTCGTTGCGTGAAATTATAGAACTTATTGATCATTTACGGTTCCGGACCCATGCAGAAAAGCACGAAATGAGCCATTTGTACGAATCAAAAATAAAAAACATGGGAAACGCCGGCAGAAATGGTGGCGAGTATTACACGCCCAGACCACTTATTAAAACCATTGTAAAAGTAGTAGACCCCCAAAATTGGAGAAACCATTTACGACGGAGCAGTGGGAAGTGCTGGGTTTTTGTGCGAAGCGTTTGAGTACCTCAAAACCAGCAAAGAACTCTCGACCACCGATACCGTAACCCTCCAAAAACGCACTTTTTACGGGAAAGAGAAAGCTTCTCTCGCGTATATTATTGGAACCATGAATATGATTTTGCATGGGATAGAAGCCCCCAATATTGTGCATACCAACACACTCGCCGAAAATTTATCGGATATTCAGGAAAAAGACCGCTACGATGTTATTCTTGCCAATCCTCCGTTTGGCGGAGGCGAACGCGCCGAAGTGCAGCAAAATTTCCCCATAAAAACAGGGGAAACGGCTTCTTTATTCCTCCAGCATTTTATAAAGATTTTAAAAGCCGGCGGAAAAGCGGGCATTGTTATTAAAAACACTTTCCTCAGCAACACGGACAATGCATCTGTAAGTTTGCGAAAATTGCTTTTGGAAAGCTGTAATTTGCACACGGTACTGGATTTACCCGGAGGAACCTTTACCGGAGCGGGAGTAAAAACGGTGGTTCTCTTTTTTGAAAAGGGGAAACCCACGCAAAAAATATGGTTTTATCAGCTTAATTTAGACAGGAACTTGGGCAAAACCAATGCTTTAAGCGAAAAAGATTTAGCGGAATTTGTAGAGCTCCAAAAAACATTTGCCGACAGCGAAAACAGTTGGACGGTAGATGTAGAGACGCAAAATCTTGCGTCTGTGCAGTACGATTTAAGCGCCAAAAACCCCAACAAAAAAGAGGAAACCGCACTGCGAGCGCCCGAAGAAATTTTGCAAGAAATACAAAATTTAGATGCCGAAAGTGCGGAAATTTTGAAGTCTGTTTTGAAAATTCTTTAAAATTTTTTCTTACCCCCCTATGGAAATACAACGCATTACAAAACTCAATTCTACTTTTGAAGAATACGATTACGAACAAAATGGCGTAGAATATTGGTTTGCCCGCGATTTGCAACAACTGTTGGATTACACTCAATGGAGAAATTTTGTAAATATTATTGATAAAGCCAAAGAAAGTTGCAAAACCAGTGGTGAAGCCGTCTCCGATCATTTTGCTGACATCAGCAAAATGATAGAATTGGGAAAAGGAGGGCAACGACAAGTCGACGACATGATGCTTACCCGTTATGCCTGTTATCTTATTGCCCAAAATGGCGATCCAAAAAAAGAACAAATTGCCTTTGCACAGAGCTATTTTGCAATACAAACGCGCAAACAGGAATTATTAGAAGAGCGCATTAAACTCAATGAACGACTACACGCCAGAGAAAAATTGGCGACTGCCGAAACCGAACTTTCTAAAAATATTTACGAGCGAGGAATTGATAATAAAGGATTTGCCGTAATACAAAGCAAAGGCGACGGAGCCTTATTTGGAGGCAACAATACCAATGCCATGAAACGCAAATTGGGGATTTCCGAGAACCGACCATTGGCGGATTTTTTACCCACCATTACTATTTCGGCAAAACAACTGGCAACAGAAATTACCAATTTTAATGTGCAAAAAAACGACCTGAAGGGCGAATCAAAAATTACCACCGAACATGTAAAAAACAATACCGATGTGAGAAAATTGTTAGGGAAAAGTGGTATAAAGCCAGAACTGTTGCCTGCCGAAGAAGATATTAAAAAATTGGAACGGCGAGTAAAAACCGGCGACAAAACAATTGCCAAAAAGAAATTAAACCCTGCAAATGACTAATTCCAAAAATCCACCGGTTCCACCTGCCCCACCCGTAGGGGCAGACCTGCGTATCTGCCCTGTGACTGCGCCCGTGGACGAAAATGCCGGTTTACCCGCCCCAAAAACCCCTATAAAAAGTGAAAACAACGGGAAAAATTGGGAAATAAAAAAATTGGGGGATGTGTGCGATTTATATCAACCGAAAACTATTTCATCAAAAGAAATGGTCGATGAAGGGAAATATCCTGTATTTGGTGCGAACGGAGTCATCGGAAAATACGATAAATACAATCACGAAGAACCTCAATTGCTCATCACTTGTAGAGGTGCAACTTGTGGTTCAATTAATATTTCAGAGCCAAAATCTTGGATAAATGGGAATGCAATGGTTGTTAGACCAAAAGATAATTCATTGAATCTGAAGTTTATTGAATACTTATTTCTTGGCGGAATAGATATTTCAAAAACTATAACGGGTGCAGCACAACCTCAAATTACAAGACAAACACTTTCACCAGTTTTAATTTCTTATCCAAAATCCCTTCCCGAGCAACAACGCATTGTAGCCATTTTAGACCAAGCATTTACGGCAATAGCCAAAGCAAAAGCCAATGCCCAACAAAACCTGCAAAACGCCAAAGAACTTTTTGAAAGCTATTTGCAATCAATAAAAGCCGAAAAGAAACCACTGGGAAATTTGGTGGATATAAGAACAGGAAAACTTAACTCTAATGCCGCAATAGAAGGCGGTAAGTACCCGTTCTTTACTTGCTCACGAGAGATATTTGCAATTGATAATTATGCGTTTGATTTAGAGGCAATTTTATTAGCGGGTAACAATGCGAGTGGAGACTTTAATGTAAAACATTACAATGGGAAGTTTAACGCTTATCAACGGACATATGTAATTACCGTGAACAAGGAAAACAAAATACTTTACCGTTATTTATATTTCCAAATACTTAACAGCTTGAAAGAATTTAAAGAAAAGTCTGTTGGTGCAAATACTCGCTTTTTAAAATTGGGAATGATCCAAGGTATGAAAATTGCTTTACCAAGTATCACTGAACAACAAGCCATCGTCCAAAAACTAGACGCCCTTTCCGCCGAAACAAAAAAACTGGAAACGCTGTACCAAGCCAAAATACAAAACTTGGAAGAACTCAAAAAATCTCTTTTACAAAAGGCGTTTAGTGGGGAATTGTAATGCCCCGTCATTGCGAGGAGGCACGACGAAGCAATCCATGCGCCACAAGCATCTGGATTGCCACGCCTCCTTTAGGTCGGCTCGCAATGACGAAACTTCCCGTCACTCTCAAGGAACGAAGCAATCCCTTTTTCTTATAATAATTGAGAAATCTTTTCTCCCCTTTCATACAAGGATTCAGGAGCAATATCCGCTCCGTTTTCCCAAGTAATGGTGTCATTTTTAAGGCTAAACCTTTTAAAATGATCTATTTTTTTGAGAGGAAGAAAAACACCATTTTTCATTTTATATTCCAAATCTACGCGTTTTTTCTCACCCGTATTAAAGGTTACCAAAACCGTATAGCCTGTAATGTACTGCACATCCGTTACCCAAATCATATTTTTTATACTAAAGGTGCAATAGAGAACAAAGGAAGATTTTCTTGTGCCAAGCTCCATTCCTTTATGAGGTCATCTTTGCAGTCAAATGCCCATTCCCGCACAAGATTCAATACTTTTTTCGGAAGATTCCCTTTCATCTCCTCCAGCGTTTCAATGAGCAATACTCCGCGATATTCGTTGTATTGAACATGAAAATGAGGCGGATTGTGCTCATCATAATAAAAAAGTATTTTTATCCCTAAAAAGCGACAAACTTCAGGCATATTTTTTAAAAGAGAGCCTGTGTATTATATCTTGTGCTGAATCACTTTTGCAAATGGCGTTTTTAGCGAATTGTAGGGAAAGGAATAGACAAAACAGATACAAACCACCCCACTTTGTTGGCATCTTTGACGCAAACGATACAAACTGCCATACTTTGTTGGCATCTCTGCACAGAAAAATTCTCGAAATTTTCCAATAATTCTCATCCAAAACCCCTATGAACGAAGCAGAAACCCGTGCCGAACTCATCGATCCGAAATTGAAAGCGTGTGGATGGGGCGTTGTGGAATCCTCAAAAATTTTGCGGGAATACCCCATTACCGCTGGGAAAATACAAACAGGAGGAGGAAGAGCCAAAAAATTAACCGCCGATTATGTGTTGGTATACAAAGGCATAAAACTGGCAGTAATAGAAGCCAAAAGCGAAAATTTGGAAGTGGGGGAAGGCGTGGCGCAAGCCAAACAATATGCCGAAAAACTGAATCTTGAAACCACTTACGCCACCAACGGAAAACACATTTATAGCATTTGCCTCAAAACCGGAAAAGAAGAACCGGTAGAAAATTATCTTTCGCCTGAAGAACTATGGACCAAAACCTTTGCCGAGCAAAATGACTGGCGAGAAAAATTTGCGGAAGTTCCGTTTGAGGATAAAAGCGGAACTTGGCAACTGCGGTATTACCAAGAATTGGCGGTAAACAAAACCATGGAAGCCATTGCGAATAACAAAACCCGTATTTTGCTGACGCTGGCAACCGGAACAGGAAAAACCGCCATTGCATTTCAAATCGCGTGGAAACTGTTTTTAACCCGTTGGAACGCCAAAAAAGACGGGAAAAGAAGACCGCGCATTTTGTTTTTGGCAGACCGAAATATTCTTGCCGACCAAGCGTACAACTCATTTTCTGCCTTTCCGGAAGATGCTTTAGTACGCATAAAACCCAGCGAAATAAAAAAGAACGGAAAAGTGCCCACCAACGGCAGTATTTTCTTTACCATCTTCCAGTCTTTTATGTCGGGACGGGATTTAGAAGGGAATCCTCTTCCAAATTTTGGGCAATACCCCGCAGATTATTTTGATTTTATTATCATAGACGAATGCCACCGCGGAGGCGCGAATGACGAAGGAAATTGGCGGGGCATTTTAGAATACTTTTCCCCCGCGGTGCAGTTGGGGCTTACCGCAACGCCCAAAAGAAAAGACAATACCGATACCTACAAATATTTTGGCGACCCTGTTTATATTTATTCCCTCAAAGAAGGGATAAACGACGGATTTTTGACGCCTTTTAAGGTAAAACGCATTAAAACCACGCTAGACGATTATATGTACACCAGCGACGACGACATTATTGAGGGCGAAATTGAAGCCGGGAAACTGTATACGGAAGCCGATTTTAACAAAAAAATTGAGATTGAGGCGCGAGAGAAACGACGCGTTCAAATTTTTTTAGACGACGCGAACCAAACCGAAAAAACGATTATTTTTTGCGCGACACAAAGCCACGCTTCTGTTATTCGTGACTTAATCAATCAACAAAAAAAGAACAAAGACCCGAACTATTGCGTACGGGTAACGGCAAGCGACGGAGAAATAGGCGAACAATTTTTACGAGATTTTCAGGATAACGAGAAAACCATCCCCACCATTCTTACCACCTCACAAAAACTTTCTACTGGGGTAGATGCCCGAAATATTCGTAATATTGTACTGCTGCGCCCCGTAAACTCCATGATTGAATTTAAGCAAATTGTGGGGCGAGGAACACGCCTTTTTGACGGAAAAGAATTTTTTACCATCTACGATTTTGTGGATGCCTACCACCATTTTGCCGACAAAGAATGGGACGGAGAAGCCACGCAGGTAGTAGAAATTTGTAAAAAATGTAATATGGACCCGTGTATTTGCGAAACAAAGCCGTTAAAACCGTGTTCCGTATGCACCAAAAATCCGTGTGAATGCCCAAAAGAAGCACCCCAACCATGCCACAAATGTGGACAAAAACCATGTATTTGTACAAAAACCGTAAAAATAAAGCTTAAAGACGGCAAAGAGCGAGAAATTCAGCACATTATTTCCACTTCATTTTGGGGCGCCAACGGAGAACCCATTTCGGCAGAGGAATTTTTAAATAATTTATTGGGTGAATTACCGCATTTTTTTAAAAATGAAGACGAGTTGCGGAGGCTTTGGAGCAATCCCATTACCAGAACAGCGCTTTTGGGAAAACTGGACGAAGCAGGCTTTGGAAAAGAACAACTGTTCATGCTCCAAAAACTGGTAGACGCAGAAAAAAGCGATTTGTTTGATGTCTTGGAATATGTGTTTAACAGCGAAAGAAAACCCATAACGCGGAAAGAGAGAGTAAAAGGATCTCAAACAAATATTTTTGCTGTTCTGAGTCCTCAACAAAAGGAATTTATACAATTTGTCCTGCAAAAGTATCTGGAAACGGGCGTAGACGAACTGGCACAAGAAAAACTATCACTCCTCCTCACCAATAAATACCAGTCTTTGGAAGATGCCAAAAACATATTGGGGAGTGTAGAAGAAATGAGAACAGTGTTTTTTGGATTCCAAGAAAAATTGTATGCAAAAAACACCAGACAATATGCATGAGAAAATTTTACTTCTCCTCCTCCTTCTCCCCTTTCGCGTCCCGTAAATCATCCAAAAACTCTTCTACAATTTTCTTTCCTCCTAACCCAAACGCCAGCCCACCAGATATGGCTATCATTCCTACAAAACCAATAAATAACACTCGTACCAAATCTTCTGCAATTTTTAACTGAGAAAGTGCCGCTAAAATGGAAAAGGTCACAATAATTCCTTCGGCAACCAATGCCAAAATTTTTCCGGAAGAAGATTTTGCCACTTTAAATCCACTTTTTATCACTGCCGCGGTAGTATCCCCCACTTGTACGCCAAAAAGGACAATAATAAGCGCCACCACAATATTGGGAATATAGCGAATAATGCTCTCCAAAAACTCTGCAATAGCAGTAATTCCTAAAATATTGGCAACCGAGAGGATAAATAACGAAAAAATATATCCCTTTAAAAACTGCCCTATCACCAAAGCAGGAGATTCGTGAATCTCCGCCTTTTTCAGGAGATCAGAAAATCCACTCCGCTTAGCAAGATGCTGTAAAAAAGGACGATCCCCAATTTTTACAATAATCCCCTCTACTATTGCCCCCAGCCACCATCCAAAAATAAGGAGAAAAAGAGAAAGAAAAAACTCATCACTTTTATCCACCGCATTATCAAAAAGAGGACGAATTTCGTGGAGGAAAGTCCCAAAAAAGGATTCAATGGTTTGTAAAAACTGATTCATGCAAAAAAAGAGATTCACAGTATTCTACCACATAAAAACGAGAATGGAAACTGCTTTCCCATTCTTCTCTCTTTTGATAGGATAAGGAAGATATTTTTCCCCCATTTATGACCCCTATTCGCATTTTTACAAAATCGTATTGCCCATATTGCGTTGCCGCAAAAGACCTATTTAAAACCAAAGGATATGAGTACGAAGAAATATCTGTGGAGGAAAACCAAGACAATTTTTTTACACTGGTAGAAAAACATAACCACCGCACCGTTCCTATGATTTTTATCGGAGAAACCTTTGTGGGCGGATTTGACCAACTGAAAAAACTCAATGACGAGGGAAAATTAGAGGAAATGATGGGGTAGGGGCACTATTTTTTTAGAATTTTTTATTTTTTTATGTCCTCCGCTCTTTTGGAAAAATATCGGGTTAATATTTCTCACCTCTTTCAAATCCCTCAAAAAATAAAAAAAGGGAAAACATTTTACGATATAGCCAAAAAACATATCGTAAAAAGCGAAGGATCAAAAGAAAATATTGCACTCAATATTGATACTATTCTCTATGGAAAATAAAAGAATTTTTATCGACAGCAATATTTTTGTTGCCTTTTATCTGGAAGAAGACGCTCTCCATGAAAAGGCTATTTTTTTGTTAGAGGAACTAAAAGAACGAGAAATTATAATCCCCTACTGTGTTATTCAAGAGGTAAGCAGTATTTTGTGCTACCGTGCAGGAAAGAAAACTGCTGATGTTTTCCTGAAAGACATTGATTTGTCATCATATTGTCGTGTCATCGATAGCATCGTTGACGAAGAGATTTTGTTTTTTCAAGGAATTTCCCAAAAAATATCATTCACAGACGCGTCGCTCCTTTTTCTCTCAAAAAAATATAATGCAGAGCTGTTTACCTTTGACAAGCAATTGCTCAATATATCAAGGAATTTTTAATTCTTTCTCCCCTTTTCTATGAAAGCCTCAGACCTCCTGGTAAAATGTTTGGAAAACGAAGGTGTAGAATATATTTTTGGGATTCCTGGAGAAGAGAATCTCGATTTTTTAGAATCACTGCGCACTTCCCACATAAAACTCATTGTAACCCGCCATGAACAAGCCGCAGCGTTTATGGCGGCTACTTACGGACGATTAACCGGAAAACCGGGAGTAGCCCTTTCTACTCTTGGTCCGGGCGCTACAAATCTGGTTACCGGAGTTGCCTACGCACAACTGGGAGGAATGCCGCTGGTAGTGATTACGGGGCAAAAACCCATTCGCAAAAGCAAACAAGGACAATTCCAGGTGATTGACGCAGTAGAAATGATGAGACCGATTACCAAAATGGCAGACCGAATTGAGAGCGGTGATAAAGTAGCGCCCCTTGTTCGCGAAGCCTTCCGTATTGCCATGGAAGAACGCCCCGGAGCGGTGCATTTAGAGCTTCCAGAAGATATTGCGCGAGAAGAAACCGACGGATCTCCTATCCCCATTCATACTGTTCGTCGTCCAGGACCCGATAAAAAAGCCGTAGAAGTCGCAGCAGAAATGATAAAATCGGCAAAATCACCACTGATACTCATTGGTGCCGGTGCCAATAGAAAAGAAATTCTGCATCACCTCGCTTCATTTATAGAGGGAACCCAAATTCCATTCTTTAATACCCAAATGGGGAAAGGAAGCGCATTTTCGGTATACCAATACTATATCGGAACCGCAGCCCTCTCCGACGGAGATTATCTCCACTGCGCCATAGATAGGGCGGACCTTATTATTAACATTGGGCATGATGTAGTAGAAAAACCTCCATTTTTCATGCATATTGGCGGAAAAAAAGTAATCCATATCAATTTCTCTAGCGCGCGAGTAGACACCATTTATTTCCCCGACTTGGAAGTAGTGGGAGATATTTCTGACACTCTGAAACAACTGTTAGAGATGGTATCACCACAACCCCATTGGGATTTTGAATATTTTTTCCGTGTAAAAGAACGAATCCTTGCCCATGTGGCAGAAAAATCCAGTGACCCCAGTTTTCCGGCTATTCCACAGCGATTTGTAGCAGATGTGAGAAAAGCAATGCCAGAAGACGGAATTATTGCACTCGATAATGGAATTTATAAAGTGTGGTTTGCGCGACAATATCGCGTTTTTCAACGCAATGGAATTCTGTTAGACAACGCATTGGCAACCATGGGTGCGGGGCTTCCCTCTGCCATGGCGGCAAAAATGGTGTTTCCGGACAAAAAAGTGATGGCGATTTGTGGCGACGGCGGATTTATGATGAACGATCAGGAATTAGAAACTGCCATTCGACTCCATCTTGACCTGGTGGTACTTATTTTAAATGACAATGCGTTTGGCATGATTAAGTGGAAACAAGAGGGAATGGGGTTTGATGATTTTGGACTCGACCTAAAAAACCCCGACTTTGTGAAATTTGCGGAAAGTTTTGGAGCGACAGGATACCGAATAGAAAAAACAGAGGATATTGTTCCCACACTCAAAAAAGCACTGGATTCTAAAGGTGTCCATGTGATTGAGCTCCCCGTTTCGTATACAGAGAACACCCGAGTATTAACGGAAGAACTTAAACATCGGAATTGTTTGTTTTAAAAGACTTCCACATTTCCTCTGCCACCGTTTTCATATTTTTTCCCACCACACTTTTAGGATTTTGGAGCGCAAGCCACTCCAAATCTTGGAGCAGTACTTTTTTTTCTCGCACAATTCCAAAATCGCGGTCCATACGCATCCTCAGCTCTGTAATAAAGAGTGTGTCATGGGGATGAAAAATAGGGAGTGCCCCGTGGGGGACAGATGCCATATCTGGTTTTATCCGAACAGATGCCATCTCTTGAAGAGATGGCATCTGTATCTGTGTTTCTATTTTTTCCGCAATGCGTTTGGAGTATACCAGTCCCTCCAAGAGTGAATTTGACGCTAATCTATTCCGTCCATGAACACCGGTATAAGTACACTCTCCACTGGCAAAAAGATGAGGAAGAGAAGTTTCTCCGTCTAAATTCACAGAAATGCCTCCTCCAAAATAATGCGCGGCAGGCGCAATGGGGAGAAGTGGCATGGTGACAGTGGAAAATTGCGGGTCATAACCCTCTGTTGGGAGAAATCCAAATTCTTTGGTGAGATGTTCAAAAATTTTTGGAAATTTTTGAGGAAAATCCAAAAGGTGTCGAGTATCTAAAAAAACAGGGCCTTTTTTGCGTTCCTCAAAAATCGCCTTTGCCACTTGGTCTCTTGGTAAAAGTTCGTCAATAAATCGTTTTCCTTCTGCATTTATTATATATGCCCCTTCCCCTCTTATGGCTTCAGAAAGCAAAAACTTTGGTATGCCCGGCGCGTCTAACGCCGTGGGATGGAACTGAATGCGATACAAATCTTGCGTACGCGCTCCTGCCCTTATTGCCATAGCGATACCGTCACCAATAGCATCTTCTGGAACCGTTGCGGTAGCAAACAGTGCACACGCTCCACCCGTGGCAATAATGGTAGAATCGGCAAAAAACTGTTCCTCCTCATTTTGTTGCCCCCCCCTCACGGGTGGTAGGGGGGTAACCTCCTTTTTCTCAGCCCCCAATTTTTCAGCGGAGAAAAAAACGCCTTTCGCCCCTACCACTGAACCATTTTCTACAATAAGATCCGTCGTATAGAAATGTTCTTTCACCGTAATATGAGAATTATCCAAAACTTTTTTTACGAGATGCTCGGCAATGGTTTTTCCCGTTTTATCTCCCACATTTAAAATGCGAGATACGGCGTGTCCTCCCTCTTTATGACGAAGAGCATGGAAATGGATATCCCATTTTTCCATATCTTTTAACACTTCTGGAGCAGTGTATACCAGCATTTCTACAGCTTTACGATCATTTTCGTATCCTCCTGCTTTTAGGGTATCTTCGATATGCGATGCAAAAGAATCCTGCTGTTCATCGGTTACAATCGCAATTCCGCCCTGCGCCATGGGTGTCGACCCCGAAAGGAGCTGGTTTTTGGTGAGCAAAAGAACACTCCCAAACTCCGCAATGCGCAGAGCCGCGGTAAGTCCTGCAATACCAGAACCGATAATGAGAGTAGTGTACTTCACACCTCAAAAAATCTTTTTCTTTTTGCCCGTTGTGCCAGAGGAATGGCAAAAATCCCAATTATTCCTCCAAAAATAGCGCCCGCAACAATGCGCCACAAACTCTTGGGAGAATTTTCGGTGACCTGAAGGGGAGAAAAAATAATGCGATACATGGTTTCAGAAACGCGGTTTACATCTGCTAGTTGGGCATTAAGACTCTGGGTAAGGGACTGAGAAAGTTGATTTGCTTCTTCTGCATTACTCGTAGAAATGGTAAAGACCATGTTTTGGCGCTCTTGTTTTTGTCCAGAAAAATTTCCATTTTTTCCCTGTAAAACCTCATTTCTAAAAGCCGGAGAATGAGTCCATCCAATAATGGTTTCTGCAAAAAAATTCGTTGCCCCCTCTTTCTCCGAAATACTGGAGTCTCGGTCTGCCGAAACAAGAGTGGCAAATAAAATTCCCTGCGCAGAAGGAGCAGCAGAAAATGACAATATGGCCATAATAACCATTCCAACCAGAGCTGTTGAGAGAGGAATCCAGAATAAAGATTTCATAGGAGAAGGGAGAAAAGAAATTAAGAATTGTTCTTTACGAGTGCATTGTATTCCTCTGCTGCCAAAGAACCAATGCTTCCAAATTTATCCATCTCATGCGCCTTTTGAAACATTTGCAACGCCTCTTCTTTTTTTCCTTGTCCTTTTCGTAATTTCCCATAGTTCAGCCAAATCGCCGGCATGGTTGCATCTCGTTCTTTTGCTTTTTCTAAGGCTTTTTCTGCGTTTGTAAAATCCCCTTTGGAGATAAGTGTCCAACCGAGAAGATTATACGCCATAGCACTCTCTGGAAATTTTATTACGGCCCGTTTACCAAACTCAATACCTTTATCTGGAGATTTCAGACTCTCAATGGCAATCCAAATGGGTCGTACAAAATCGTCAACGGTCGTTCCATCGGCATCTAAAATTTTCTCAAAATATTGAAGAGATTCATCATATTGCTGAGCTCGAAAGAGCGTTTCTGCTAAATGTTTTTCTACTTCTTTTGGGGGCGTAAATCCATTGGCGAGCGCATTCTTAAACTGTATCACCGCTTGATCATTAAGCCCCAGTTCTGCCAGTGTGAGACCTAAAAAATACGCACTCTCTTTATGGGTAGGATCCAAAGAAACCGCTTTTTCAAGGGCATTTTGTGCAGTATGAAATTTTCCAAGGGAAAGATAGGCGTACCCTTCCAAAATCCAGGCATCGCGATAATCCGGTCTCGCTTCTATAGTGGGACGAAGCATTTCAATGGTCAGGTTATAAAATCCCAACGCGTTATATCTCTGAGAGAGAAGAGCTCGGCGATGGTTCTCATTGCTATCAGGATATAGGGCATATTCATTGTAGGCAGAGAGGAGTTGATTGGCCTTCTCTCCAAAGGAGGTTTTGGAAAGACTTTTAAATTTTTCTTGCGCTTTTTCGTGGTCTCCAAAGTAAGATGCCAAAATTCCCTCATAAAAAATTCGTGCAGCATTTTCTGGAGCAAGCGCTCCAAAAGCGGTTTGAGCAGCAGAAAAATCACCTTTTAAAATAAGAATTTCACCTCTTCTCATTTGCATATCCGTATCTGCCGGAAATTTTTTGAGGTATTCACTCGCAATTTTTTCCGCTTCCGTAAAATCCCTTCGAGCAATATGAGATTCCATAAGCATTTTCCAAGAATCCTGATCATCCGGAGAAACCGAAAGAATTTCCTGGAGATCTTTGATGGCGTTCGAATACGATCCTTGGGTAAAAAAGGCAGTTGCTCGTTGTTTTTTTTCAGTAGCGGTCACATTATTTTCATTCGGAGCAATCACTTCTACGGTATACGCAGGGACATTGGTTGGCTCAATCATATCCACTGGAGTAATGCTCTGGGTATCATTCATTTTCCAGAGATGCGGAAAAATACGAGAAATTCCCAGCAAGAAAATCCCAATACTGACGAAAAAAAAGAAAATATATCCCCAAAGACCTTTCATGCCACAGTAAAAAAATACTAAAAAAACGGTACCGTGAAGGGTGAAAAGATGCAAGATGTACTGATTTATAATTTTATGATATAGTCTTCTTGAACAATATTTTCCTGTTCTTATGCAAAATTACTCCTACATTGCGCTTAATAATGAGAGCCAACAATTAAAGGGGATCATTTCCGCGGAGGATTCCTGTGGTGCCCGAAAAAAACTCCACGAAATGGGGCTTTCGGTTATTATTTTGGAAGAAACAAATGAAAAAACGAGTTCGTTTCAGCCCAACACAAGCAACGAAGGAATGCAGAATTTTGAATTTTTTGTCGTTGATTCTCAAGGAAAAAGCCTGAATGGGACCATTGAAGCCGTTGATAAAAAAAATGCACTGCGACGACTCGCAACAGAATATAACTTTAAAGTGCTATCTCTCGCCAGTACCAACCTCCCGCCCGACACTCGTTTTGAGGAAGGGAAAAAAGGAATGTCCGAACTCATAGAAGAAACGGAATTAGAATTTGGAATTACCATTAATCGGGAAGAAGTAGGAGAGGAAGATTCGCAATTAAAAGGATTAGTGAGCGAAGGATTTGAAGAAGAACGGCAGATGCTTATGGAGGAAATTGATACGATTACCCAAAAAACAACCCAAATTCTCATTGAGTACCAGGAACGAATTCCTCCCGAAACTATCGATGATACGCGCAAATATTTGGACGAGTTAATGAGACTCAAACTTTCCAATAACTTAGTCCTCATCCGAAAGCTCACCGAAGCCCTTTTTAAAAAAGTAGATGACCTTATTGAGGCATTTATTAACCGAGAAATGGATGGGGAACGGGCAAAAGAGCTGAAAGAAGCATTGGCAGAAGAGCACGAAGAAATGGAAAAAAACAGATCAGCAAAAGGAAATAGTTATAAATCGATTACCAATAATCTTAAAGCTCTTTCGGCAAAGCTGGACCATATTTTGGGAAATAAAGTCGTACGAAAGAAGAAAAAAGAAGAAAAAACAGGTATAAGCGTTCTCCTCAAAGAGTCCAATCGAGTATGGAAAATGTTTTTTTCCGCGCTGTTTACCACCAACACCACACTGCGCAATCAAAGGCTTTCAGAAGCAAAAAAACTATGGGATGGCTGGTCAAAAAAGTGGGAAGAATTTCAAAAACCAAAAACCGAAGGAGAATCTCTCAAAACCAGTACCTCTCAAAGAAAAACTCTTAAAGATATGCGTGCAGAAATGGCTGCATTATCAGAAATTTCTCAGACAAGGGCAGAAGAATGGGAAGAAGATGACTCCCCGTCAGAAACGCCAGAAGACAGCATCTATGTCCCCGAATCCGACCTCATTTCTATTTTCTTTCGAGAAATTCGGTTTTTTCTCGGAAGCCTTTTGGCGGTTTTCCTTTTATTTTTCTTTTTCTCTGACATTTTCCTCCTCTACAGCATTCAGCCCATTTCGGGCTCCCTTGAGCGCGTTATTGCGTCTAATGGATTGGCATTATTTTGCGTTTTTCTCTTTTTTGCGTTTTTCTTTTTGACCATCCGAGAACGATTTTTTTGGGGAAAAACATTCCAAAGCAGTCTCTTCTTTGTATTTATGAGCGGGGTAATGTTCCTGTATGCGGTAAACTATTAATGTGTTCGCCAATTGACCATTCTCTATCTCTTTGTCACAATGCTCGGGGAGGATTATTTTTTTAAGAATTGTATATGGATCTCTCTGAAATTGTTTTAGGACCATTCGTTTTTTCTACTGGAGCTATGGTACTCCTCATAGGAATAATGATTTCCTCTTGGATGCTTGCGAGAACCGTGCACGAGAAAAAACTTTCTATTCGGTTCTTAAACGATTATTTTCTCCTCTATTTGGTGGTGGGCGTTCTTATGGGGCGTGCAGGTGCGGTTTTAGATATTTGGCCTACTATTTCAGAGAACATGATGCACACAGCAGGAACGGGGGAAGCAGTCCTTGTTTTTTTGCGTGATACAGTGTCTTTTTGGCAAGGTGGTGTTGATTTCTTATGGGCCGGAATTGGGTTTTTCATTACTTTTTTGGTGCTCTGCTTTTTGAGGAATGAAAATATCCTCAGTTGGTTAGATGCATTTTCTTTACCCCTTCTCCTCCTCTTTGTTTTTTTAGAAATCGGAAGTTTCCTGGCAGGATGGGACTATGGAGCACCCGTTGATGAAAATTTTATTTTTGCCATTTCGTACGATCTTACCGATGTGCGCTATTCGGGGTATATTCATCCCGTACAGTTATATGCGGCAATAGCGTTTGGTCTCCTTTTTGTAGGAGGAATGGTTTTGTGGTCTGAAAAACTTGAAAAACAATGGCAAAGCGGAATTTTTGGAGGTATTTTTCTCTCCGCGACCTTTATGGTGAATGGAATTTTAGAATTTTTTCGAGGAGAAAAAGGAACGCTCTTATTTAACGATTCGGTTCCCCTCTCTCAACTCCTCTCTTTTGGATTGGGAATTCTTATTTTCTCGTTTATGATCTGGAAGGGACATTTTCAGGTGTTCTCAAAACTTCGTACTTTTTCTCATCTCTCATGATCGATCTCTCTGTTGAAAATCTCCACTTGTTACTTATTATTGCGGGAGGATATACCGCCCTTTTGTGGATTGCTATTACTATTTGGATCGCCAGAGACGCCATTCATCGATCTCATTCGACGCTTTTTCACCTCTTCGCAGTAGTGATTAATGTCATTATTCCATTTCTCGGGGCCGTACTTTACCTCGTGTTTAGACCTTCCCAATCCCTTTTGGAAAAATACTACCAAGAGTTAGAACGGCGGGCATTTGGAGAAAGACCATCGGCGTGTTTCTTTTGTGGACACCTGAACAGTATAGACGCAAAGTTTTGTTCGGAATGTGGAGAGTCTCTCAATGAAACCTGTAAAGAATGCCAAAAAGAAACGCTTCGAGGTGGAAACTTTTGTGAGCATTGCGGAGAAAAAATATGAACACCTTCTTTCTCTCCTTCGGGCTTTTTTCGCTCATTTTTGGCATAGTATTGCGTTTTTTAAGCGGAAAAAATATGCCGAAGTATTGGCCAAATACGCTTCGGAGAGTAAAAACACCTTTTTTTTGGATAGGAATAGCCGGCATAATTCTCGGATGGTTTTTTGTAGAAGACGCCTTTTTAAACGCGTTACCCATACTATGGAGTATTCACCTCTTAAGTTTTTTGGGACTTTTGGCCTATAGCATTCGGTATTTTCTACAAGAAAAAAACCGCATCACCGGAGCAGAACGGAGAAGGATTGAAAAAGAACGACTAAAAAAATAAGTTTTCCAAAAACACGACCAAACCATATTTAAAACACAGAACAGTCAAAACTTTTCTGTGTTTTGCCTTCAGAATAGTCGGAGTAAAAAGAATTATTGTGTCACCGCCCATAACTCTTCTTGTGCCTCTTGTGCGGCTTTTTGTGAATGTTCAGCAAACTTTTCAGGATTTTCGTAGTCTTCAAAAGCAAATAAAATTCCTCGGGAGGAATTAATAATAGCCCCAGTTCCCCCCTTATAAAACGCCCCAGAAATATCTTCTGCAGTAGCGCCTTGTACGCCATATCCAGGAACGAGAAAAATTTGAGACGGCATTTCTCGCCGTAAAATCTCCATTTCATCTGGATAAGTAGCTCCTACCACTGCACCAATACTGGAAAACCCAGAAAGCCCCGTATCATCCATACCCCACCGTGCTACGGCGTGGGCAATATTTTCGTGTACCAGTTCATCTCCCACGGGAAGGTCCTGAAATTCACCAGCACTGGGATTAGAGGTTTTGGTGAGAATAAAAAGCCCTTTTTCATTCTCCACACATTTTTTTACAAAGGGTAAAATACCATCCGAACCAAGATACGGATTAACGGTAAGCGCATCGTACGGACGATTTTTTCCCAAATAGGCTTCTGCGTAGGCTTCTGCTGTGGATCCAATATCTCCCCGTTTTCCATCCACAATTACCAACAGTCCGCGTGCTTTAGCAAACATACACACCTTTTCAAACGCCGCAAATCCTGCGCTCCCAAAGATTTCAAAGAATGCGAGTTGTGGTTTCACGCAAACTATATGCTCACTACACGCATCTATAATGGGAACCAAAAACTTCAGGATGGCTTCTTCGGGAGAAGCATTTTTTTTGAGATGCTCTGGAATACGCGAATAATACGGGTCTAACCCCAAACAGAGCGGAGATTTTTTTTCCAGGACAATATTGGTAAGGGTATCGGAGAACATAGAGGGGAATAAAAAAGACAAAAGAGGGAGTAGATTTGGAGTTTTTTTCAGGACAAGGCTCTTTAGACCTGCTTATTGTGGTTCTATTACCGGTCAATCACCGATAATTCCTTTTATGAATGCATCATCTTTTTCTTCTAAAAAGAAAGTATTCGATTGTTTAGACATAGGATCTGTACTTTGCTCATGCATAAAATCATTATCATTACTTTGTAGAGACACCTAAGTTTCAATTCGAAGTGCAACAGGGGAAACAATAGAGAGCGAACATAA
>JBAXIU010000008.1:0-38322 GCA_037138215.1 Candidatus Peregrinibacteria bacterium | reverse complement strand
AAACTCCTCCTCATTTTAATTCACTCTGTTGCACTTCGAATTAAAATCTAGGGTTCAACCAGAACTTCAATTATTTTTTGAGCAAGAGTATTCATTAGAAAGAGCAAAAAGAAAAATATTATCACGCAATATAGCCCCAAAAACACCAAAAACCGTATATTTTAACTTAAAATCGGATGAACTATGTATGCAGATAAAAACAGTCCCAGATGAGCTTTTCCCTCATATTAATGCAGAAATCAACCTTTACGAGGAATATATGCAGTGTATGGTTTTTGATGAGAATGGGGGATTCGCCGTTATTATAAAAGGCGATATAGTAAAGCTCCAAAAAGTTCTATTTGAAATAGCTTGGAGGGCTTGTGATTCAATTAATAAATGGAAAGGGAAAACAACAAATATCATAAACCTTTGGGAGCATATATACTGTACTGATAATGTAGACGCCTTAGTCAAAAGCATTGATAAGAGAAAAGATAAATTTATTCCTGGAATGAAAAAAAAGTGGTCTAAAGAAACCCCTGAGTTTGTAACTACTTCCGAGGGAGAACATATCCTCAAGATTTTTGATTTAGAAGTGATGTCTGATTTTGAAAAACCTTATATGGTAGAACTTGCTAAAAATGCTTCAATGCATGGAGGAAATATTTTAAATGTTGGCTTTGGATTAGGATTAGTAGATTCAGCTTTAGAAGAAAGAAGGGCAACACGAGCAATACAAGAACATCATATTATTGAGCTCAATGAAGGCGTGTTTGAGCAAGCAAAACAATGGAGAGAAAATCAACCTCATAAAGAAAAAATTTTTTTACATAAGGGGAATTGGGAAGAAGTACTTCCCAGATTTGAGAAAGAAAAAATGGTATTTGATGGAGTAGTATATGATGCTTATCCACTAGAAATTGACGAAATTTGTAGAGATTCTATCCCTTTCCTTCATTCTTTATTACGCATGAAATTGGTACGAGAAGAAACGGGTATTATTACCTTCTACATGGATTCTACCGATGGATTAGGCGAATCTTTTCAGAAATATATTCAATCTTTAGGTGTAGGATCTTTACAAACGAAAAAAGTAAAAATCGAGCTACCCAAAAGAGATTGTGAATATTGGGATGCTCCTTTCTTTTTGGCACCTTTACTCACAAATATTACATACTCATAAACAAACACTCCATCCTTCCGTTATTTTTTTATGCTTCACAAGTGAAAGAAAAATTCTAAACATTAAAAATCCGATTTTTGCTAAAATTTGCAACTCTGATATTCCTTCTGCACAATACTGCTATATTTTTCTTTGCTATGAATACCTTTGGACGCCATTTTCGAGTGACTACTTTTGGAGAAAGCCATGGAGTCGCATTGGGAGCGATTATTGATGGATGCCCTGCTGGGCTTACTCTCTGCGAAGAGGATATTCAAATGGAGCTCAATCGGCGTCGTCCAGGACAAAGCAAAGTCACTACTCCTCGGAATGAATCGGACAGTGTAGAAATTCTTTCTGGCGTTTTTGAAGGAAAAACGCTGGGAACCCCTATTGCCTGTATCGTTCGGAATGCGGACCAAAAATCAAAAGATTATGAGATGTTTCGCGATATTTTTCGTCCCGGTCACGCGGATCAATCGTGGGAAGAAAAATACGGGTATCGGGATCATCGTGGAGGAGGAAGAAGCTCTGGACGAGAAACCGTTGGACGGGTTATTGGGGGTGCTATTGCCAAAAAAATTCTGTACGAGAAATATGGGACCCAAATTTTGGGCTTTGTTTCAGAACTCGGAGGAGTAAAAGCGGAAATTTTTGACGCTGAAGAACGAGAAAAAAATCCGGTTCGTTGCGGGGACGCTCTTGCGGCAGAAGCCATGCTAAAGAAAATTATGGATGCCAAACGAGCCTCCGATTCATTAGGTGGAGAAATTACCGTGTTTATAAAAAATCCACCAAAATATCTTGGTTCGCCAGTCTTTGGAAAATTAGAAGGGGAATTGGCGCGGGCGTTTCTTTCCTGTGGGGCAGTGCGGAGTTTTGGTTTTGGAAGTGGAGGAGGAGCAAAAGATGAGAAGGGGAGTTCTCAAAATCTCAAAAGAGAAGGCATTTCGGGGGGTATTTCTACTGGAGATGATATCTGTATTACGGTTTCGGTAAAACCTACGCCGTCTATTTCTCAACCCCAAACGGTCCACCAAAAAGACGGTTCTGTGCAAGAAAACTTTATTATTGGGGGACGGCATGACCCTACTATTCCACCGCGTTTGGTCCCCGTTTTGGAAGCCATGGCAGCACTGGTTTTGGGAGACGCATTATTGGCACCCGTGGTGAGAATGGATCTTCTATAAATGCCTTTCAAATATACTTTTATGATTTTTTTAAAGAACTTCCTCGACTGGTTTGTCGTAAAACCACAAATCCATCAAGAAAAACAACGCCCTCTTTTTCAAGAAAGAGAAATTTGGATGTGTCATTTTGGATCAAATGTTGGTTTTGAATTGGATGGTAAAAAAGCTGAAGCTCTTCGACCTATTGTTGTTTTTAAGAAAATTTCAAAAGATACTTTACTGGCGATTCCTCTTTCAAGTCATAAAAAAAATGGGACTTGGTATAGTAAAAGTATTATCAAGGAAAGAGAGGGGAGATATTGCCTCAATCAAATACGAATGATTGATGCGAAGCGTTTAAAATATTGGATGGAGCAGATTACGAGCGATGATTTTTTACAAATCCAAGATGATTTTCAAAAATTTCTGAAATCATAAAAAATTACTCCCCGCTTTCGCGGGGAGAGTGGCGAATGCCAAAATCAGATCTATTTTATCCTTTTTATTCAGCGGGTGCAAACTTATTTTACCACTCTACATGCCGTTGGAGAACGGAAATCCCCGGTAATACTTTTCCTTCTAAAAATTCCAGCATCGCGCCTCCTCCCGTAGAAATATGGGAAAAATGATGTTCGGAAATTCCAAAACGATGAATAGCATCAATGGAATCTCCTCCTCCTACAATCGATGTGGCGTTACTTTTCGCAATCGCTTCCGCAATTTTAAGAGTTCCATTCGCAAAGGGTTCGTACTCAAACAGTCCTAACGGTCCATTCCAGACAATGGTTTGAGACTGCGCAATAATCTCTTCAAAAAGAGCAATACTATCCGGACCAATATCCAGAATTTTTTCACCGTCTTCCATGGGTTCTCCATTTTTTCGGTGCACCACTCGGGTTTCGGCGGTATTGGAAATTTCTTTTGCCACCACTACATCTCGCGCCAGAACAATACGACATTTTTCCTCTCCTGCTTCTTGTAAAATTTTCCGTGCCAGTTCTGCCTTATCTAACTCCACCAGAGAATCTTTTACATCATAGCCCTTGGCATGAAAAAAGGTATTCGCCAGTCCTCCTCCAATGAGAATATTATCCGCAATTTTTAAAAAGTTGTGAATCACTCCAATCTTGGTATCAATTTTTGCCCCTCCAATAACCAGGGTAATAGGCGCTTTCTTTTCCTCAAAAATTCCTCTCAGGGCTTCAAACTCTTTTTCCACTAAAAATCCCATCATAGAGGGGAGATAGTGTGATATCCCTTCTGTAGAGGCATGGGCGCGGTGAACGCATCCAAAGGCATCTTCTACAAAAAAATCGCATTCTTCGGAGAGTTCCCATGCAAAGGAAAGGATATTTTCCGTTTCTTCAATATGGAATCTGGTATTTTCCAGAAGCAGTACTTCTCCGGGTTTGAGACTTTTTTTGGCTTCTCGTGCTTCTTCCCCAATACACACTTCTAATCTTTTTACTGGTTTTTGTAGCAGTTCTTCCAGTCTTTTTCCCACTTCCGTAAGGCGGTATTTTTCTACTACTGCCCCTTTTGGTCGTCCCAAATGTGACAGAATAACAACGCTGCACCCTCGGTCGAGCAGAAAATGAATGGTGGGGATGGCAGCTTTAATGCGTGAATCGTCCAAAATTTTTCCGTCTTCTTGGGGAACATTAAAATCTACCCGTACAATAGCTCGTTTTCCTTTCAATTTTTGAGGTTCTTCGTTGGAAAGTCTTCGGAATGAGGGATTCATAAAGAGTACAAAAAAATCGCAACGGACTATACTGGATAAGGTTCCAAAAGACAAGATCACACATTTTTTTGTTCTTTTCTCGAATTCCTTTTCCCCATCTGCTACTGTTGTTTTGAAAGTTTTTGTACGAAATATGAAGAAACTCTTTGCTCTTTTTATCGGACTCCTCTTTTTTTCGGGATGTTCCTCCTTATCTCCATTTTCTGCAGAACCCATTCCTTACCATTTTCCAGAACCAAAAAGAATAGAGGCTGAGGGAATATTACGCGTAAAATCCAGTAATCTCTTTGGAAATACCCAGGTGGTACTCCAAAATGAAAAAGGGGAAACGCTCTTTCTCCTCACCAGTATTCAGGATGATTTTACACCGTATGATAAAGCAAAAGTTCGTATTTCAGGGCTTCTTTCGGATACACAAAATTTGCCCATGACCTTTGAAGTATACCGCATTGATGAACTGGTCCCACCTCCACCTCCAGAAAAAATAGTACTCGTAAAACCGGCACTGCAATTTTGGGCAACGCTTCCTACGGGATGGACAGAAGTCCCTAAAACTGAAAAAAAAATAATTCTCCAGAATAAAAAAGGGGATACGATGATGAGTATTGCACTGCTTTCCAAATCAGAAATGGAAGCTCTGAAAGAAAAAATGACGAATGCGGATACTTTTTCTATCGGCAATCATTCGGCTATTCGTAGCCATTCAGAGAAAACAACTCAAATCCTCATGACCCAGGAGCCCTTTCTCTCTCTGTATTTTGAGGGTGGAGCAGAAGAGAAGTTTGCTTTTTACGAATTCCTCACGAGCATCTCTTTTGAAAACCTTCCCGCTGTTTCTCCTTCTCCCAGCCCGACAGAAAAAAGCACCGAAGCAGATTCTGTCCCCACGGCAAGTCCTCTTTTGGATATTGCTTCCGCACAGGAAAAACAGGCTGTTTTACAGTATTTTCAAGAAAATTTGGCACATATTGCTCCTGTTCAAAAACCATGGGCTATTCAAACTTTTTCTTTTTATGAAGGGAATACGGTTGATATTGTTTATGGACTCAAAGGAGCGGAATATCGTACGGTATTTGAATATCATATTTCATCCGCTGGGAATATTGTCGCAAAGCCATTGGTGCACTATGAACCGGGTATTACGAATACTTGGAGGGTTGTTTCTGGAACACCTCAAAAGTTTTCACAGGAACCAGATATTTTTATGAAAAATACCAGCACTCCCATTCGTCTTCCCGAAGGATTTGCGCTTTTTATCAATACTGCTGTGCATTTTCAAATGGCATACCCAAAAAACCTGTATTATGCCGTTGATAACACCCAAAAGGGGAATTCTCTCTCTCGTTCGTTTTTCTTTTCCTCGCCTGCGGATGAGAAGAATGCGGTGATAACAGTGGAAGTTCTTGACGGGAAAGAGGAAAAAGAGAGAGAATTGGATCTGGAAACCATTGTCCCTCGGGATGATCTCACCCATTTTTCCATTCGCGCAAAAACGCCAGAGTATATTCCCGTCCTCAGAAAAATGGCGAAAACAGTACGAATGGCAGAAGCATTTTAGCGGTAGAGAACAAAAATTTGTTCCTCAATCTGCGCCATTCCAAAAGGGCGCGCACACCCTGGATTGCTTCGTTCCTCGCAATGACGGAACATCTTCATTTTTATCCTTTTACCCTTTTTTTATGAAAAAGCTTCTCTTCGGGCTCATCGGCGGACTTTCTCTGGGACTTCTTTTTGCTCCTAAAAAAGGAAAAGACCTCCGCAATGATCTCTTAAAATCGGATGAAAAAATTCAGGATTTTGCAAAAGAAGTAGTAAATGTCGGAAAGGAAGCAAGTGACGAAGTGATGAAGTTTTTAAAAAGTAAGCCTTGCCAAACCATTTTAGAAAAAGGAAAAGCACACCTCGATGAACTTTTAGAAGAAGGGGAGAGCCTTTCTAAAAAAGGAAAAGAAGAATTAGAGAAAGTGGTAAAAACCGTAAAAGAGAAAAAACAAACGGTTTCAGAAGATGTAAAAGACTTTTTTAAGAAGTAGAAATTCTTACAAACCCCATCCGAGTTTCTCTCGCAGAGAAGCATAAAAGTTTTCCTCTAAAAGGCGCAAGAAAGTCGCCTTTTTGGGGTGTTTGGTAATTTCGAGTATATCATCTCCAGAAATTTCAAAAGAAGTTTGCCCATCTATAGAAAGACGCATTTCACTGCTTTTTCCACAGATTTGGAGGGTTATTTTTTTTTCGGGAGGAATAATAATACTTCTCTGCGCAAAGCCAGAGGGTGCCAGAGGAGTCAAAATAAACGCATCCAGATTGGGAACCACAATGGGACCACCGGCAGAAATATTATACGCTGTAGATCCCGTGGGAGTGGCAATAATGAGCCCATCGGCGCGGTAAGTCGTGAGGTGTTCTTCATTAATATGGGTGTCAATTTCCCGAAGCCTTGCCACACCCGTATGGTGCAATGTGCATTCGTTCAGGGCATGGAAAGTTTCTATTTCTCCAGTGATACGCGTAATTTTTCCAGAAAGGAGCATTCGTTCGTCACGACGGTATTTTTCGGTAAAAATACTGGCAATGGCGGTAGGAATATTTTCTGGAACAACAGATGATAAAAATCCAATATGTCCTCCGTTAATACCAAAAATGGGAGTGGAAAATTGCTGTAATTTTTGGATTTTCGAAAGAATGGTTCCATCACCTCCGAGTACAATAAGGAGATCTGTTTCTTCTAAGTTTTTCATTTTTTTGTATTTTTTTGCCTCTTCTGGGGGAAGGTTCCCCACGGCATTAGGGGAGAGGTATATCTCTTTGTTCCATTTTTTAAGCTCTTGTAAGAGCATTTGGAGATATTCTGGGTTTTGCAAGACGGTACGAGTAGAAACGGTAATATGCTGCATAAGCGTGGGGGAAAGATAGGAACGGATCCAGGAGAACGCTTTTCTATTGTACCTGAGCAGAAACTCCTTTTCAAAGGTCATCTCCTTTTGGCACACTGGAAAAGGATTTTGTTCTCCAAAATATGCACTTCTTTCGCCTCTTTTTGGATTTTTTCTTTCCCCCCGATTGCGTGGTTTGTGGAGAGGAAGGGAATATTCTTTGCGCTTCGTGTGTACAAAAAATTGATGGTCAGCATTTTTATGCTTTTTCTTCGGAGTCATTAGAAAATATTTTTGTATTGGGAGAATATGAAGATCCGGTATTAGAAAAGGCTATACATGCGTTAAAATACCATTTTTCTGAAGATATGGGCATCCATCTTCTCCCGTTTTTAAGAGCTCAACTCTCTCGGGTTTCGCTTCCTTCATCTGCCATTTTGGTTCCTATCCCTCTTCATTTTTTTCGCCTTCATGAACGGGGATTTAACCAGAGTGAAATACTGGCAAATATTTTTTCAAAAATCCTTTTTCCGGATCACCATAAAAAAGTACAAAACCTTTTAAAACGCGTGCGGAACACGCCGCATCAAGCCCATCTTTCTCCACAAGAACGGATGAAAAATATGGAAAAAGCCTTTGCTCTTAAAAAAAATACTCTCCCAAAAGATACCCCCTTAGTGTTGGTGGATGATGTGGCTTCTACCTTGGCAACCCTCCATGAGGCAGCAGAGGTATTGAAAGAAAACGGATTTTTGAATATTTCCGCTATTGTCTTGGCCAGAAGTCAGCAAAGTCGAGATAAAAAAACACTCGCCGAACAAGAAAAAAAGCAGTAGAATACTGGCAAAAACTATTTTTACCTATGTATTTTTTGCTCCAAGAAGTGTCATTTACGAAGGGTAAAGAGCTTTTACAGAGCTCCAAATTTCAGTGGAGTGTTGTGTTGATCTGTATTATTGCGTTTCTTTGCGGAGCAATTTTTTATTTTCCACTCGAAGGGAATCTCGATGAATCCCTTGTGCATTCTCTTACCTATACCGAAAGTGGGGAAAAAATTACCATTCCTTTTGTTCGGAATAGTAGTTTTTTATCAGAATCCGTGGAATGGGGAAATGGGGTAACTATTGATCCGGCCAAAATGAGTGCTGCCGAGGTTGGATTTGTGGCGACTAATGGAGAATTGCCCGCGGAGATATTTGTAACTTTCTCTTTTGCACCAGGGGAACGAATCGTGTTCTCTGTTCTCCCAGAAAGGCGCCAAGGAAAAACATATTCCCCCTCGTACGCCTTTTTGGGGAAATATAAACTGGTTTATCTGGCAGCAAGAGAACCCGACATTTTTGGAGAGTATCGCAAAGAAAAGAGAATCATTCGTTTCTATCCCCTCAATATTGATCCCCGAAAACAAAAAAAACTTTTTACTGCCTTTTTGGAGCATTCCCGAAAAAATGAAGAGTCTCCTGTTTCATACCATCCTTTTTTTCGGATGGTATCACGGGAAGTATTTGAAAATTTTCTAGATGTTTTTCCCAATCACCTTTCTTGGAATAGTCCTCTGCTTTCTTCTGATGATTTCGAACAATATCTTTATGATCATAAAATTATTCCTCATAATGGTTCTTTTGCAGAGGAGCAGGTACGCCATACGGTAAACTTGGATACCGAATACTTTGATACGGAACCAGATTTTTCCCTTCAGATTAGAAGAGGAAGGGGGAATTAAGAATTAAGAATGTTCTGTCATTGCGAGGAACGAAGCAATCCAGAATTAAAAATGATGTGGTTTTGGGGAACAAAAATTTTTGTTCCTTACAGCCGTTTCCTCGTTCTCGCCTGTCGGGATGCCCCTTTTAGAATTGGCATAAAGGGGCGCAATACTTTGCGCCCTTTTGGAATTTGGAATGTGGGGGTTCTTTAATATTGGATCGCAGACCAGCTATTAAAAATACCATAACTCAGGTCTAAAATCTTGAATCCTACTTCCAAATTATTGCTTCGGAATACTAATTTCGTGTATTCGCTTTTCATCCGTCACATAAATAGTGTTGCTATCAATATTCAGCCATAAACCGGAAAGGTTTCCAATATTATCTCCATCCAAAACAAATTGACGGAAGAATGTAGCGCTTTCATCTGTTTTGGTGAAGAGGAAAACACGCTTTTGTGCAGGGGAGAGGAAGAGCAATAAATCGGAGTCAGGAAGTGTAAATATTTGTGTGAGATCGTGGAACTCTGGAGGCATATTTTTCAGAGCAAATGGTGAATTTTTCCCTCGCAAGAGTCGAACCACATTTCCACTCTTCGTGAGAATAAAAATATTTCCATCTACGGTCATAGATATTCCTTCTTGCACAGCGGCATCTTGGTTATAGGCAGAGGGTTTTGAATACCGGTCTGTTTGCCAGTTGTATTTCCAAATTTGGTTTTCTGCCGGAGAAAGGAGGTAAAGGGCTGTCCCGTAAGTCGCAATATCTACTGCCCGTTTCCAGGATCCTTCGTCTTGTGTTTTAGAAAAAGCAGGAGCGGATCCCGATTTCCATTCTAAAATTTTCCCGCTTTCTGTGAGAAAAATAATTTTTCCAATTTTTTCAAAGGGGATCCCTTTTATAACGGTTTCACTGGCGAGGAGTTCTACAGAGCTCTCGATATCCTGCAAAAGAATGCGAAAAAGGGTATCACGGCTATAGGCATAGAGTTCATTTTCAAACTGAAAAACTCCAAGGGCCGAAACATTCGCTTGCTTTGCGGCGAGGTTTACCTTTGCGGTATCACCACTAATGCGCTGGGTATTAGAAATACCATCCCGAATCTCTTCTACTTTACTGAGGATTTCAGAGGCTTTGCTGCGATAATTTCCAGAATCAAAAATTCCATTTGCCTCTTTTTCTACTTCCCCCAAAATAGCCAATGCTTCCACGCCCTTTCCTGCTTCTTTTTGCGCCTCGGCTGTCGCTAAGTCGCTTTCCATTTTTACAATAAGATCATTCATGACTTTGGGATCCCCATTTTGTACATTCCCAGAAAGGAATGAAAAAAAGCTCCAGACCAGTAAAAGTGTAATTCCTCCAATGATTACCGCGAGTACTTCTTTTTTGGGATTCCCAGAAATTTTATAAAAGAAATGACTTGCTCGAGAAAATATTTTGTCAAAAACTCCAAATCCTTTCATGCTCAAACGGGGGAACGCCGGGACCGTATCAAAGGGAAGGGTAGGAGCGCCACTGGCTTTTAAAACAGCATATATTCCGCCTTCTGCATCAGAAATAAAATCTTTAAAAGTGTCAACCGCCTCTTTGGGGGAATTTTTAGTAATTTCAGAAATTTGTCCCATGGTAACCAGTCTCAGCATTCGGAAGGAAGAGAAGAGAACCGTATCTTCATTTTGGAGTTCCCCTGTGGCAATATTTACAAAAAGGTCATCTTCTGGACCTTTTGGGGCAATGCCTTCTGAAATACACATCACTTTCCCCGCACGAATAAGATACACCTCGGTGTTTCCGATAGTGGTAAAATGGAGGTTTTTCCCCTGTAAAAGCCCAATAAAAAAAGAATTTTTCTGGAGAAAATCATCCGGAAGAACCGCTTCTTCTAAGAGTTTTTCATTAATGTGCTTTAAGGATTCTTCAAATCTTTCTACTGCTTCGTGGTCTTTTCCATCTTCAAACACCGCTGCAAAAAGCGTTTCACATACCTCATCACACAGTTCTTGCCCTGCCTCATCTCCTTCAAATGATACCCAGATTTCTTCTAAAAAGCCTTCCGGTGCGAAATGGTGAAATTCACGGGTTCCTTCTTTTTTGGAAATATAAAACTCAGTGGACATTTGGATTGTCATGTTCCGGAAGAAAAATTGCTGCTGGTATTGTGGCAAAAATGTCGACATTGAAAAAGGGCTTTTCTTTTTCTTTTTTTTTCGGTAGAATAGCGAGATTTAGAGCATAAGACAAAAAAATAAAAATTTCCCTATGACTTTTGATATGACCCCTCCGGCACGCGGGAAAATTTGGATGAGTGCCAGTGAGAAAAGGGCATCCGTTGCGAGAATTAAGCAGGGAGGAATTATTGCCGATAAAATTCGAGAAGCGGAAAAAGAACATCATGAACAGGAGGAAGTCCCAGAAGCAGAGCGAAAATTTGCAGCCGATCTTGCATTGGCATATGCCGTAAAAAAGCCAGAAATAAAGAGAGAGGAAGAATATGTTTCTCAAAATTATTGGGAATTACTCTGCACATTCTGGAGAAAAATATGGGGTCTGGGAAAAAATAAAAACTAAAAATGGCGTCTTACATAGCTGGATGCCCATACGAAAATTTAAAACAGATGAGACGCCCCAGCGGGGCGTCTCTATGCACCACCCTTAATTCCTCATTCTTTATGTCTTCATTTCAAACTTCAACACCCACTCTCTACTCCCTTCAGACTTTAGCACTACACCTTTTAGACGCTTCTTCTCTTTCAGAACGCCTAAAAAATACATATCGTGCTATTGTTTGGTTTTTACCAGAGCCACGGGTAAAAAGCATGATTGAAAAACTAGAGGCAGAAAAGCGAATTCGAGAGGAGATTACTCGGCGAGCAACAGTAAAGAAATAGTAAAAAATTATCTCCCCCTCTATTTTAAGATAGAGGGGGAGATAAGAGGCGTTCATTCTCTTTCCTGATCATTATGATCTTCATCACCTTTATTTCCCTCATTCTTTTCATTTTCGGAACAAATGCTTACGGAGTTGAGGTTGTGCAGGAGAGAAGAGAAGGATTTGAGAGAGGAGACGAATTCCTTTTTTTGGGAAGAAGAGATGGGTGTGGGGGAGAGAAGGAGCGATTCTGATTGAGAGAGAAGATCTCGAACGAGATACTTTTTTTTCTCAAGCGAGATGGTCTGATCGAGGGATAGAGAGCCACGAGCAATGTTGAACCAAGAAAAGAGGAGCTCAGATTTGAGGATATCGGAATCTGATTTTTTGTCGTGGGTAATGATGCTTGGAAGAGATTGAGAATTGAGGGGGACAGATTTTCTAAAGAGAGACGAGAGGCGTTGAGTAATGGCGATGTAAGCGGGGAGAGAGCCTTTGGAAGGAGAGGAGATGAGTTTTTCCCATTTTTCTTGAGAGAGAGAACAGGAAAAAGAATCAAAAACAATAACGGGAACGGCATCATTCACCTGAGCCCCATCATCATCAGAAAGATTAAGAGAAATGTCATACACTCCAGCGGAAATGGGAGAGAATAAGGAAGCCCTGGTGGCAGAGAAAGGGAACACTCCGGCAGAACTGTTTTGGGGATCAGAGAAAAGCCCATTGTTGTACACGGTTTGAGAGCCACCCGTACTCCAAGAAAACGAGAGATCATCGCTTCCGGCATCACTTGCGGTAGCAGAAAGAGAAAGACTTTTTCCTTTTATCGTAGAAAAAAATGAGGAAGATCCAAAGGAAACCATTCCTGTTTTGTCTAAAAGAAGAGAAGGAGCTGTATTGGTAATGTTTACAGAAAAAACTTTGGTGTCCGTACCGCCAAACGAATCGGTAACCGTAACTTTTCCCGAATAGACACCATTGTCTCCATAAATATGAGCAATATTGGTGATCATTCCAGAACTTCCAATTCCCAATTTCGAACTTTCCCTGCTTCCATCCCCAAAATCCCACAAAACGGTTTGGGTGTCACCACTGTCGGGATCCGCTACCCGAATAGAAAAAGGGAGAGAAACGCCTTCGTTTCCAGAGGCGGGAATACTGTCGAGAACGAGTTTGGGAGGAGTGTTGAGCCCTTCACCGGAGAGATTGAGCACTACAGGATTCTCATCAGTGTCATTGCTGGAGAAGGAGAGTTTGGCAGTATATTTACCCCCTTTTGTGGGCGTAAAATGGAGACTAAGCAATATTTCTGCGTCCGGTGCAATCTTTTGTGCAGCAATTTCAGCAGAGAAGGGGAGGGGAGAAGAAACAGTATTCCCTGTATTTTGGGCGTCAGAAATAATTTCTAAACTTCCGATATCAAGATCGGCAATTCCCGTGTTGCGAATGGTAAAGGAAAGGTCAGCAGTTTTACCGGGCTTCATCCCTGGAAATGAGACCGTGTCAGCATTTAAAATTTCCTTTCCGTCCGCAATAATCTGGATTTCTGGAGTGTTTTGGATTTCAGCATTTATGCTCTCGAGGACAGAGAACGGACCTTTTGTACCGTCTGCAAATATGGGACGAACTCTCCAATATATTCCACCTGTAAAGGAAGTGTCGGGAATGGAAACAGCGGGAACAGTGGTGATAACTGATGCGTCATTCCAGTGGTTTTGAGCAGGAGTAAAAAACACCTCATACGAAACGGCATGAGAAATAGACTCCCAAGCGATTTGTGATGATGGAATATGTGAAGCAGAAAACATTTTTCCGGAACTCATAAACGAAGAAACAGCAATATTTCCAGAGTTTTGAGTGTTACCGGAAACTTTTATGGATAAACCTGGTTCTGGGAAAATATCAGCCGCAAAAGCGGGGAGAGTGAATCCCCCCTGATAAGGGGGGTAGGGGGGTTGAAATGCTCCGTCATTGCGAGCTTGCGAAGCAATCCATCCAGCGTTCAGCGATTCCTGGGAATTGGAATCTGAAATTTGGGGCTGAGTTGGTTGGTTCCGCATCACCCCTTCATTGTTTAAATTTCCTAAAACAGTCAAATCTCCAAGAATACCAGAAGCGTTCTGCACGGTAATATTGGGAAAAATATGGAGATCCCCAGTTATTTTTAGAGTTCCAATATTTTTAGTGGAAGAATCTCCAGAAGCGGGATTGGTAAATTGCACTTCTTTTGCCGTAATATTTCCAGAAATACTTTGTGTAAGACCATTAAATACGAGAATAAGAGAAGGGGCAGAAATATTCCCTGTGAATGTTTTCCCTGTAATAATCAGCTTTCCTCCACCTGTAATAGGTTTTTGAGCGACGAGATTATCGACGGTTAAAACAGAATCGGTGGGAATTACCAGTTCATTGGTTCCCATGTTTACCGTACCCGCAATCGTTTGCGTTCCAGTTACGGTAACAGGATTTTGGATATTCCAAATTCCCGTAAAGTTTTGTCCTCCGATTCCCTGTTTTTCTGGAGTGGGAAGTGTAGGAGATGGAATGGATCCGCTAAAAGCTCCCGTGTTTACCAAAGTTCCGGTTACCTGAGTCGTAGTATTTTGCACAGTTCCAGTGTTGTTAAAATTTCCTGCGACGGTAATGGTAAGCGGAGAAGACGATGGGGCAGTGGGAGAAGAGGGTGAACTTCCTAAGGTTCCAGAATTTTGGAAATTTCCGGTAATAGAGAGGTTGTATGTTCCACCTGTTCCTTCCACAAGAGACCCTGTTTCAGTAATAGTCAGGGTGTTAATGGTTACGCTTTGGTCGAGGATAACGGGAGCAGAGATAATAATGGGAACGGTGGGGGATGGGACTACTCCATTTTTCCAGGTGGTAGGATTACTCCAGTTTCCACCGGTTACAGTGGTTTCTGCGACTTGTGGCGCATTAATGTTTTTAACAGGACTCCAGTCACCATTTACTCCACCGGTAAACACGGGGCGTACTTCCCAGTACAGTGTTTCTTTGTTTAAAAGAGTACTCGTAACATTTATGGTGTTTCCCACTACGGAAATGGGGTTTTCTGTAGTATTGGGCAGGGAAGAGGAAAGGTACTCGTAGGAAGTGGCGTTTGGAATAGATGACCAGAAAATAGAAGTATTGGAAACGCTCCAGGTTCCGGAATTTTCTATATTTCCTGTAACGCTCAGAGAAAGAAAATTTCCTCCATTTACAATTTTTCCTGCGTTACTCACATTTCCCGTAATACTCAATGTTCGCCCTATATAATAATTATCGGATTGTAGTGTCGATTCTGCGTTTACGATAACATCTCCAATAAGGGATAGATCCCTATTTATTGTGAAAGTACCTTTCTCAAAAACGATACTTTTTCCCGTATTTATTTCGCTCGAAAGATATCCTCCTCCTGAGAATCTCACTTCCGCAATATTTCCCGTAATAGCACTTTGGAGGTTTTTTGAGAGTATCAATGTTCCTCCTCCATTTATTTCTCCTCCCACTTCTAAAGAAACGATTTCTGCAGAAGCTCCAGTAAGGACATTGAGTTTTTTCCCAGCAAGAGAAAGACGATTAAAAGCGGTATTTTCTGAGAGTTCAAAATCATTCCCAAGAGATACGATTCCAGAGATACTTTCCATCCCTTTTAATATTTTCCCTGTTGATGCTCCTATGAGAGAAATATTTGCGCCCCAAGATCCGGTATTTTCTATATTACCTGTAACGCTCAGAGAAAGAAAATTTCCTCCATTTACAATTTTTCCTGCGTTATTGATATTTCCAGTAATATTGATGGTATGCCCCGCGTAATAATTATCTCCTTGAATGGTTGCATTGGAATTGACTACCACATTTCCAGTAAGGGCTGCATTACTACTTATAGTGCTTATTCCTTTCTCAAAAACGATGTCTTTGCCCGTTATATTACCATAAAATGTTAATTCGGTATTAGGAGATATGATAACTTTTGAATTAGGTGTATTGATTATTCCAGAAATGAGCCCTCCTATAACTTTTATATCTGGGATATTTCCTTGCACAGCTCCCTGTATTATTCCAATAGTAACATTCCCATTCCCATCTATTTCTCCGCTCCCTTCAAAAGAGGAAATATCGGCTTGTATTCCAGTAGGGATATTTAGTTTTTTCCCAGATAAATTGAGTCTGTTAAAAACAGTATTTTCTGAAAGTTTTAAGTCATTTCCAAGGTATATGGGACCAGAAATTTTTTCCATTCCGGTAAGGGTTCTTTCAGTAGAGGATCCGATGAGAGAAATATTCGTTCCCCAGGTTCCAGTATTTTCTATGTTACCAGTAATATTGAAAGTGAGAGGTGTTCCATTAATAATTTTCCCAGCATTATTTATATTTCCGATAATATTTATAGTATGCCCCGCGTAATAATTATCTCCTTGAATGGTTACTTCAGAATTAACTATTACATTCCCAGTAAGAGATATATCACTACTAATAGTAAAAACTCCTTGTTCAAAAACAATATTTTTCCCAGTGTTAATGGTTCCATACAAATATCCTGCAACAAGCCTTATTTCTGGAATATTTCCCGTAAGAGATCCTTGTATTCTATTTATAGTAACATTTCCATCTCCGTTTATTTCTCCACTTCCTTCAAAAGAAGTGATATCTACATGAGTTCCTGTGGTAATAAAAAGTTTTTTTCCAGATAAATTAAGTCTGTTAAAAACAGTATTTTGTGAGAGCTCTAAATCATTTCCAAGATATACGGGACCAGAAATTTTTTCCATTCCAGTAAGGGTTCTTCCCGCAGAGGATCCGATGAGAGAAATATTGGTCCCCCAGGTTCCATTATTTTCTATATTTCCAGTGATATTGACATTGAGTGGTGTTCCCCAGTTTTGGATAGTACCTGAGTTGCTCACATTTCCAGTAATATTCACGGTGTGTCCCGCGTAATAATTATCTCCTTGGATGCTTACTCCAGAATTCACGATAATATTTCCTGAAAGAGATATGTCACTGCTAATGATAAAGGTACCTTTTTCAAAAATAATTTTTTCCCCAGTATTTATTCCACCATAAAGAGAACCACCTCCGTCAAATTTTACTTCTGCAATATTTCCAGTAATAGCACTTTGGAGATTTTTTGAAAGAATTAAGGTTCCCCCTCCATTAATTTCGCCTCCTAATTCTAAAGAAACGATTTCTACAGAAATTCCTGTAGGAATATTGAGCTTTTTCCCAGCAAGAGAAAGGCGATTGAAAGAGATGTTTTCTGAGAGTTCTAAATCATTTTCAAGGGATACGAGACCAGCAATAGTGGATAATCCTTTTAGAATTTTCCCAGTAGATAATCCTCCAATATAAGCGTTTGAATTCCATGTCCCCGTATTCTCAATATTTCCACTTACTTTTAAATATAATGGGGTTCCCCAGTTTTGGATAGTACCCGCATTCTTCACATCTTCAGTAATCGTCAGAGTTCTTCCCGCATAGTAGCTATCTGACTGCAGAGTTCCGCCTGTATTCACTAATAGTCCTGATATTTTAAAATCACCTGAAACTGTTATCACCCCATTTACTTCTACTACATCTGTTTCCGTGGGTAATTTACACTCTCCGGAGATACTACAGTTTTTGCCAATATTTTCTTGCCATGTAGAGTAGCTACTCCAATTTCCTCCAGTACTTACTGTATGCATAGTAGGAATCAAAACTATTCCTGCTGGTGCACTTTTTGTTACCGTTACCGTAAATTCGCTTTCTCCTACAAATCCTCGTCCATCGCCTTGGGTCAGGTTTATCTGAAAGGTTTCATCTGCTCCACTCGTGTTTTTTGGGGGAGTAAAGGTTACGGTATTAAAATTTACCGGGTCAGATGAAGAAAAACTTCCCCCTGTAGCGTTCCAAAAGCCAAACAGTTGGTCGGTGTCTGCGTCTTTTTGAGGGGCGGTAATGGTAAGGGTTTCGGTGTCTTTTATAGTTATGGCGTTATTAGTAGGATTTGCCGGTTTTGTAGCTTTAGTCGTTTGGTTGGTTATTTGTGTGTTTTGAGGGGTAAGGGTAACGGTTTCGGGGGAATGCAAATTTTCTGGGTCATACTCTTGTTCGTAGAGGGAGCCGATGGAAACAATGGCATCATTTCGTTCAATAGTTGGAGAAGGGGCATAAAGAGAGGGGGACCATGACTGAGATCCTACCATTTGTGATAGTTGATAATTCTTCATATTCACAACGAGTCGCGCCATATCTCCTCGTGTTACCAGGTTCCCTTTCTTAAAGTCGCCATTTTGGTATCCTTTCATAATCGTATTCCCCAAAAATGGCGTTAACCGTGCATCTCCTCCAGTAGAAAGTACAGAAGTATGGGTCATCCAATAGATCGTATCATCTTCCGTAGGAGTACTTTGCGCACTTAAACTTCCTCTTTCAACTCCTGCTGCAGCCACACTGCCAGTAGCACCAAAAATAGTAGAAATGAGGTATGCCACTTCTCCTCGTTGCAGTGGTCTTTGGATCCCAAATGTTGTACTCGAATCAGGTTGTACATAGCCCTTAGAAAGAGCATCCATTACAAATGGACAATACCATCCGGCAGCATCAATATCCGTATATTGAGAATGTACTCCTGAGGTAGGATCACATTCTTGGGAGGTAATCGGATCTTTTTTTCCGGAAGCTCTGTATGCCATTTTTACCGCTTCTTCCTTTGCAATATTTTGTTCAGCCTTAAATGTCCCATCTGCATATCCATTCATAATTTGGTAATCACTGGCATGGGAAATGAAACGATTGTACCAATGCCAATCATGTGTATCCGAATATGCGGATCGACTAATAACGCCCGTATCAAAATGGTATGTGAGGGTTGCATGCTGGAAATCTTGGTTTACCGTTTTTCCATCAGTACTGATTTGTTCATTACTGGTGGGATATCCCAATGTAAAAGGTCCCTGATTGGTATAGTAGTATTTCCAAAATCCTTCCTTCATCAGGTGTGTAGAAAATGGATACTCAGGATCAAGAACAAGGGCAGTATCCCCATATCCATATTTTCCATTTCCCCACTCATTACTATTTCCGTTACATCTTCGGAGATATGTACCTCCACTAAAGGTTAATTCTCCATTACAAAAGTCCTGAATAGAGACTTTCCCCCATCCCATTTTCCATTCATGCACTTTTTCTCCTCCCACATTATCATACGGGCTTCCCAGTATACTCCCATCCTTTTTGTAAACATCAAAATATGCTTTTAAAAAGGATTTCGTATATTCATTTTTAATGGTAGGTGGAATACTGGATTCCATAGCGTCATTGAGAACGCCCACTGATGATGGAAAAACTGCGATTTCTTGATAGTTAGGAGCATTTCCATCGACATTTACAACGCACCCTTCTTTCCCATTTTCCCAATATATAATATTCCAATTTGCAGTGCCATACGGAGTTACCTCCGTTTCGTATTGATTTTTTACTACTACGCCTTTTAAATGATATGGAATAACCTCAATCCGAGCAGAATTTTGGCTGCACTTTCCATCCACTATTTCTTTAAGCCAGACTGGATTTTGTGATTCTGTAACCTGCACTACACTTCCTTCGGAAATAAAACCGTCCACAGGGCTCATATCATCAAAAATAAGTTCCACATTATCGATCCAAACTTCGGAATTTATGGAACTACTACCACCAGAAGCGATTTGAAATGCTATTCTTTGGTGATCAGTAATATTTTCTGTGGGAAGTGCAATAACAAAGCGGCTGTATCCCTGTCCCGACGGAGTATCGAGTGAAATGGATTTCACCACCTGTAAATTACTCTCTCCCATGGAAAACTCCAGAGTATTTATCGGGTCTCCTTTCTCAATATGAAGCCGAAACGCAATCGCCTTTGTTTTTGGCGGAATAGAGAAATAATTGTGAATAATTCCACGATTGGTATCATTCAGAACAAGCTTTTCTCCTTCAATTTTTGCATTTCCAGATCCTCCAAAATAATACCATCCCGGATAATCAATAGGAGTTACAGTATCCCCTGGAGATCTCCTAAAATCTCCATTCATAATTCCTTGAGCAGGGTCGGTAAACCGAAACTGAGTATCTGCTTTTTGTTCGGGAAAATCAGATGGGACGCCTTTCCCCTCAAACAGGTCTATGGCATGGTTAAATCCTCCTACAGATCGAGCCTCTCGTCCTCCTTGTCCATCGTACCACCAGGTAGGAACATCGACTGCTTCTTGATTTATTGTTCCTCTGTACCATTCATGCACCTCAGAATGACCAATACATTTGCTGTAGTCATAAATTGAGTTTCCTTGCTGATCATACCCAATAAGCTCAGCGCAACTATCATCGGCAAGCAGTCGTTCGTATGTTCCCCCTACATGTCTCCCATCGGGATCCACAATAACCTTAGACCTTCTATTATCAGTGCTGTAGTAGTTATCTGCAAATCGTGTTCCCTTCCATGAAATCACTCCGTTGTTTGGTATCGATGTATTCACATCATAGTCACTGTAAAGCTTTCCATCTAAAATACCATTGTCATGAGGGTCAAGAGTAGTGACCTGAATATTTGGGCGAGCAAGACCAGCTCTTTTTGTTTTTTCTGTGTTGGTACTGTCGGTAATCCACAATAAGCGCTCTATGGCTTCACTGTTTACCACTGTGCCTCTACTATGCCCTATAAAATGAACATTTTGGAGAGAAAAAAGCCCTCGCTCATATCCATCCATAAGTGCACCAAAAAGAGCCTCTCCAGCTGCTTCACTATATCCTGGTCCCACATCATTACTCGATTCTGCCCAATCCATTTTCAGCACGGTATGGGGAGAGAAAGGATTCCCTCCATCAGGTTCAAAGCGACTGGTAGCCGGATTAAATTTATAAATCCTTGCCTCTCCTTTTATTTTACTAAAGATGGCATCTGCCATAGGATTTATCCAGTCTGAGGGATAGTCTCCATTTGGCTGGAATCCATTGGTAATAACCACTGTATAAGGTATTGCAAAATTTGCTTTATCCAATCCCATAGCCAAAATATCCCCTCCGGTTCCGGCGGCAGAAATTCCGATTTTTTTTTCCGATTCAAGAGAGGCTCTTGAATGGATTTCTGTGTACACATCTGCAAAAACAGGAGGCGCTTCGGTTATCCCCAATGCCTGTAATTCCGGGGAGACGAGCCCATAATAGTATGAACCTTCTTCTGTTACATACACCCTTCCTAATGTATACCCCTGAACAGATTGTGTCTTCTGTATCACCTCTTCTATATAGGGAAGATTTTTAAAATAAGATGATAACGCTGTTCCATAATCCTTCGGGTTTTCTTCATCAGCTGTAAGCATAACTGTTTCAAATTTACCCCATCCTTCTCTTTCTCGGTTCAGCTCTGATATTTTTTTTGCCAGTATCCCTTCCTGAATCCAATATTCTTTTACTCCTAGCTCTTTGTTGTTTGCCCTGGTATATAAATCTTCCTTTTCTTTTTTCAGTTTTTTTGCTTCCGCCCATTTTTCCCGTACCATTTTTCTCACTTCTTCATGGGTCGGCATGGGACCATTTTTGAGGAAATAAAAAGTAAAAAGCTTATATTTGGGGGTATCGTTTAAATTATAATAGGTGGATACATCAAACAGTTCGTATTTCCCAATGTATGAATACGCCTTTATCTTCTCTTCTGCTACCAACAAAAGTTTTTTCTCAAGGGGAGAAAGGTTTAATCCATCATCTGCCAAAACCGTTCCTCCGTCACCTGGTACAGGGGTGGGAGTGGGTGTTGGCGTCACACTTCCACCACTGGATCCCGGGTCCGTGCCCGGGATGACAGAAACAGGGGGATATTGTAGGAGACCAGCCCCAAAAATATCATCTCGCCCTGCATCACCTAAATCCTTGGTATTTGCCAAAAGGTCAGATATCACAATCCCCCAGTCACTGAGTGTCCCACCATTCTTAATTCCTAATTCTTCATTCTTAATTATCCCCATTTCCCCCACCATTCCTGTTACAAACGCCGTGCTAAAACTTGTCCCATTCACGCTTTTGTATCCGCCATCTTTGTTCAGCGTTATAATGTTTTCTCCTGGTGCAACGAGAGCAATGTGAGCACCGGTGTTGGAAAAACTGGAATGCGCCAAAGATTCATTCACCGACCCTACCCCAATAACTCCGGCATACGCCGCGGGGTACATCAGCTGTGCTTTTCCGTAATTTCCTCCTGCCGCTACCAGTACTACCCCTTTACTTTGCGCATACGCTACCGCATCCCCTAAAACGGTAGACGCAAACGACGCTCCCAAAGAAAGATTTATCACCTTCGCTCCATTGTCTGCCGCATACCGGATTCCATCAGCAATGGCACTGTAGGTTCCCAGTCCGTCTGCATCTAAAACCCGTACCGGTAAAATGGTACAATTGGGACATACACTGGCAATACCTACGCTATTGTTCGTTTTGGCAGCAATAATTCCAGATATAGCCGTTCCATGCCCATTGTCGTCTTGTGGCGTGGCGTCATTTTCTACAAAATCATATCCGGCTAAAATATTCGCAGGCGCATCTTCATGGGTTAGAGAAATTCCCGTATCCAAAATGGCAACGACCATTTGCCCCCCTTGTAAGGGGGGTTGGGGGGTGGGAGAAGAGGAATTACCCCCTGCGTCCCCCTTATAAGGGGGATAAGAAATGGCCTTCATTCCCCACTCATTCACATATTCTGTATCATTCGGAATTTCTAAACTGCTGGCAATGTAATCGGGCTCTAAATTCCCCAAATCTGCTTTTTCTTCTGCTGTAAAGGTTTCTATTACCGCTTTCTCAAAATCGGCTTTAATATTTATGTTAATATCTTCAAGGACTTGTTCATGGGTTTTCCATTCGTTTTGTTGATCCAATGGCAAAAGATTTTTTGCCCCTACAAGACTGCGTCGTTCTTCTCGAAATTTCTTTATTTTTCCTTCTGTTTCCGGGGTTTTTTCTTTCTTCTCAAAATCTTTCAATTTTGTGCGGAGCTCTGTTTCTTTCTCGGTGGAAAAATTTTTATGGATTTCAAATCGCCCTTCGTGTTTTTCTGATTGCCCATCTCTGTTTTCTTGGCGTGCTTCTTTTTCTGGATTGCTTCGTTGCTCCGCTCTCGTGAGTGACGGACTTTCTTCCTCATTTGCCAGTACTATTATTCCCGGCGTTACACTGGTAAACACCAGCAGAAGTGCCATAAACACCGAAACCGTTTTTTGTACCATGCCCGTACCACAAAACCTATATTTCATAAAAAAAGAATGAAAGAATAGAAAAGTTCTCGACGGTACCTTTTTATTTTGTTTGTTTTAGTCAGTTAGCGCCTTTAGCTGCCTTACTGTCAAGCGATTTATTTTTATGGCTTCGTAGAGCGGGTTAGCAGGATATGATTTTTTTAAAATATATTCTGATGATTGAAAATTGTTCTTTTTCAGAAAGTGTATCAGACTTTACCCTTTTTCTGCTGCAATGGCACAGGCACTCAGCATATCGCCAATTTCTCCGCTGAGGAGAGCGGGAATATTGGAGAAATTCATTTTAATTCGGTGGTCTGTTACCCGATCTTGTGGAAAATTATAAGTCCTGATTTTTTCTGACCGGTCTCCCGTTCCGATTTGGGAGAGCCGTTTTTCTGATCCTTCTGTAATGCGCTTTTCTTGTTCTGCTTCTACAATGCGTGAAGCAAGAACTCGAAATGCCCGCTCTTTATTTTTATGTTGAGACCGTTCATCTTGGCAAGCCACTACCAGTCCGGTGGGAATATGTGTCAGTCGTACAGCGGAATCCGTTTTGTTAATATGCTGTCCTCCTGCTCCACTGGCACGATAAGTGTCTATTCGCACATCTTCTCTTTTAATTTCCACTTCTTCCATGTCTTCTATTTCAGGAATAATGGCAACGCTGGCAGTAGAGGTATGAATACGCCCTTGGGATTCGGTTTTTGGAATGCGTTGTACACGGTGTACTCCACTTTCAAATTTAAAATGCTTATAGGCATTTTTCCCAGATATTTCTGCGACCAATTCTTTGTATCCTCCGTTTTCTGATTCGTGTACTGAAATGATTTCGGTACTAAATCCCATATTTTCTGCATATCGAAAATACATACGAACCAATTCTGAGGCGAAGAGAGATGCTTCTTCTCCACCGGCTCCGGCGCGAATTTCCAATAAAATATTTTTGGGATCGTTGGGATCTTTGGGTGTGAGATCTTCCGTGAGCTGTGCTCCTAATATTACTATTTTAGGCTCTAATTCTTCTAGTTCCTCTTTTGCCATATCACGCATTTCTGCATCCTCTAGCATTTCTTTTGCTTCTTTTTGCGCATCCAGAAGCGCTATATACTCTTTCCCCATGAGCGCGGTTTCTTCTATTTTTGTTTTCTTTTTCCCAAGTTCTTTGAGCTGTTCTAAATCACTGGAAATTTCTGGATCCAAAAATTGGGCTTGAATAGCGTCATATTCCGCAATAATGGTGTTCAATTTGTCGAGCATAGAGGGTTGAAAAGAAAAAATGGAGAAATGAAAGTATGGTATTTTTCTACCAATTCATTCCCGTAATGGTGAATTGTAGGATAGTGGCAAATGTTACCCATAATAAATAGGGGATTTGCGCATACGCAATCCACTTCTGGAAAGGGTAAATGGCAATTATTGCCCATATTAAAGTCCCCAGGAGCAAAACAATATCTACCGCGGCCAGAATATTACTTTTGAGTCCAAATTGGATGGGTGTAAACGCAAAATTGAAAATCAAGTTAAGGGCAAAGGGGAGTGCGGTTTTAGGGAGTAATACTTTTTTCCAGGTGAGAAAAAAAACACGACCAAAAGAAAGAGCGATAACGGTATAAAGCCCTGTCCATACGGGACCGAAAAGCCATGCGGGTGGTGCCCAAGATGGTTTTAATAAAGAGGCGTACCAAGCGTATCCATTCATAGAATAGGGGAGAGAGATGACAACAATAATAACTATATCATTTTTAATATTTCTTGTGCGAGTTTTTCCGCAGCATTTTTAACCGCAAATAATGTTATTTTTTCTTCGTATACTTTTCGTTTCTCTGGAGTTTTCAGGAGAGAAAGGAGGCTATCAATATTTTTTTGCTCTTCTTTTTCTATTCCTTGTTGTTCCCATACAATCGCGGCGTGGGATTTAGAAAGCGCTCTGGCATTTGCGCGCTGGTGATCATTGGCAGCAGAGGGGAGGGGGATGAGGATCGTACACTTTTTTGCTGCCGCGAGCTCAGAAATACTTCCTGCTCCTGCCCGAGAAATAACAACATCTGCGGTATGCACTGTTTCTGCAAAATTTTCATGCAAAAAAGGAACAATGCTCAAATGTTCGTTTTGTACTCCTGATGGATGAATATAGTTTTTCCCAGAGACGAGAAGAATATTAGCCACTTCGTTTATCTGGGGTGCATTTTTTACCGTCCATTCGTTTAAAAATTGCGCGCCTTGACTTCCTCCCACCACTAAAAGCAGTGGTCTTTTTTTCTCTGTTGCAGGAAAAATGGTAAAAAAATCATCTCGTACGGGATTTCCCAAATACTCAAATTCCGTTCCGGGGAATCCGCAAAATATTTTGGTAGCAATCTTTGCTAAAATACGGTTAGAAAGTCCCATAGTACGGTCACTTTCGTGTAACAGAAGGGGAATACCAAGAATTTTTGCAGCAATTCCAAAGGGAAGTGAAACAAATCCTCCCTTGGAAAAAACGACCTGGGGATGCATTTTTTTTAAGAATTTTATAGCTTTTCCAATATTGCTAAAAAATCGAAAAAAATCTCGAATATTTTCGAGGGAAAAATATCTCCGGAGCTTTGCCACCGGGAAAGCCGTGTATAAAAACGGCGTGTGGGAGAGGATTTCTGCATCTTGTCCATTATCGGCAATAGCAAAATGAATTTCCGTGTTCGGTGCTATTTCTAACAGTTTACGAGCGACGGCTATGGCGGGAAAAAGATGCCCACCAGTTCCCCCCGCGACGAGAAGGACTTTCATGAGAAAGGGATGAAATGTGGAGAAGAACTCCCATAGATGTCAGGCTCATAAGCATGGAAGATCCTCCATAGGAAACAAATGGGAGTGTAATACCGGTAACCGGAAAAAGACCAGTAACCACAAACATATTTACGACACTTTGGGAAATAAACCATGCCGTAATCCCCGTAGCAACGAGTGCCGAAAACCGATCTGGCGCATTACTGGCAATGCGAATTCCTCGGTAGGCAATAAAAAAATAAAGAGCAATAACTACTATCATTCCTATAAATCCCATTTGTTCTGACACAGCGGCAAAAATCATGTCGCCCTGTATTTCAGGCAAAAATCCAAAACTTTGCGTTGAGTTTCCGGCTCCAAAAAGACCCCCATTCCCAATAGACAAAAACGATTGCTCAATTTGGTGCCGGGCAGCTTCGCTCGCTTTGCTGAGGTCTATAAAAGTCGCAAGACGATCCCGAACATGGCCACTAAAGATTCCCGCCAATACCAGGGAAATAATTCCCAGTCCTCCCGAATACATGAGGTGGAGAATTCTTCCTCCGGCTACAAAAAATATGGCAACGGCTATAGAGATAAGAATAATACTTCCTCCAAAGTCAGGTTGTGCCATAACGGGCAAAGCCGTAAGCGCAATAAGAATGGTAAAGGGAAAAAATCCACTTTCTAGAGTTTGTACTTCCTGCTCTTTCTTTTCCATCCAGAGCGAAAAATAAAAAATAAGTGCAAACTTCATAAATTCTACCCCCTGAAATGATACTCCAAAAATACTAATCCAGTTATTTGCACTAAATCCTTCTCCCTGAAGCGGTTTTATCAGGGTGTAAATGAGAAGAAACATTCCGATCGCGTACAAAAAAACCGAGAAAAATCTCCACCAGAGAATCGGAATAAAAAATGCGATAAAAAGTCCTCCAAACCCTGCAAAAATATTGCGTATTTGGCTGGTAAGGTAGCGGGCATTACAGTTATTTTGCTCACACCAAAATTCGGCATAGGCCCTGCCTTCTTTGGCACGACAATCGGGAGTATTGGTATCACTTTTTTTGCAAAAATCCTGAGATATGCGGCTTACCTCCTTTGCATATGAGTTAAAAACGCTCACCGAACTCATCATCCATACCCCAAAAAGAAGGAGGAGACATAGACCACCGAGCAGCCAAAAATCAAAATGCTTCCACGAAATCACGGGAAGCATTATGGAGAATTTTACGGTGGGGTGCAAACAGTTTCATCGTTAAATCCCAATAGTACAAAAATCTGCTTTGTTCTGTTGTGCTGGAGCACTGACTTCATCCCAAATTTGGCAATTTCCAGAAGGAGTAATAGTAGGAGTTGGAGCACAAGAGGAAGCTAATGTTGTATTGATGAAACAACTTCCGATTTTATTTTGGTTCCCTGCTGTATTGGAATTCGTCCAAAATTGGCAGGAACTGATTATGTTACAAGAAGGAGAAGGAGAAGAAAGAAGGGCGTATGTGTGTCCATTTATAAAAACATGAATAGGGGTCGCATTGGTATGAGTTACGGGGCCAATAAGTACTGCATATACTTTCCCATTGTAAAAAAAATGAATAGGAGAGGTAGAAAGAACAGAACTGAGAGAAATATTATAGCTGTGGTTATTGGCTTGTATTTTAAATGACGATGGGGTTTCTCCGATAGCAAGAGAAGGGACTGCGAAAGCAACCGTACAAAAAAACACGGTAAGCGTGCACCAAAAGAAAGAAAATGCCGTTGGGGTTATGGAAAAAGACTTCATCTTTTGGGGAAAGGCAGAAGGAAATGTTATTGAAGAGCAACGGTAGGATCAATCCACATCTGACCATTTACGGGATTTACAGGATTTCCGACAGGAATGATAAGACCTCCGGTAATGGTAAGATTTCCTTGGACGGTGGTATTTTTAAAATTAGTAGTTCCCAAAACTGTAAGGTTTCCATTGAGATTACTATTTCCGTCTACTTGGAGGTCTTTGGTAATATGTTCATTCCCTTGCACTGTTTCATCTTTTTTAATCGTTACTCCCGCATCTGCTATTTCTATTCCTCTATTCAGGTATTCTTCCACTTGTGTAAAAGCTGATGAAATGGAGTTCCAATTGGCAAGGGTGAGAAGTGGGGTGTCTGCAGTAACACTGAGCGGTTTATTGGTAATACTAAAAGTTGCGAATGTCGCACTCCCGAATACAACGCTTATCCCGAGTATAAACCCCAAAATAATTTTGGTACTGTTTTTTGCAAAGTCTTTTGTGTTCATAAACCAAAAAGAAAAATTTTCACAGTATTATATCCTGTTTTCCTTAAGAAATCAATGGATTTCTTTGTCTTTGAAAACTTTTTGTCAGCAGAAAAGTTCTTGACCCACAATATACAGAAAGGTAACATAGCACTCAGCACAATATATGGTGTTTTTTTATTTTTTCTTTTCCTATGTCTGATGGATTTACCGCTACCAATTCTTTTATAAAACCCATTCATAAGTCGTTTCACCGCCCCAATGTTAATGAACGAAGAATTATTAATGGATCTGACGAATCGGATGTTGTCCAGCTTTCTCCTATGAAGCATAAATTTGCTTGGGAGGCATATTTAGATGCGAATGCCAACCACTGGCTTCCAACGGAAATTTCTATGCAGCGGGATATTGAACTCTGGAAAGACCCCAACGGACTTACGCCCGACGAACGCCATGTTTTTAAACGGGTTATGGGGTTTTTTACCACAGGGGATTCGATTGTGGCCAATAACCTTGTTCTAGCCATTTATAAGCACATTACCTCTCCAGAATGCCGAATGTATCTTTTACGGCAAGCCTTTGAAGAAGCGATTCATACGCATTCCTACCAATATATTGTAGAATCTTTAGAACTGGATGAAGGAGAAATTTTTAATATGTATCGAGAAGTAGATTCTATTATGAACAAGGATAATATGCTTCTCAAATTTTCTACGGGGATTTTAGATCCACACTTTTCTACCAAAACAGAGGCAGGTGCAAAACAGTTTTTAGAAAACATGATTGGATTTTATGTGATCTGTGAAGGACTGTTCTTTTATACCTCTTTTGCGGTTATTCTCTCTTTTCAGCGCCAAAATAAACTGGTGGGTGCGGCAGAACAAATCCAATATATTATGCGGGATGAATCCATGCATATGAATTTTGGAATTGATATGATTAATACCATTAAAGAAGAAAACCCAGAACTGTGGACCGAAGAGTTGATGACTAAAACTTATGCAGCAGTAGATAAAGCGGTAAAACTAGAAGTAGAATTTGCGCATGATTGCTTTCCGAAAGGAATTTTAGGTATTAATTCCGACTTATTTACCGACTATATGCAGCACATTGCCGGAAGACGATTAGAACGCATTGGGCTTACCGATGTTTACAAAAAAGAAAATCCATTCCCTTGGATGAGTGAAGCCATTGATATTTCAAAAGAAAAAAACTTTTTTGAAACACGCGTTACCGAATACCAAACAGGAGGAACATTAGATTGGTAAGTTCTTCTGCAAAAGCCCCCCCTTATAAAAGGGGGGGGTAAAAGCAATTTTTCAAAGAGAGCTCATCTGTAAAATAGAAGCACTGATGACATTATCACTTTTGATTTTAAAATTACGATACAAATAAAGAATCACTATTTATTTTTTTAACAGGGGACTAGTGAAAAGAGATATAAGAAAAACTTTGCACAATATATCTTGTGCAAAGTTTTGTAGTGCAAAATAAAAGGTGTTCTTGAATACTTATGGAACAAACAACAGTCGGTGTTTATTTTTGGGATTTATCCCGGAAAAGGGGGATTTTTGCTTCAGAACCAGAAGAAATACTATTCCAGTTTATATTATCAGAGGGGGTAGAAGTTTCTTGGTTTGGAATGGTAATAATATTACCTATTGGAGCGTTTGAGAGACTTTTAATATCTATGGTAGTTTCGGATCCTGTTTTTTTTGCTTTAGAAACATTGTAACAATTAGTCCCACACGCAGAGTTCTCATCCACCTCATATCCCATCTGGTGTCCAGAAATATCATAGAGGGCATATTCCATACCTCGTTCTGCTGCAAAATATGAATTATTTCCTTTTTCTACCTGTGATCCCACCACTCTACTTTCTCGTACCACGGTCATTGCGCCCGCTGACATCAGTAAAAAAGCACTAACCATTGCAAGAGACATCGCAACTACCGTTCCCTTTTTAGGATTTTTAAATGCCGAAAAAAAGAGTTTTACAGAAGTATACATATTTTGGAATGGAGAATATCAATTTTTTTGAAATTTCTAGGAGTTCAATCCTTCTTTGAATCTGAAGAGGATCTGTTTTGTTTTTCTAAAATCTTCTTCCATTCTACCATTTTTTTAATTTCTTGGAAAGGTTACATTATTAAATACTCGTGAAGCTGCCGTTGTTTGGAGCTTTAATTCCGGATTATTTCCTATAGTTTTTTTGGCTTCATCATCTGACAGTTTTACCTTTAAAGTAATGATCACATTGGGTTGGATATGCGGATTAACCCAGACGCCATTGATAGGTTTTGCAGATTCTGCATACGCTTTTCGAGGATCATCTTTCGGAGTAATAAAAAAATCGAGTTGTGTAACATTTAATTTTGCAGGAGAAATAGGCACAAAATTAGCAAAATCAGTATCATTCTGCCATTCCCTATTCCTGAGTATCATTTTTTTCATTTTTACTATTCCTCTCGCCGTTCCTGCCTCTTTCTCCAGTCGGATAATCGTTTTACACAAAGTATTCACCGTTGCATCTTTACATTCTGATAAAAGGTAGAGCTCTTTTTGATTATAATTATTAAGGGCAGAAGACTCCTCATTGTCATTTTTACACCGATCATCAGAAGTAGCAGGGGAGGATAAATTATCAATTCCGACACAGATGCTTCCATTATCCACGATATTTTCCGTTTTATCTGCATGGGTATCAAAATATCCCATTTCTTTATCCTTATTCCTATCGGCCTTATTCCAAGAAAAGTCTGTCGGATGCTCAATAATATTATTGATATATTTCCCATTTAATTGGGCATTATACTCTGGAACCCTATAAAACCGCATTTCGTATTCTCCAGGATGTACTCCATACGAAGTAATGTTGGGAGGAGTAGCTGCATCTGTAACATTAGAATTAGTGTAATATTGCTTTTCAAAATACTCATAATAATCAATGGTATTCACCCGTACTTCTCGTACAATGCGTTCCATTAAAATACGCGTTTCATCAGATATTTCATCCTGTGCGAGAATTTTTTGGCGAGCATTATAAAAACTAAACACACTCGCCAGAGACATACCCATCATAAGGGTAAATACGGTGGCCCCCACCATAAGTTCCACAAGGCTCATTCCTGGCCGTTTTTTTTGAGTGAAAAAATTATTCATACCAATTCGTGCGACTAAAGTAATCGGTAAGTTCCGTTTCTAAGCTAATAGATTCCATTTTTCCACTGGCTCCTTTAAACCAGACTTTACTTTCCACAGTTATTTGGTTATCCAGAGCTTTTGCGTTCTTTCCTAACACATTACTGGCATCTATAACATCAGTGGGAAGCGGAACAAAACCATCTCCCTTTATATTTACCGGATAGCGAATAAATATTTCCCGAAAAAAGTCTGTGCGATCATTATCATGCTTTTCCTCTGGCTGAATACCCGGGGTTCCATTTGTTTCTTTCTCATAATATGTTTTATGAGTATACAAACCAGTATTGCCATCAATATACAGGCGAGACATATTTTGACTTCCATCTCCATCAAGAAGTGTTTTTATCAGATCAACCGAATTCTTTCTGATATCCCAACCACCTCCTGCGCTACAGGTATTATCGCTGGTAAGAGCTTCTCCATTTGGCAGTCCTAAATTGCCCGTATCACAAGTTCTCACTGTGGTTACAGTTGTTCCATCATCTTTAAAGACAAAAAAGTTTTCTACCAGCATCCACTGAAAAGTCTTGGGATCAAAAAGTGCCACATAGCTTTTTACTTTTGTTTTTGTTCCATCCGGATTATTGGCAAGTCCAATGGGATGAATGTTTTGACCACTATTACTAGTGTCCTCCATACAACCGTAATAAGTTTTACCATCAGATCCTGTCCATTCTTCATCAGTTTCATTCATATCCGTATCCTGATTCCTATTTGCCCAATAATTCCAGCAAATTCGGGCACTTTCTCCGTATCTCAGCCAATTAGTATCCCTCATAATGCGAACCGCCTCTATACCCTCACGGGCAAGGTTAAGGGCTACAATTTTATTTTTGTTGATAGAGTTTTGCTGGATTGAATTACTAATAATTGTGGCACTGGCAGTAATACCAATGGATAAAATAAAAAGCGATACCATGACATCCGCAAGAAGCGCACCAGAAGCACTCTTTTTTTTTCGCCGGAAAGAAAAATCAAAGAAAAAAATATTCATTCTTTAGGGAGTGGTAGGGGTTGCAGACGGAAATATTTGCTGTCGTTCAAAAAATCCAGAAATACGGTTAAACGAAATAGTTTCAATAAGAATCCCGGGATAACTGACGGTGAGGGTCATATCTTTATATTCTGAAGCATCAGTGCCATCGGCATATATTTTTGAACTCCCATTGGGTGGAAAAAAGAGAATATTTATCTTCTCCTTCGGCACCGAATCTACTATTCCCGAAAAAGTAATATTCGGATTCGTAACGGTCATATCCTTTATCTTCTCTGTTGTTCCTACTCCTTCATCATACACGCCATTTTTATTAAGATCCGCAAATACGGTAAAAATTTTTTTATCATTTGCTAACTCCATAGAAATTCCATATCCCCCTTCTGGAACACTATTATTTACTGTCGCACTCGAAAGGGCAGATGCTCGTGCTGATTGAAAAAGAGTCAGGAGATTGACCATTTCACTCCGAAGTTCTTCTCTCTGTTTCGGTCTCCCGTCATAGGAGTTCATAATCATCGGCATCACAATGGCAAACACCGAAAGGGTTACCAAGAGCTCCACTAGGGTATAGCCTTGAGATATGTATTTTTTTTGCATTATTCGTGGAAAGGATATATTCCCAATCGGAGAGAATACTACTAAAAAAGTATGAAAAACTCAACTTTTGAGAAAATTCTATTATGAGACTAAAATTTTTACATCCGCACAAATCGCACGATCATCCGTTACAAAAATAGGGTTCATATCCACAGAAACAATATCCGGAAAATCCTCTGCCATGTATGCAATGCGTTGCATAGTTTTTTGAATGGCAGAAACGGCTTTTGGAGATTCTCCTCGCACCCCCAAAATAATTTTTCCAATTTTAGTGCGACGAATCATTCCCGGGATGTCAATATCGGGTAAAATTTCCAATGTCGTATCCTGAAAAACCTCCGTATATACTCCCCCACCTCCAAACAAAAGAATTTTTCCAAAAGTGCTGTCGGTGTGGATTCCTACAATCACTTCCGCTCCTTTCGGAATTTGTTCTTGAATAAGAATTTTTGCTTCTGGAATACTGAGATTAATAATGGCTTTTGCAAGACTTTCCCAAGCTTCTTCAAACAACTCTGTATCTGAAATATCTAAAAACACGCCCCTCATTTCTGTTTTATGCAAAGCGGAGGGAGCAGAGAGTTTTACGACCACTTTTTGATCCGGAAAAAATGATTGGGCAAATACCTTTGCTTTTTCTTTTTCTGTCACCGGAAATGCGTAAGAAAGCGGAGTATCTAATTCATATTCTCGTAAAAACTCTTCTGTTGCTGCGGCGGAAAGACTTTTTTCACCCTTTTCTTTTGCTTCCTCTAAAAGTGTTTGCAGTGCAGATTGGGAAGGAGGAAAAAAATCTCTCACCAATGGTTTTCGGTGCATTTGAGTAGTTCTGTTTGCCAAAAGTGCCATGGTTCTAATGGCCTCCACAGAAAATCGAAATGCGGGGGTTCTTCGATCTCTTAAAATGTTAATTCCCTTTCGTACTTTTGTCCCTCCCACAAAGCTGGCAATAATATTTTCATCCGTTTTTTGGAACCAATCGGCAATACAATCCGCTGTTTTTTCAATTTCAGTGGTGCGTTGCGGTGTTAAAAGAACCAACATTTGATCCACTTCATCAGAATCGGAAAGGATTTGAAGAGCTGTGTTATAGCGGTCTGTGCGGGCATCTCCAATAATATCAATGGGGTTTTTAATATTTGCCTCTGCCGGAAGGGCTGCCTTTAATTTTGCCAACAGTTCTGGAGAAAAATTAACGAGCTCTAAATGATTATCTTCCGTCAAATCAGAGGCTTCTACGCCTACTCCTCCCGCATTTGTAATAATTCCTAGTCGTCTCCCAAATTTCTTTCCTGGCGCAAACGAGAGCACTTTGATAACCCCAAACATTTCTCGCATGGAAAACACTTGAATCGCTCCCGCTTTTTTATACGCCGCTTCCAAAACTCGTGCATTAGGAGCAAGGCTACCCGTGTGGGATGCGCTGGCTTCCATGGCTTTTGCAGATCTCCCGGGTTGTAAAATAACCACCGGTTTTTTATTAGAAATTTTTTCAATGAGCTCTATAAAGCGTTTCCCGTTGTGGAGAGATTCCAAATAAAACGCAAAAATCTCCACTTTCGGATCATGTGCTAAATATTCTAACACTTGGTCTTCCGAAATTCCGGCTTTGTTTCCGAGCGATAAGAAGTGGGAGAATCCAATCCCCTTTTCCATTGCCCAGTCGAGTACCGCGGTACAAAAGGCACCCGATTGAGAAACAAAGCAGATATTCCCCTCTTTTGGGAATCCGTCTGAAAAACTGGCATTGAGTTTGGCGTATGGAAAAATAGCTCCCAAACAATTGGGTCCCAAAAGGTTTATTCCGTGTTCATGGCAGAGATTGGAAATCTCATGCTCCAATTCTGTGTTACCCACTTCGCCAAATCCGGCAGAAATGAGGATGATACTTTTTGTTTTATTGACTATAGCATCCTGCACCACGGCTTTTGTAAACGGAGCAGGAACCACAATAACCGCTAAGTCAAAAGCCTCTTTTTCATCAGAAAGAGCAGAAAGAAAAGGAACGCCAAAAAGTGTTTCTCCGGAGTGCTTGGGGTTAACCCCTCTTACACGCCCAGGAAATTGGGCATCCAAAATATTTTGCAAAATAATGCTCCCGAGTTTATCGGGGTTTTCAGACGCGCCTACCACGGCAACGGATTGAGGAGCAAAGAAAGAAGAAAGAGACATAGAAAAAAGAAAATTTTTAAAAGAATTATACCATTTTTTTACTGCTTCACAAAACCTCTTCGAAAAACAAAATATCATCTGGATCGATAATATCTCCGGCTTCGGGAACTTCAATGGTCCATTTTTTTTCTGTTTTTGCCCGTAACCGTTTGGCAAATGCAAAACTTTGAGCGGGTTCTCCATGAACCACAAAAACATTTTTTACACCCGTAATGCGGTCTAAAAATGCATCTAACTCGTCTGCTCCGGCGTGTCCGGAATATCCGTTTAAAACTTTTACATCTGCTCGAAGTTTGATGTATTCGTCAAAAATTTTAATCACCGGTCTTCGTTCTACAATACGGCGCCCTAAAGTATATTCGGCTTGGTACCCAATAATAAGAATGGTATTTTTGGGATTAGAAGCCTCATTTAGAAGATGATGACGGATTCGTCCCCCTTCACACATTCCGCTGGCAGAAATAATAATGGCGGGTCCTACGACATCTTTAATGGCTTTAGATTCGTCTACAGTTCGCGTATATTTGAGCTGTTCAAAAAAGAGAATCGCCTCTCCATGAGAGAGAAAATCATCATACGATTCTTGGTCACAACACTCCTTGTGCTTGATATAGAGGTCCGTCACATTCGTCGCTAATGGAGAATCCACAAAAATGGGCATTTTTGGAATGCGATTCTCTTTTTCCAAAATATGGAGATCATAAATAATTTCTTGGGTGCGTTGGAGTGAAAACGCCGGAATAATAATTTTTCCACCTTTGGCAGCCGTATCGGTAATAATCTTTTCCAATTCAGTACGGAGTTCTGATACGGCTTCGTGTTTTCTATCTCCATAAGTCGATTCGGTAATAATAATTTCTGCCGATTCGGGTGTTTCTGGATCTTTGAGAATATTTTTTTGAATTCTTCCAATATCTCCCGTAAAGAGAAATGATCTCTTTTTCCCCTTCTCTTCAAAGGTGATGTACACCGACGAGGAACCTAAAATATGCCCCGCATCATAAAACTCTACGGTAATTCCTGGCAATACCTCAAATGGAGTACGATACGGTTTCCCCGTGAGGAGCGGCGTCACCGCCTCTGCATCTTTCATGGTATACAGGGGATCGTTTGGGACTTTAAGATTTTTACAATGGCGACCCACAAATTTTTCGTCCTGCTCCTGAATATGTGCCGAATCAGCAAGCATAAGAGGAAGAATATCTGCTGTTGCTTCGGTACAAAAAATTCTGCCGTGATATCCCTTTTTTACGAGCGTCGGAAGATTTCCACAATGGTCCAAATGCGCATGGGAAAGAACCATGGCGTCAATGATTTGCGGATCAAACGGGAATGCCTTGTTTTTTTCATACGCCTCTTGGCGTTTTCCCTGAAAAAGTCCGCAATCTAAAAGGATAAACTTTCCGTTTATTTCCAGTAAATGTTTAGACCCGGTAACCTCATGCGCAGCGCCAGAAAAATGGATTTTCATAAAAAAGAAGAAAAAATTTCCTTCTATTATACGCTTTTCAAGAGCAAAAAAACAGGGCTTTTTATGCGATGGTTAAAATTTCCCCACATTCTTTCCCCACAACAATGGTGTGCTCAAAATGTCCTGATAAAGATGCATCTTTTGAAAAAATACTCCATTTATCAGCAGCGGTATAAATGGATTTTTTGCCCATATTCGCAATGGGTTCAATCGCCAAAGTCATTCCCTCCCGTAACACCATTCCGGTTCCTTTTTTCCCAAAATTATAAATATGTGGCTCTTCGTGCACTGCTCGACCAATACCATGCCCACCCAATTCTTCTACCACACTGTAACCAGCTTTGGTAATCATATCTCCAATGGTTCCGCTAATATCTCCCAGTCTCATACCGTCTTTTGCAACGGCAATAGCAGCATAAAGAGATTCTTGAACCGTCTCTAAAAACTTTTGGGTTTTCTTGGGAATTTCTCCCACTACAAAAGTATATGCCGAATCGGTACAAAGCCCGTCCAGCTCTACTCCAAAATCGAGTCCAATAATATCCCCATTTTTCAGAGGGATATCACTGGGGATTCCGTGCACGACAGCGCTATTAACGCTGGTACACATTGCTCCAGGGAAACCCATATATCCATAAAAAGCGGGCTTAACCGCATATTGACGGCAAAGTTCGTGCGCCATTTGATCCAACATTTTTGGAGTAACGCCCTCTGTACAGGCTTTTCCAACAGTATGGAGAATAGTATACAAAATAGCACCCCCTTTGCGCATAGATTCTACTTCTGCTGCAGTTTTGGGAACCGGAGGATTTTTTTTAGAACTCATAAAAACACACAAAGGTTTATTATTTTTTTCCGTCTTGAATAGCACCCAGGCTTTCAGCAAAGGCTTCGTATTCTTCAATATTATACATATCCAGCTCAAATCCGGTTAACTCGCTGGCAAGACGGATATTTTGCCCTCTTTTTCCAATCGCCATTGCTCGTTCTTCTTCATCAACAAATACCGCGGCTCGTTTTTTAATGCGTTTTCCGCTCTCCTCATCAATAAATTCTTCGTCGGTAATAATGACCACATTCGCCACTTTTGCGGGTTGCAACGCTCGCGCAATGATAGAAGCCATATTATCATCCCATTCAATCACATCCACGCGTTCTCCGCTTAGCTCATCCATAATGGGATGGATTCTCGATCCCCGTTGCCCGATACAGGTTCCCACAGGATCTACCTTTTTATCTAATGCGCGCACCGCCACTTTTGATCGCACTCCGGCATCCCGAGAAATAGCGACAATTTCCACTTCTCCATGCGCAATTTCTGGAATTTCTTCTTCCATGAGCTTCTCAATAAGTTTGGTGTTGGTCCGAGAAACAAGAAGTTGTGGTCCTTTTGCAGAGCTTCCCACGCGTTCGAGATACAAACGCATTCGTCGCCCTGGAAAATATTTTTCTCCAGGAACGCGTTGTCGTTCTCCTAGTAACACCGTTGTTTTTTCAATATCTACAAAAATATGATTCCCCTCTACACGGTTAACACTTCCGGTTACCAACTGCCCTTCTCTATCTTTAAACCGCTGAAACAGAGAAATGCGTTCTGCCTCTTGAACTTTTTGCAAAATAACTTGTTTTGCACTTTGTGCTGCAATGCGTCCGTATCCACTGGGGGTAACATCAATGTACACTTCATCCCCTAATTCCACTTCTGGATTTACCTGTTTTGCTTCCTCAAGAGAAACCTCCACTTTTTCATCCACTACATCATCGTCCTCCACTACTTCTTTTAAGAGATAAATGCGTGCCAATTCAGGAGCATCTTCTTGCAGTTCTACCCGAACTTCCATGTCTCTACTTCCGTAATCTTTTTTATAGGCTGCTGCGATGGCGGATTCTACCGCTTCCATCACGAGTTCTTTTTCGATATTTTTTTCACTACAGAGCTGGCGAAGCGCCGCAATAAATTGTTGGTTCTGCATAAAACGGGGACTATAAAAAAAAGAAAATCCGGCTTTTAACCAGATCAGGCCAAAAAATACCAAGAACGGAGAGGAAATGCAAGAGTTTCTTCTTTCAATAACCCTCTCCTAGATTTTAATTCGAAGTGCAACAGAGTGAATTAAAATGAGGAGGAGTTT
>JBAXIU010000007.1:0-41969 GCA_037138215.1 Candidatus Peregrinibacteria bacterium | reverse complement strand
CCTCCTCCCTTTTGCTACCCTTCCTTCGTTAGCACACCCTTTTAAAGGTTACCCTAAATGGGATAAACCAGAATTGTCATTAAAATCCCATTGCTATTTCTCCATCCTCTCGGTAGAATTTGGCGTAGCAAGTCAGGTTGAAAAGGAAATTACAGCGTACTGGACGGAAAAATACACCATTTTCTCGAAAGGAAGCTTTCCTTGTCCAAGATGTGCGTTTTTTTTCTTTTTTACGGTACGGTTATGGCGAAAAAAATTTTTGTAGGGAACCTTTCTTGGGGACTTACCAATGATGAACTAAAATCTCTTTTCGAAGAGTTCGGGATGGTGGAGGATGCCTTCATTATTACTGATCGCGAAACACGGCGGTCTAAAGGTTTCGGATTTGTTACTATGACAAACGATGCTGAAGCAGATGCGGCAATTGACGCTCTTAACGGAAGCGATATGAAAGGACGACCACTCGTAGTAAACGAGGCTCGACCACAGGAAGAAAGTGCTCCACGACGATCTTTTACTCCTCGGACAGAAGGTCGATCTTGGTAATTAATAAATTTCTTCTCGGAGAAGGGTGTGATTTTTCGAAAAGATACAAAAAGAGACGCATTATGCGTCTCTTTTTGTATACCTGCAATAGTTTGGTTACCCTTTGCTTCCCATATCTAAAAAATTCTGGATCAGCTTTTTTCCTTCTGGGGTTCCAATGGATTCGGGATGGAATTGAATGCCATGGATGGGATATGTTTTGTGTCTGACTCCCATAATTGTTCCATCCTCTGATGTGGCACTGATCTCTAAGCATTCGGGAAGCGTTTTGGGGGAAATACAGAGGGAATGGTATCGCATTGCCCGTAGGGGATTGGAAAGGTTTTTAAACACTCCTTTTTCGTCATGCGTACAAAGGGATGTTTTTCCGTGCATAATGGTGGGCGCGGGAACAACTTTTGCACCAAAAACACTCCCAATCCCTTGGTGCCCTAAACATACTCCTAAAAGGGGAATGGTTTTTCCCAGTTCCTTAATGGCATCGGCACATATTCCAAAATATGCCGGATCTTCTGGATTCCCTGGTCCGGGGGAAAGGAGAATGTGGGATGGGTTGAGGTCTCGAATTTCTTTGAGAGTTATTTCATTATTCCGAAAGACTTGCGGATTGCCACCAAGTTCTCCAATGTATTGGACGAGGTTGAAGACAAAGGAATCAAAATTATCAATGACGAGGGTGAGCATGGGAAAAAGAAAGAGGACTGTTTTGAGAAAGAAAAAAGTGAGCAGTAAATGCTCCCCATATCGCCGAAAAAAGGTACCATACGAAACGAGACGAGTGCTAGAGAAACTCATTTCTCTGAATTTTTTTATTCCCCATGATTCCTTCTTTAGTGTGGTCTACCGCGTATGACATTTTTTCCGCAGAGTTGTGCGAAAAATCTGGAATGGATGCTATTCTTGTGGGAGATTCTTTGGGTATGACGGTATACGGGCTTAAAAGTACGCGAGAAGTGAGCAAAGAGCTTATGTTTCCCCACATAAAAGCGGTGTGTAAAACGGTAAAAAATACTCCAGTGATTGTTGATTTTCCTTTTCGGTCTTATGATAATCCGCTTATTGCCGTTGATACGGCAGAATATTTTGCGAATTCCGGAGCAACTCATTTTAAACTGGAGGGTGCGGAAGATTTTGTGCTTTCAGCCATTACAGAACTGCGCACCCGAGATTTTTTGGTAACGGGACATTTGGGGCTTACCCCTCAAACGGCTCTCCAGTGGGAAGTGCAAGGGAAAAAGGAGAAATCTGCTGAGAAAATTCTCTCTGACGCAAAGCTTTTAGAGGCTCGGGGGATATCGTTTTTAGTGCTCGAGTGTGTACCGGAATCTCTTGGAAAAGCAGTGCAAGAGAGTCTTCAAATCCCCGTTATTGGCATTGGTGCGGGAAGGTATGTGCAGGGTCAAGTACTGGTTTTTGATGACCTTATTGGGAAAACGGATCCCAGTTTTCAGCCAAAATTTCTTCGCCGCTTTGGAAATGCCAGAGATGAGGCACTTCACGCATTGGAAAAATATAAAAATGCAGTTATAAATGGAGAGTTCCCAGGAGAAGGAGAGGTGTATTAAGGAATGAATTATTTGCTTTCTCAAAAAATTTTGGCAATCTTTCTCTGTTTCAAAAATCATTATCCCCATTTTTATGTCCCAAATCATCATTATCTCCGGCAGTGACAAAGACCAACCATTTGTAGAAAAAATCCAGGCAGCGTGCCAAGAATTTGGTATTGCGCAAGAATGGTTTGCCGCCAGTGCGCATAAACAGCCCCAAAAAGTGCTGGAAATTTTAAAAAAATACGAATCTGAAAAAGTGATCTTTATTACCGTTGCCGGCAGGTCTAATGCCCTTTCTGGCTTTTGCGCGGCGAATAGTTCTAAACCTGTTTTGGCTTGCCCTCCGTTTGCCGATAAACTGGATATGTTGGTCAATATTCATTCTACCATTCAAATGCCGTCGGATGTTCCGGCTCTTACTGTTTTGGAGCCCAGAAACGCAGTACTCGCCTGCAAGAGAATTTTTGATTTACATTAAAAACATATTTCCTCTTTATGGATTCCCTTCCAGAAAAATTTCTCTGTGTTACTGCTGATATCCTGAAAAAACAGTTGGGAGTAGCAGACGAGCCGCAAATCCTGATTTTTGATCGGCAATCTCCGCTTTCAAACCTTTTGGCAAATGCGTATGTACAAAATATGCCAAAAGCGGAAATCATAAATTTTGATGAATGGGATCCCCAAGAAATAACCCAAAAACTCTTGGTGCTCCCTGCTGGTGCAACGGTTATTCTTGTGCAATCACGGGATTTTCGCCTTGATGATTTTCGTATTCGTCTCAAACTGTTTAATAATGGCGTGGGATGCTTGGAACACACGCATTTGCAGTATTTTTATCCCGAACAATACGAAACATACGCGGACGCCCTTGTTTTCCGTGGGGAATACTATAAAAACCTGGGGATCCGTCTTGCAGAAAAAATAGAAAATAGTCTGGAAACAAAAATTTTTTCTCGGGATGGATCGGTGCTCTCTTTTGGAAAAATGGAGAAGTGTCAGGTAAATCATGGGCTTTTCTCAGAACAAAAAAACCGCGGCGGGGGAGCTATTTGTGGAGAAGTCTTTTCTGAAGCACTCGATTTTTCAACGGTGAATGGAGAGATGATGGTTTCGTGTTATCCCGATAAAGACCTTCGCATTGTAGTGTGTAAACCGTTTCGCGTGCGGATTGAAAAAAGTATGCTCCATTGCGATGATCCGCTTTGTCCCCAGGATTTTCGAGAAAATATTTTGGAAAGGATTACTCGGGAAGAGGAGGGCGAAGTGATGGTGCGTGAAGCAGGATTTGGTCTGAATCCTGCGATTTCTATAAAAACCCCTCTTGCGGATGTGAATGCTTTTGAGCGCATGGCAGGTTTTCACCTTTCCTTAGGAAAGAAACACAATATTTACCGGCAGAAAATTCATAAAAAAATTGTACAACGCTACCATATTGATATTTTTGCAGATTTAGAACGGATAGAGGTGGACAGAGTTTGTGTATTTGAAAAGGGGAGGTATCTTTTGGTATAGTATGACCGTTTTTTTAAAAAATATGCAGAATCCCCTAAAAGTAGCGGTGCTCCTCGGTGGAAAATCGTCTGAGCGAGAGGTTTCAAAGGTTTCAGGAAGCGCAGTGATTAATGCACTCCGGACCAATAAAAAGTTTCAAATTCGGCGATTTGATCCGGCAGAAAATTTTGATGAGTTGATTGTGGCACTTCAACAAAAAGAAATTGATGTGGTGTATATTGCCCTTCATGGAACACACGCGGAAGATGGCGAAATTCAGGGACTTTTACAGCAATTTGGAGTTCCATATACCGGATCTGGTATTCATGCCAGTGCCATTGCTTTTGATAAAATTTCTACCAAGCGCATTTTACGGGCAGAAAATATCCCTGTAGCAGATGATATTTGCATCGAAACGCAGGGTGATGAGTTCCTTTGCTCATTGCATACCAGGCAAAAACATGATTTTTTTCAAACTCAGCATCATGAAGAGGGAATACGAAAGGTACAAGAATGGCTTCCAAATATTTCTTTTCCCCTTTTTATAAAAGCTGCGAGGGAAGGTTCTACCGTAGGAATTGTAAAAGTAAAAACAGAGTCAGATTTTCAACGCGCACTGGAAGAAGTATTTTCAAAATATTCTCGAATCCTCATAGAATCAGGATTACCCGGGAAAGAATGCACTGGAGGAGTTTTACACGGGCAAGCGCTTCCCATTATAGAAATTTCCTATAATGAGCATGATTTTTATAATTATGAGTCCAAATATGCGGTAGGGGGATCAACACACATTATTCCGGCTCGTATCTCAGAGACTGCTCAAAAACGCCTGCAAGAAATAAATACCCGCATTGGAATTCTCTTGGAATGTTCTGGGGGATATCGCGTTGACAGTTTTGTTTACGGAGAAGAAATAGGAGTTTTGGAGGTGAATACGCTCCCCGGCATGACGGGAACATCTCTGCTTCCGGATGCGGCAAAAGCGGTAGGAATTTCGTTTGAGGAACTCTGTGAGAGAATGATTTTATCAGCAGTAAATAACAGCGGGTCATGACCCGCTGTTACTGACTGGTTCCTACGATGACTTTTTAAAATATCCACTAATTCCGCGCTTTGTTCCATATACAATTTCCGATCCCTTGCACTGTTCGCATTCAAAAGCGAGTTTTTGCTGTGCTTTTTTTTGTACGGGAACAATGGCTTCACAATCTCGGCAATAAAAGACGATGACATCATTTTCTCCTCCAATACCTTCTTCGTCTTCCTCCCGTCCAAATTTTTTCTTTTCCAAATCTAAAAGACCATCATAGTCAATTTCTCCAACAATTTCCTCATTTTCTGCTTCTCGCAAAAAATCATAGTATTGTTCGCTTACTTTTTCTACCGGTGGTGCAGAAGGGTTGGGGGAAGTCATGGTTGTTCATCAAAAGAGAGTTGAGAAGAATCCTCCGGGTGGAGGGTAACGGAAGAAGGATCTATTTCATGGGGTTCGGCAAACACTTTTCGGTCGGCTCCTTTAGGAATGTAATCTTTAGAAAAAATTGATCCGGCAAGCCCAATTCCGAGAGAAACAAAGGTGAGACCGAGCCCAATATTTACCTCACTAAAAGGGATTTGAGACGCGAATTCATGAAAAACAAAAGTGGCAATAAGAATGGTGTATACTCCATGCCCAAAAAGAAAAATGAGAATTTGTCCGTGCGATACGGATCCAATAAATCCTTTTTTGGAGAAAATTTCACGGAGTACTATGAGAAGCCCAGAAAGACCAATGCCCATAGTAATAATCCCAAAAATGGGGAGATACGCAAACGCATTATGACCCGAAACACCTTCTTCTCCTTTTATACTGGCGGATAACCACGGAAAAAAAAGAAAAATAAGGGTAAACACCGCTCCAAAAAATACCAAGCGGCGACCAAACGGGAGGAGGAGAATATTTTTCCAAAAATGGAGAGCCATATTTTCAGTGCGTTTCATGTTCATGGAAACAAAGAAATGTCGGAGAGGATTCTCTCATGAGGAATGCAAAAGTGCAAGGTTCCCCCAAAAACAGTGCAAAAAAGTTTGATAACACGCTTATCCCACTATTTCATGAAATTTTGTTTCTATCATCTCATGTATTTGATGGGGCAGAAGCGACTGATTGAGAACCTCAATGCGATGCGTACAAAAGGGGACGATGAGGTCTTTTCCGTCTTCGGGAATAACAAAGTCTCTCCCTTCTAAAAACGCATTGGCGCGGAGGGAAAGGGACAAAAGAGAAAGACTGCGCAGGCTCAGTCCGTACCGAAAAATATGGGGATCTCGGGTCCATTCTCCAAATTGGAGATATTTCTCGGCAATGCCCGCATCGCAGTGCACTTGGAGAACGGATTTTTGGAGTTCTAAAATTTCTGCCTCAGAAATAAGGGGTGTTATTTCTCGAATACTTTCCATGACATCCGATGCCTGGGGGTTGCAAAAAATATGGTTTTGAATAGAAATAGGTGGAATACCAATCGCAAGAGAGAAGAGAAACCTGTCTCGCTGCGCTTCGGGCAATGGATATGTTCCATCATATTCCAATGGGTTTTGGGTGGCTAATATGAGATGAATTTTTGGAAGTGCGTATGCTTTTCCCCCAATGGAAATTTGCCGCTCTTCCATGGCTTCCAAAAAAGCGCTCTGGGTTTTGGGGTGCATACGGTTAATTTCATCTATCAGCACCACCTCTGCAAAAAGAGGTCCTTTGCGGAGTGCAAAAACATTGGTTTTCTGGTCAAATACTTCTCCTCCCACAATGTCTTGAGGAAGGGTATCGGAAGTCCCTTGTATACGCGAAAAAACGCGTCCAATGCTTTTTGCAAAGGCTTTAGAGAGGGTTGTTTTTCCTACTCCGGGGAGATCTTCTATTAAAATATGTCCCTTAATACATAGGGCAATAAGCAAAAGCCGAATGACTTCTTTTTTTTGGAATGCAAAGGGAAGAAGCGTATTTTCGAGGGTTTGTATGGGTGTTGGCATGGGGGGAATTAAGATTTTGCTCCAAATATATCATATCCAAAAGCATTCCACATTCCGCCTCGTATTTTTTCTACCACAAACACCATAAATGGGAGTAGTGCCCAAATAAGGGGTAAAAAGAGGATGGGAAGCATGGGACCATAGGAACCAAAGGGAAGAAAAAAGTACACTGATAATACGAAGAGTTGCACAATGGAAATGGCGATAATTGCCATAATGCCATAGTCTTTTCCGGCCATCATTTCTACTGCCAAAAGGGAGGCACTGGCAGAGAGAAAAAAGTGAATAGCCGCAATAGTGAGGAGACTTTCGCTACTGCCCGCCAATAAATAAAAAGGGAGAGCCGTGAGAAAAAGAAAAAGGTTTACGGAAAAAACATATTTCATCACTTCTGATCGGGGTGTATATCGCTCGGGAGATGCAATAGTATGAAAAAAAGTGGCAAAGAGATTGCCAATGAGAGATCCAGAAAAAACAACGGCTAAAATTCCAAGACCTGAAAATTCTGCAGTATTTCCTAAACTTTGCGCATTATTTTGTGCGTATGAAAAAAGCACGAATACCAGAAGTGAAGCACTGGTTCCGAGAAGTCCACCTCCAATGCCGGAAAAAAGCCGTGAAAGGAATTCCGAAAAAAACGCCGGACGAAAAGGAGGAGATTGCATAGAGAAATACTTTTATTTCGCGCCCCAATACTATATTTTTTCAGTGTAAAAATCAATTTTCTCTTTTGCATGGAAAATATACCAGTGTCTTCCCCTGTTTCTCCCATACGGCGCCCAGAAGAAAATTTGCAAGCTATTCGGGATCTTACCCTGAGAAATGAGCAAATTCTTGCTCGATTACTGGAGATTGAAGAGCGGCGAGAAACACGCCGGAAGTGGGGGTTTTTTGCGAGTTTTATGATGATTGTATTGCCGTACCTCCTGACTGCCTTTATGGTTTGGTATTTTTATATGAAAGTAGAAGAAACGGTGAGCAGTTTAAAAACCAGTGTAGAGAGTGTGGTCCCTAAAGTTCCAGAATCGTGGAAAGAGAAGGCGGGAGATTTAAAACAGAAGGTTTTGGAATTAGGAAAATAATTATGCACCTTTTTTGCGCAGCACTTCCAAACGGCGGAATGGGAGCACTTTTTGACCCCCTTTCAAAAACATGGGATTTTTTTGCGGTTCCCAAGGAAACATCATTTGTAGATAGCATTGCTGGCCGTATTGATCCTGCCAAAATAACGCATATTACGGTTATAAACGGTCCAGGACCGTTTCTCCTACTGCGGAGTATTGCGGTAACGGCCAATACCTGGAAAACATTCTCCAAAACTCCCATAACGCTTTCGACCATTTCTACTGCTGTTTTTTTACAAAAAATGTTTCCCACGGCAAAAAATGTGCTCATGAGTGCGGGAAAGCGAAATGTGCTTTGGGGGCAAAATGGGCAGACAAAAATGGAGAAAAAAACATTGGAAGAAGTTTTCCCTTTGCTTCCCACTGTCTCTTGGGGTGGGATTTTTATGAATGGGGTGGAAGATTCCTTTTCTCCTGAAACTTTTTCGCAAAGGGTTTTACCCGTTTCTGCAGAAAGATATTGGGGCGAATGCAAAAAAGAAGCAGAACACTATCATACTGATGAAATTTTTCCGCAGTACGCCAAAGGAGATGAATGGGAAAAATTATTCTAAATAAAAATCTACACTTTTCTTACTTCATCATATCCCCGTTGAAATGCCCTTAAGTTTCCAGCTACCACTTTTGGTGGCAGAGACTCTAAAAGATATTTTTCCAATGCGGGAAGAAATTTTTCAATGGAGAGGAGGTTGGTGATTTTGAGGAGTGCTCCCAAAAGTGGAACATTAGGAATGTTGCGCCCAATTTCTTGGGTGGCAATAACGGTTCCTGGAACATGAAAAACAGTGCCGGAAAATTTTTCAGAAAACTGCGTTTTTTCTTGGGAAGTATTGAGGAGGATATTTCCGTTCTCTTCGAGCCCTTTTAAAATATCTTCGTACGAGAGTTCGGCTTCGTTAATAAGTGAGGTATCTAAAAATACCACCACATTCGGGTGTTCAATATGATAATTTTCTTCAATGGGTTCTTCGGAAAATCGGTTAAAAACCACTACGGCTGCGCCCTTTTTTTCTGCTCCAAAATCAGGAAAAGATTGGGAAAAAATTTCTAGTTTTTCATGTGCAATAATTTCGCACAGTGCGTTTGCAACCGTAATAGCGCCTTGTCCGGCACGGGAGTGCCAACGGATTTCATACATAGAAAATGGGAGAAATGCGTAGGGGCGTGCCAATGGCACGCCCATTGTTTTTTAAGAACAGGTTTAAAACCTATCCTTAGGAGAAAAATATTCGTACAATATCTTGCCAACTAATAATGGCAATAAGAATTAAAAGAAGCGCATATCCTCCAATATGGAGAGGGGCTTCCCACGCTGGTGGAACTTTTTGTAGGATTTTTTTCTTCCATCCCATTTTTGTACTAAACATTTGTGCCAGCACTAAAACCCCTTCCATCAGGAGAAAAATAAGTCTTCCTCCATCTAATGCGGGAAACGGCATAATATTAATTACTGCCAGAGACAGCGATAAAATGGCAGTGAACTGTACGAGTTTGGAGAAATCTCCCTGATCGACCAGCATTCCTGTGGTGTGTGCAATACTTACCGGACCTCCTACTCCTGCTGGGAGTGTAAATTTGGTGAGGATTTTTACCACGAGATCTCCCACCATGTTTACCGACAGTCCAATAAATCGACAAGATTCTTGAAAAGCCGTAATGGGAGCCTTCCAAAATACTTCTTGTACCGATTTTATGGGTGCATAAAAATCACCATCATAAATAACCGGAACTCCTTTTTTCTTTGATTCTATAATACTGTCGCCTACTTGTACGCCCAAATGCCCTTCTCGATCAAAAGAAACGATCACGATTTGATCTTCAGTGCTTCCTTCTCTTTTAACACTCAAGTGGACTTCCGAATTTCCAGTTTTCTTTTTTTGCTCCAGTACCGATAAGAAGTTTTCCGTATTACTGATAAAAGTTTCATCGACCTTCATAATCCGGTCTTCGGGTTTCAATCCGGCTTTTTCTGCTTTTCCTTTGGGAACCAGGCTTATAATTTTTGTTTGGAGTGCAGAAGGAAAGAAAAAAGGTTCTGCAGAGAGGGGGATAACAATATTTTGTTCGTCAAAACTTTTGGTACTGCTATTAAAACGGCTGATGTTAATGGTAGCAGAGGTTCTTTTTTCCTGGCGTAACAGGCTGTCGGCCATGAGGGAATAAAAGCGAACCGAGGGAGTCCCTCGTCCGTTTATGCTCTGAATGACATCAAAGCGTTTAAATCCGAGTTCTTCTGCAGGAGTTCCTGCAACGGATTCCACCATGACTCCTTCTACTTTTTGAAAAATTCCCTGTTCGGTATATTCCTGAATTTGTTCTGGTGTAGGAGCAAGAGGGGTAATTCCAAAAGTATATCCCAGGGTTAAAAGTCCCCATCCGAGCAGAAAATTCATAATAACTCCTCCGCATACAATAAGAATACGCCAATGGAGTGGACGGTTGGAAAACGCATGGGGATTTTCGGAGTGCTGAGTCTCATCTTCTCCCAACATTTTTACAAATCCTCCAATAGGAAAGGCATTCAGCGTCCAACTCATGGTTTCGGTTCTTGTTTTTTGTTTCCCGTTTTCGGTGTAGGGAATGGTGGTGGTGGTTTTTTTCTCCCAGACTTTTGGAGGAAGCCCAAATCCAAATTCTTCTACTTGTACTCCTCCTTTTCGGGCTGCCCAAAAATGTCCCAATTCGTGGAGAATAATGAGGAGTGAAAAGATAACGAGGAATGCAATAGAGGAGAGGAGCATTCCAAAATACCAGAGGGCTATAATTCCCAGGGCAATACCTCCCCAAAGAATTTGCTTTTCATATTGCTGACTTTTTTTAGAAAAAGTGTTTTCCATACGGGTGGGTAAAATTAGATTTTGGTAATGTCTTCTTCTTTCTTTTTGGTGATTTCGTCTACTTTTGTATTGGCGTCGTCTACTTTTTTCTGGATTTCTTTCTCTAGGCGTTTTTCATCATCTTCGGAGAGGGATTCATCTTTTTTTACCATATCCATGGCATCATGGCGATTTTTTCGGATGGCAATTTTTGTTTCTTCTCCCATTTGAGCCACCACTTTGCAGAGATTTTTTCGGCGTTCTTCGGTGAGGGGCGGAATATTGAGACGAACTCCTACTCCATCATTAACGGGAGAAAGCCCGAGTGCACTCTCTTCTCGGATGGCTTTTTCAATGACATTTAAAAGTCCTTTGTCCCAGGGGGAAATCATAAGGGTTTGCGGTCCTTCTACGGTAATAGTGGCAATATTTTTAAGGGGTTGAGAAGAGCCATACGCGGTGATATGGAGACCTTCTACTAAAAGCGGGCTTGCCCGACCTACTTGGAGTCCTGCAAGTTCAGAAAAGAGGAACTCGAATGACTTTTTGATAGTTCCTTCCAGGTGTTCTACAGAAGCGTGCATACAAAAAAAGAGAAATTTCAAGGGGTATTATAGAGAGGCGTGTTCCGATTATCAATTACGAATTTTTAAATTATTTCTTTCCTAAAAATATGATATTATTTACCTACTTTTTCCCCTTTTTTATGTCTTCTCTGGAAAATTTTGTGGCATATTGTCAAGGATGCCTTGGAAAACCGTACATTTTGGGAAATGAGGGGCCCGATAGTTACGATTGCTCTGGATTGCCGTATGCAGCAGCAAAAGCTGTTTTTGGAAAAACCATTCCTCGGGTAAGCACTGATCAATATTCCATTGGCGCTCCAGTCGAAAAAAAAGACCTTATTCGGGGTGATTTTGTGTTTTTTGATACGGGCTGGACTGCCAGAAAACCAAATCATGTGGGGATTTACCTCGGGAATGATGCTTTTTTAAATGCCAATTCATACCACGGGAAAACGGTGCAAGATTCCCTTTCTTCGTCGTATTGGACCGGATGTTGGTATGGGGCGCGCAGAGTTTTTACCGAAAACGGAGAATTCTTTTCGGGAAGTGTTGTCTCTACTGCTACAAATATGGGAGGGGGCGTTTCTCCTCACTCGTTTCCGGATGTCCCCCAAACGCATCCCGATTACGCGTACATTACAGATCTCGCCACAAAAGGGGTGGTACAGGGAGATGCAACAACCGGAAATCTTCGTCCGTATGATTCTCTCAATCGTGCAGAAGCCCTTAAAATGGTACTCCTCTCTGCCAAAATAAGTGTTCCAACGGTCATGGCTTCTCTTCCTTTTTCCGATACTTCTCTTACGGGTTGGTATGCCCCATATATAAAAGCCGGAATAGACAAAGGCATTATTACGGGATACTCCGATAATACTTTTAGACCAGAAAATCCGGTGAGTCGCTCAGAAGCGGTAAAAATGATTTTCTTGGCGTTGGGTATTGCGATTGTTTCCAAACCTGGAGAGCAATGGGACACCCCATATCTTGTCGAAGCAAAAAAAAGAGGAATGTTAATTCCCGAGGATGATGGCGATTTAAGAGGAGCACAACCCATTACGAGGTCGGAAATGTGTAGGGCCGTGGGGGAATTATAAAACTTTTTCTTTTTCCAGAAATTTCCTGTAGATTTTCTCCCGAATTTTTTTGTTATTCATGTCTTTTTGTACCGTTCCAGAAGCATTGGAGGAGTTTAAAAAACACAAGCCAGTTATTGTGATCGACGATGAAGATCGTGAGAATGAAGGTGATCTCGTTTTTCCGGGAGAATTGGCAACGCCAGAAATGGTGAACTTTTTTGTGACGCAAGCCCGTGGACTTTTGTGTACTCCGGTGTCTTCTGAGATTTCCAAACGGTGTGGATTCCATCCTATGGTGCCGAATGCAGATCCTAATACTTGTAATTTTGCGGTTTCGGTAGATTCCAAAGAGGGGATTGAAACCGGTATTTCTGCAAAAGATCGGTCATTGACCATTCAAAAAATTACTGATCCCAATTCCAGTGCCCGTGATTTTGTGCGTCCAGGGCATTGTTTTCCGTTAAATGCTAAAGACGGGGGAGTGTTGGTGCGATGCGGACATACGGAGTCGTCCATTGATCTCTGCAAATTAGGAGGATACCGAGAAGTCTCTATGATTTGTGAAATTATGAACGAAGATGGGACCATGGCGCGGGTGCAGGATTTAGAAAAATTTGCCCAAAAACACGATCTTAAAATTCTTACTATTGCAGATATTGTGCAATACCGGCGGGAAACCGAACAAATGATTCAAAAAATTTCAGAGGCGAATTTGAATACGGATTACGGGCATTTTCGAATTTTTGTGTATGAAGATATTCAGCATAAAAAAGAGCATGTGGCGCTGGTAAAAGGAGAAGTGTCGAAAGAAATTCCTGCTTTGGTGCGGGTGCATTCCGAATGTCTTACGGGAGACGCGCTTTTTTCCAAACATTGTGAGTGCGGGCACCAGTTAAAAAAAGCAATGGAACGGATTGCGGCAGAGGGGAGTGGCGTGCTTTTGTATTTGCGCCAAGAAGGACGAGGAATTGGTCTGGGGAACAAAATAAAGGCATACGCACTTCAGGAAGAGGAAGGATTAGACACCCTGGAAGCGAATGAACGACTTGGTTTTCAAGGAGATCTGCGGGAATACGGAATTGGGGCACAAATTTTACAAGATTTGGGAGTCCAAAAAATGCGGTTGCTCACCAATAATCCCCGTAAAATTTCAGGGCTTTCGGGGTACGGTTTAGAGGTGGTAGAAAGAGTGCCCTTAGAAGTGCCGGTAACGGAAAGCACCAAAAAATATCTCCAAACAAAAAAAGAGAAAATGGGACATCTCATTGCGTAAAAATGAATATTGGTTTTATAGCCGATGGCAATCGTCGTTGGGCTCGAAAAAATGGATTTCCTGATTTTTTGGGACACGAAAAAGGGTTTGCTGTTCTCAATGAGATTGTTCTCACGGAGTGTCTTCATTATGCCGAATGCACCAGTTTGGCGGTATATGCGTTTTCTACCGAGAATTGGAAGCGGTCACCCACAGAAATAGCACATCTTTTTCGCCTGTATCAAACAATGATAGAAACCTGGAAGGAACGATGTGTTCGAGATCGCATTGCGCTGAAATGGGCAGGCAGGCGAGACCGCGTGCCAGGGATTCTAAAGCGAAAAATTGAGGTGGTGGAAAAAGAAAGCGCGCAGTACAGCGACCATTTTGTGGTGTATATTTGTTTGGATTATGGATCGCACGATGAAATGGCACGGGCGGTGCAGGAAGAAGGACAAAATTTTGAAAAAGCACTGGAAGTGCCCATGCTGGACATGATTATTCGGAGTGGAGGGGAGCAGAGACTTTCTAATTTTTGCCTGTACCAAGCGGAATATGCGGAGCTTTTTTTTGAGGAGGAGTATTTGCCAGAGTTTACAGTTGAGAAGATGGAGGACCTTTTTGCACGATTTGCGGAGCGGGAAAGGAGGAGGGGCGGGTAAAAACAGCTTGCGTCATTTTTTATTTTTTTGTAATATTTGTACAATTTTTTGTACAAATATTGTGACTACTCAATATATTCCTCTGTCTGAATGTCGGAAAAATATATCTACTCTTTGGAAAAAAGCGACACAAGAGAATATTCGGTACATTGTAATGGTGCATTCTGCTCCGGCGTTTGAGATTACTCCTTTCCAAAATATTCATGAGGAATGGGATACCATCGTTACAGATCGTAATAAAAAAATGTATCAGAAAGCGAAATTAGAACAGAAAAAAGGGGAAACATTTTTTCTGGATGATCTGAAGAAAGAACTCTTACCTGTTCTATGAAATACCAAATTGAGGTCTCTAAAGAGGTGAAAAAATTTCTTAAAAAGCATCCAGAAGTCATTTTTCGGTTTTTTCGTATTACAAACTTTTTAGAGGATGATCCCTATTCGCCACTCGTAGATATAAAAAATCTGCAAGGGGAAGAAAACAAATATCGCTTTCGAATTGGGAAATATCGCTTCCTATACGAGGTGGAAGATCAAGTACTCCTTATTTACATATACGATGCAGATTCACGGGGAAGTATTTATAAATAGAGGATGAGAAAAAAATGGAGTTTGGAGAATTCATCCAGACAAAATTCGTCCCTAAAAAGCCATTTATGAAGATCTGTTTTTATTGTTTCAGAACCCCTGCTATTTTCGCATGGGTAGAATCTCGCTGCCTATTATTTCTTGTGTTTGAATACGAGCATCAGAAAGAAAGCGTTCCCGTGAAGAAACTGCAGAAAAATCTTCAGTTCCTCCTCCTCGTTGGTCCCCTATCCAGCTGAGGTCTGTAGTATATCTTGTCCCTTCTGCCATAAAAATGTGGTTAAAAAATGAAGACTGCACCTTGCTTCTTCTTATTCAGCTTGTCAATCGTTTTTTCCCCCAGTACTCTTCCGGTACAAAAAATCTTAAAGAAAGGGTATGAAAAAAGCACTCGTTAATCATGCCTTTATAGATAGCCAAAATGTGAATCTTTCCTTTTTCTCTCTCCTATGTCCCACTCTCCCATAAATTCCGGTTTCCAACGAATTGAAAACGAAGGATCCAAAGTGGTCGCCTCTGGTGCTCATATGCTTCCCGCTGCCAGTTTGATGATGGCGGCAGGAGTTCTCTCCAAAATCTCTGATCGTAAAAAACCTTTTATTACGGTGGTGAATTCCTTTACTACCCAAATTCCTGGGCACGCCCATCTTCGTGTTTTAGGCGACTTGCTCGTAAAATTGTTAAAAGAAAAAGGCTATAATGTGTGGGAAGCCAATGTGGGGGGATGCGTAGACGACGGTATTGCCATGGGACATTTTGGAATGAAGTATTCGCTTGCGAGCCGGGAACTGATTACTGACCAAATAGAAACCATGATGGGGGCGCATCCGTGTGACGCGTGGATTGGAATTGGGAACTGTGACAAAATTGTTCCTGGAATGTTAAACGCCATGGTGCGCCTGAATATTCCCGCTCTGTATATTTCTGGGGGACCAATGCTGGCGGGCAAAAATAAAACCGACCTCGTGAGCGTTTTTGAAGGAGTAGGAGCCGAGGCGTCTGGGAAAATGACGGAGGAAAAATTGGCAGAACTTGCGGGGGAAAGCTGTAGAACCTGTGGAAGTTGTGCGGGAATGTTTACGGCAAACTCTATGAATTGCCTGGCAGAAGTGTTGGGACTGGCACTCCCGGGGAACGGAACCATTCCTGCGGCGCGTTGGATTGATACGGAAAAAATGACTTGGGAAGTAAATCCTGACCGTTTACAACTGGTAGAAAAAGCGGTGGATGCCATTGGGGATATTCTCACTAAAAAAATTCGTCCGTGCGATATTGTGACCCACGAGGCGATTGATAATGCGTTTATTTTGGACCTGGCAATGGGAGGATCCACCAATACCGTGCTCCATACTCTTGCTTTGGCGCATGAAGCGGGTGTGGAATATCCACTCACACGGATTGATGAGCTTTCTCAACAAACGCCCAATGTGTGCAAGGTTTCCCCTAGTCGCCCGGATATTCATATTGAAGATCTCCACCGTGTAGGAGGTATTTCTGCGGTTTTAAAAGCGGCGTTAGAGAGTGGTGCACCGTTAAAATTAGACCAAAAAACACTCACTGGCACGATAGGAGGAATGATAGATTCTGCTCTAAACGCGGACGGAGATATTATTCGTACCGGAAAAAAGGTATTTAGCAAAACCGGAGGACTCGCCATTTTGTTTGGAAACATTGCCCCAAAAGGAGCAGTGGTAAAAACAGCGGGGGTAGATGCGGATATGATGCAATTTTCTGGTCCCGCAAAGGTCTATAATTCTCAAGAAGATTGTTTACACGCGGTTTTGGATGGCAAAGTGGTGGACGGCGATGTGGTGGTGATTGCGTACGAAGGACCAAAGGGAGGACCAGGGATGCAAGAGATGCTTTCTCCTACCGCTGCCATAAAAGGGAGGGGGATTAAGGCGGCGCTGATAACCGACGGACGATTTAGTGGAGGAACGAGAGGACTTTGCATTGGGCATATTTCACCGGAAGCGGCAGCCGGAGGACCACTGGCAATAGTGCAAAATGGAGATGTAATTGAGATTGATACTCAAAAACGAACACTGGATGTGAACCTCTCAGAAAACGAAATTGCGAAGCGTACAGCTCAATTACCACCATTTATCAAAAAAGTAACGCATGGTTGGCTGGCACGGTACGCGCATTTTGTGCAGAGTGCAGACAAAGGGGCGGTAATGGGGGAATAATATTTTTTTATGACATCTCTAGAAGGACCACCACCAACAGAAAGACGATTAAATATTGCAGAAACACCCCCTGTAGATAGATTGGCAGTATTACAGGAAAATATTGGAAAGAGTTTTCCTACAGATGCAGAGTGTGATCTTTTTACTGCGCAAATGGAGGGGCAGCAACAAAAAATAAAAAATTTTTTATTACACGACGGGGAATATCAAACTATCGTAAATCAGGGTGTTTTAGGCTGGACGAATCAACAAAAACTAGAAGATTGGCAAAAGTTAATATTAGCTCCGGCAAATTCGATTGAAAATGTTATTGCTTCCATTGGGAATATTGTTATTTCCCCGTTTACGGAAGAAGGGAGAAGTTCTATTATGCAAGGATTTCAGGCGATACAGCAATCCCCAAAAATTGTTCAGGATATATTTTCTGTTTTTTGGAATGCCTTAACTCCCGCGGAGAAATCCACTGTATTATTAGAAATGGCTTCTGGATCTGCCTTCACTTATTCTCTTATAACAAAAATCTCTAAAATGATAAAAGTAATGAATAGGGAAGGACCAAAAAATGTAAGTTTAACAAAAAGATTATCGCTTGCCAGTGCTGTGGGAGCTGGTTTAAACCCAGCAGTTTCTGTTGCTCAAACAGTAAATTCTGCACAAAATCTTCATGAAGCCAAAAAGGCTTCTCAAGAATAAAAATTGGGTTTTAGGACATTCTGGGTTTATTACGCGGTTAATGGCACATTTGCTGCTTCCTCTTTTTCTTTGGGGAAAATAGCAGAAACCGAGCATTGGGGATGCTCTAAAACATGGTGAATAATGTGGACTTCTGTTTCAGAAATTTGAGGGGGAGTGAGGGGGTCATTTTGCAGAATACTGGAAGTATTGAGTTTTTTGCCTTCATTGGTGAGCTTTACTACAGTTTGAGCCTGTCCGCCAAATGTTTGGTGGCAGTGCCGGCAGTCCACTTTTATAGTGCACCGGTTATCCTCGGTAGAAATGACTTCTACCCAGGGAATCTCAATTTTTGATTGGCAATAAGGACAGTTAATACCGTTACTAAATTGCATGAGAATTTGTCGAACATGAAGTGCATCCATAGGAAGGGGGGAATTAAGAATGAGAAGGGGGTTTTAGGGACAGGTTTGTAACCTGTCCCTAAAATTTTTGTAGGTCGCCATTGGCGCTTTTGGAATTATTAAACCCGTATTGATAAATCTGCTAACCGGCAAGAGTATCCCCATTCATTGTCATACCAGGAGAGCAATTTTGCAAAATTTCCGTCTATCACCGTGGTGGAAAGCGCATCTACAATGGAAGACCGTGCATCTTTTTGAAAATCTTTAGAAACGAGTGGTCGTAATTCTACTCCTAAAATTCCTGCTAATGCGCCTTTTGCGGCATTTTGCAATGCGGTATTCAGTTCTTCTTTGGTCACATTTTTTTCCAGTTCTACGGTGAGATCTACCACAGAAACCGTGGGGGTAGGAATGCGGATTGCCATGCCGTGCAGTTTTCCCGCAAGGGCAGGAATAACCAGCCCAATGGCTTTTGCGGCCCCTGTTTTGGTGGGGATCATAGATTCTGCGGCACTTCTTGCGCGACGAAGATCACTATGGGGCGCATCTAAAAGTCGTTGATCTCCCGTGTAGGAATGAATAGTCGTCATCAGTCCGCGCTTAATTCCAAACGAATCCTGCAAAACTTTTACTACCGGTGCTAAACAGTTGGTGGTGCACGATGCGTTGGAAATGAGATGATGTGTTTGGGGATCATATTCTTCATCATTTACACCTAATACCACGGTGAGATCAATCTCATCTTTTGCAGGCGCGGAGAGAATTACTTTTTTTGCGCCAGCAGTGCGGTGTTTTTCCATTCCTGCTCTATCCACAAAAAAACCAGTACATTCCAGGACTACATCAATATCCAGGCTTTTCCAAGGCAACGCACTGGGATCTTTTTCTGAAAAAACTTGCACGGGTGAGCCGTTAATAGTGATGATATTGCCTTCCACGGAAACGGTTTGGTCTGCATGACCGTAGGTAGAATCAAATTCAAAAAGATGCGCCAGGGTAGCGGGATCGGTGAGATCGTTAATGGCCACGAGTTCAAATTTTCCAGCATGGTGGTCAAAAAGGGCACGGGTTACCATGCGTCCAATACGACCAAAGCCGTTAATAGCAATGCGTTTCATAAAAAAGAGGAAAAATTCGGGGGAAGTATAGCACGGGAAGGGCAGAAAATTGAATGGAGATTTGTTTTTTATGGATTGCGTTTCAAAATTTCCAATTCAATATTCTCTTTTGGCCAGAGTCCTTCGTATTTTTCCCCTGCTAAAAAGAGGGTTGGGGTTCCGGTTACTCCTCTTTTTAAAATTTCTTGGCGAGATTGCAACACGGATTCGCGCATTTGTTGGTCTTTGGTACACGCAGAAAGTGCTTTTTGAGAGAGTCCTGTGGTAGAGAAAAAATAAGGGAGTTGCTTTTCTCCTTCCGGCGCATTAAAAACAGTAGAAATAAGTGATTTAAGGTCTTTTCCTTCTTTTTGGGCGCACAGGACCAGTAGGGTCCATTCCATATCTTCGCCTTTTGTTTGGAGGGGAAATAGGGATATTTGTGGTTGAAAAGAAGGATTCGCTTCCATTAACGGAGCAAGTGTTTCGGTCCAAAATGTTTTGCACGATGGACACGAAAAGCTGGTGATAAACTCCGGGTTTAGTGGCATTAGTGTGGCAGGAGGAGTACTGGGGAATACGGAAAAAGAGGGGAGAAGAGAATCCGGATCGGAAGAGGGCTTATTCCATTGGAGGAAAAAAAACATTCCCAATCCCACCATAAAGAGGGTGATTCCTACCCAGAGAATAATTTTTTCAACAGTAGGTGTTATTTTTTTTATATCTTGAGGGTCCATATACGAAAAAAGAAAAACGACGCTATTATCGCATACATGACGGGTGAGAAACAATGGACTTCTTTTTTTACAGGGGATAAAAAACAATTCCATCTGGAAAGAGCTTGAGAGCATTTTTGAGCTCTTTTTCGGTTTCAAAAAGTCCAAAAATTCCACTTCCCGATCCTGTGAGTCCCGCTTCTTTGGCTCCATGTTCTACTAGAGCGTTTTTCCATTCGCCTAAATCGGGAAAATGAGAAAAAATAACGGGCTCAAAATCGTTCTGATATTTTTGTGCGGAATGGCTTTCCTTTGTGGTCGCAAATTGGTGGTATGCCCAGGCGGTTGCAACGGTAATCCGTGGATTAAAAATTAAAATTCCATACGATGCCGGAGTAGGAAGTGTGGAAGGAGAAATAATTTCTCCAAATCCTTGTACGCGGGCTTGCGGTGTATTTCCTAAGAAAAACGGAATATCATTTCCAACAGCACAAATAGCAGAGAGTGGAGTTTTTCTCTCGTTTGGGGGAAGAGAAAAGAGGGGAATTATATCTTCATTTTTTATTCCTTGGTCTTTACCTGAAGAAGCAAAATATTCCAGAGCTCTCAATACTCCTGCCGCATCACTACTTCCTCCTCCTAATCCCGCTTGGTGGGGAATATTTTTTACGAGATGAATTTCTATTCCAAAAGAAAATCCATGCGCTGCAAAAAAAGCCTTTGCCATTTTATACATCGAATTGTGTTCATTATTGGGAACGCCTTTTGCAAAAGGACCAGAAACTGAAATTTTTATCTTTCGATCTGCAATTTTTGTAATGTGTAAAAAGTCCGACAGGGAAATAGCACAAAATTCTGAATCCAAGGTGTGCAGTTTTGCTTTTTCGTCATATCCCGTAATGTATAGGGTACGGTTTATTTTTGCCGGAAGAGAAATCTGAAGAGAATCCATAACTCGTTATCCCTTTTTATTCGCCTCCAAGTATTCTTCTAATGCCTCTTCCCAGCTTTTTAGTGCCGGCATTTTGGTGTTTTTTAAAACACTGGAAACAGGTCTTTTTGCCATTTGCACAAAAGCGTCGCTGGAAACGGGCTCTATAGGATTTTTGTATCCTACGAGAGCCGCAATTTTTTCAATCCACTTGAGTCGTGAAACAGCGCCATCATTAACGGCATGGTAAATTCCTGTCGGGAATTTATCTGGATTTCGGACTGCTTGGGCTAAAACTTCACCAACTGTTTTGCAAGAAGTAGGAGAACCCCACTGATTATTGACTCCCTTGATATTGGCTCCGTTTCTGGGCGGATTTTTTAAAATATGGACTATTTGTTGTACAAAATTCGGTCCGTATTCACCGTACAGCCATGCGGTACGAAAAACTCTGCTGGTCTTGTATTTCAGTACTTCCTCTTCGCCTTGTGCTTTGGATTTTCCATACACATTGCATGGATTTTTGGGAGAATCTTCCTGGAAAATGGCTACTTCTTTTCCTGAAAAAACAAAATCTGTTGAAATATGAAAAAATGGAATTTTTCGTTTTTCGCATATTCTTGCTATTTCAGCAGGCGAGTCCGCGTTAATGGTAAAAACAGCATCATGATTTTTAGGGTTTTCTGCAGAGTCCACATTGGTCCAGGCAACGGTATTAATCACCAAATCTGGAGCGTGTTCTGCAATGACTCCCTCTATATTTTCTGGTTTTAAAAAATCAATATGGAAATGGGAAAGGGGAATAATGTGGAATTCGCTGGAATAGTCCATAAAAAATTGGTTTCCCAGCATACCTTGGCTTCCGAAGAGGAGAATTTTCATAAGAAAGAGTAAAGTAGAGGCAGACCTATGTGTCTGCTTTTTTGGGGAATTTTTTAGAATAGGTTTAAAACCTGTCCTTACGCTACCATCTCTTCCCGTAAAAAAAAAGATTCCCTTTTTTTTGCCGTCTAGTATACTTTTTTGTGCATTCTTTTATTTTTTTCTTATGGCACACATTTTAACCGATGAAAATTTTGACGCAGAAGTGTTGCAATCAGATCTTCCGGTTTTGGTAGATTTTTGGGCTCCTTGGTGCGGTCCTTGTCAAATGATGGGTCCTATTATAGAGCAGCTCGCAACCGAATATGAAGGAAAAGTAAAAGTCGGAAAAATTGATGTTCAAGATTATACCGAACAGGCTCAAACATACGGTGTAATGGGGATTCCCGCTTTTAAGATTTTTAAAAATGGCGAAGTGGTAGAAGAAATTGTGGGTGCTGTTCCGGCTGATAAAATTCGAACGGCATTAGACAAACACATTGCCGCATAAGAGATGTTTACTTCGTCATTGCGAGGAGGAGGAACGACGACGAAGCAATCTATAAAAAGAAAGAACATGGATTGCTTCGCTCATTCTTCGCTCGCAATGGCCTCCGTCACTTTCGAGTGTACGAATTAATCTATGCCTCATCCTTTTGTAAACTTTTCATCTATTATTCTTTTTTCTTTTTTCATGAATGTTACCAAAAAAATACTTCCCCAGTCTCAAGTCAGTCTCAGTATTGTGCTCACTCCAGAAGATTGGAAAAAATATGAAATCCAAGCCATGAAACGCGTTCAGGCGGCTTTTAAAGTAGATGGATTTCGAAAAGGACATGTTCCAGAAAATATTATTCGCCAACGCATTGGTACTGAAGGACTCCAGTCTGAAACAGTAGAAATTGCACTTCCTCAGGCGTATACCGATGCCGTACGACAAGAAAAAATAAATCCCATTGGAGAACCAAATGTGAAAATAGAAGGAATGGAACCTTTTTCTTTTTCCGTTACGGTAGATATTTATCCAGAGGTACAGGTGGGAAAAATAGATCCGAAAAAAGTAAAGAAGGGTGAGAATGCTGTTTCTCAATCAGAAGTGGATGATATGGTAAAAACCCTGCAGATGCAGTTTTCCGAAAAAATGCCGGTTTCTCGTGCGGCAAAAAATGGAGATATTGTGGAATTTGATTTTGATGGAACCGACCTGGAGGGGAATCCTCAGCCCGGAATGAAAAGTACTCATCATCCTTTAGAACTGGGAACCAATACTTTTATTCCTGGATTTGAAGAAGAGCTTTTGGGTCTTTCTTCTGGAGATGAAAAGACTTTTGAAATTACCTTCCCAAAAGATTATCACCATTCTACTTATGCCGGAAAACCATTCCGTTTTACCGTTACGGTGCATGAGGTTTTGGAAAAAACGCTGCCCGAGATGAACGAAGAATTGGTGGAAAAAATAACCGGTACCAAAAAAAGTGTAGAGGATCTCAAAACAGAAATAGAGGAGCATTTAAAAGATAAAAAAGAGATGGAGGACTGGAAAGTGCGCCAACAAGAGTTTTTTGAAATGATTGGAAAAGCTACCAAAGCAGAAGTTCCAGAAGTTTTTATTACTGATGAATTAGGGGGATTAATAGATGAAATAAAGCTCCAAGGATTACAAGCCGGAATGCCATGGGAACAATACTTGGCGAATATGAAAAAAACAGAGGATGACCTGAAAAAAGAATTGCGAAAAGATGCCGAGAGCACTGTGTTGTCTCGACTGGGACTTCAAAAACTCTTGGAAGAAAATAATATCACAGTGGAGGAAAAAGATGTTTTAGAAGAGGTTTCTTTCACCATTGCTCGTCTTCCAAAGCCAGAACAAGAGAAACGCGCAAAGCATTACCGAAAAGGACACAGTGGCTGGACGGAGGTGGAAAACCGTTTAAAAATCCGAAAGTTTTTTAAAGAACAATTACATTCGTAGATATAGGTCGATAGACCTGGTCCTACGGAAAAATCACCCTTTTACCCCTTTTTTTATGAAGAAATTTCTTCTTCTTTCGCTCCTTACTGTAGGAGTTTTGGCATCTTCGGCTTCTGCATCGGCTGGCGGATATTATCCTACTGCTCCTGGTGCATACTATGACTGTTCTCTTATAAAAGATGATGCAGTTCAAATGCAGGCGTGTTATGAAGCTCAAGATCTCCAAAATAAGAAAACACAAATAAAGGCTATTCTTGAAAATGCCCAGAGTTACAAGGATCAAGCCACAGAATTACGAGCAACAACTCAAGAACTTCTCAATCTCAGCGTAGAACTTAAAGATCTTTCAAAAAAGGAGAGAAAAACAGTGGAACGCAATGTAAAGATTTTAGATTTGTATATTGCACGGATTATGAAAATGTCTGATGCCGTAAAAACAAAGTATACGGCAATGGATCCTAAAACAGAGCTTTCTATCCCTGATTATTACACTGTAAACCAGCCACTTCAAAACCTTTGGTATAAAATCGATTCTCTGAATTCTACTATTGAAAGTACTATTTTAAACCCAGAAGATAGAAGTCCTGTTCCTACTCCATATTCCGGAGAATAATTGGCGTTTTTTCCTTGCGAGGAGTTGCGAGGCACGAAGCAAAGCAATAGAGATTTAAACTGTTTTAAAAAAAGCCCCGAACAATTCGGGGCTTTTTTTGTTGATTACCTCTCATTCCAATTCCGCTTAGTGGGACACACTCCTTTAAAGGGGAGTGAGGAGGGCTTTAGAGGAAAAAGTCTATCCCTTTCTCACATACCACCCGTTTTCCGCCAAATTTGAGTTTAAATTCGGAGACAGTTTTGAGGCGGTGTGCTTCATCATTTTCTGGTGCAACGCCAAGAAAATCATAAACTTTTGCACCTTTTGATTTTGCCCAACAAATTCCTGCCCATTGGAGGAGGTATGGTGCCATCAGATTTCTTTTGTTCTCTGAAGAAGCACCATAGTAATACACTGCCATATCACCACTTTTTACAAAAATTTTACTCGCCAATACTTCTCCCGTTTCGTCTTTTGCCGAGATGAGAATTCCATTTTCTCCAAAACTTTCCACCATTTTTTGGTAGACGGGTTTTTTATTACTCGTAAATCCATCTCTGCTAGCTGTTTCCTGTAAAATCCTCCAAAAATTTTCTGTGGTTTTTTCCTCAAAAATCGTTACTCCTTTTTTTTCTGCCAAACGAATATTATATCTTCCTTTTTGCTTCATGGCTGCCAAAATCTCGTCTTCCGTTTGGGTGAGATCGAGCACGAGCGTGTGTTCTGGGAAAATTTCTGGAGCAGGGGCGTGGGGGTATGTTTTTAAAAGAGGCTCGAGAGATTCCCAAAAAAGAGGAGAATTTTTAAGTTCTTCTCCGAACGAAAAAAACGGAGGATAAACCCTTAAAAATGCGATATTTTGAGATTTTGCTTCTTCCAAAATCTTTTTGAGGAGTGGTGGAAAATCACTAAAATTTCCGATAGGACCGCGGGGGATTTCCCAAAATGCTTTTTTCCAAAATTTTAGCCAGTGGGGTTTTCTGGTAATGACCAGGGCTTTTGCGTTTTTTTCTCTTTCCCAAAAAGATGTGTTCCCCACTGCGTTTTGAAACGCGTTCCATTCATCCGATTGCCACAGGTTGGGAGAAATAATCATGGAAACAAAAAAGAAGAAATGCACAAAAAAGAGTAGCAAAACGGGGGAAACGGAAAAAGGGGGAAATAGAAAAGAACCGATCTTGATTTCCCTTTGTTTTTTTGCTAGAATACTCTGATTCCCGCTTTCGCGGGAATGACAAATATTTATGGGAATTCAATTCCATTAAAACATTTATGACCGACACCACCACACAAATACAGGCACAAATACAAGAAGAATCGCGTAAAAATGCGTCTCTTATGGCAAGTGTACAACAGAAAAAAATGCACCTTTCTCGGCTGGATACCATGCTGGCAAAAGTAAAAGAACTTTCACAATCTTTCTCATGAGTATACCGTTTTTCACTCGTTCTTGTCGCCAAAATTTTTTATTTTCTCACGAAGAGAATTTTTTTGTTGAGGGACGGCGAATTTTTGCCAATGCTCCAGAAGGACCGACAACAGACGAGGTAGCAAAAAATAAGGCAATAACGGCAGAAAAAACAGAGCAAGGCGAAATGCGAGAAATAAAAGAACTGCAAAATGAATTAAAAGCCTTACAGGGGAAAAATTCAAAGCTCGAAAGTACCGATAAACAGCATGGTTTAGAAATGGAAAATAAACAAAAAGAGCTCTTTAAAAACCTGGGAAATGTTATGAATCGTTTAAATGACATTACAGATACAGAGGAAAGGGAAAAACTCCTCACGGAAGTCCAAAAATTGCTGGCGGATCCGAGTATAAAAAGTGAAATACTCGCTATGTATACAAAAAAAAACACTCCGATTGCAAAAATTCTTAAAGGAAATAACCGAGAAATGGTTTTGGCAACTATGGCCGTTCCACGCGACGAAAATGGTATGCTCTGGTATGATGTAAATCTCCCAACTGAAACGGCTGAAGATCGTATCGGACTCGGGAATATCCTTCCTAAATCGGAACGATTTGTAATGGTGCATACCGCGGATGGAAAAGAAATAGTCGGTTATCGCGATTATCGTATAATGTTTAAAGGAATAAAACGAGATGGATTTGTAAATGCAGAAACAGGTCAATATATTCCTATTCTCAACGGGGATTCTTTTCGCGCGATTAATGAGTCAGAATATAAAATAGCCGCACAGAATAAGCAATACTCTCAATATAATTTTTCACTTTCGGAGGAAGATAAAAAGCAAATTAAGGAAGAAACTGGAAAAGATGTTCAAAGTTTTGATGATGCCATAGACAGTTCAAACGAAAGCTATGCGAGTTATTTGGAAAAGGTAGAAGATTTAGAAGATGCAACGAAAGAAGTTTTTGGAGGAAAAAACTCTGCAAAAACGATGAATTTAGAAAAAATGAAAGGATTTACGGAAGTTCTTACTACTTTGGGGATTGAAGTAGAAAAAGGGAAAGAATACAGCTTTGAGGAACGAATAGCACTGCAAGAACAAATTGCGGAAAAAGTAACGAATCTTTCTGGAACAGAATATGAATCAATTCTTGCTAAAATGGGAAGAAATAATTTTAATGCTTTCATTCAGGCATCTGGGTTGAATGTCGGGAAAAGATTTGGATCAGGAGAAAAAGTTTTTTCTGCTATTAATGAATTTTTAGATGATCATGAAGATGATGAAAAAGTAGCACCTCTTATTGCTTTATATGGAGGAAAAGAAGAGTTTGCAAAATGGTTGTTAGGGCTTTCTGCTATTGAAAGTGGATATAATTTTAATGCATTTACTTTCTCCGGCACTGATTGTTCAGGAATATTTCAGTTTAGTGGTGGTACAGCTGCTATGTATCATCTAAATCCTTTTAGTATTCCTCAATCTGTTGAAGCTACCGTAAAGCTTATGAAGGGTAATTGGGATGGATTAAATCCAAAGCCAAAAGATGAGGAGACTCTTCGACAGGCTATTCTTCTCTCTCATAATCATGGAGGGATAAAAGTAAATAAGGCTCTTAGCGATGGAAATCTATCCAGTATTATCGGAGTTCATGGCAATAAAAATGGAATTGGATTTTATAACCTCGTAAAAACGGAGCATGATAATTGGGAAAAATACAGTACTCAGAAAGAGCTAACTCCAGAGGAAGTGCAGCAGCGCATTATGAAGACGAGTGCCAAAAAAGATATAATAGAGAGAACGGTTGACAATGCCAGTGTGTATGATGCCGTAGAAAGTGTTCGAGCAGAGGCAAAAAACCTCTTCAATAGTGCTCCAAAAGAGGGGAAACAAGAACCCGCTCTGTATGGACTCACGAGAATTGATCAGGTGATAGATTTTCGATCGGGAACACCTACTCCTTTTGTAAATTCTGCCATTGCAGAAGATTTCTTTACCTTTGCATTGGCATACCAAAAACTCACGGGAGAAAAATTAATTGTTACCAGTGCGTTTCGGGGTATAAAAAGGCAACAAGAGTTAGTAGATCAAAATCGAAGAGCTGGAACTCTCTACAGAAACGGGAAGAAAATGGTGGCAGATCCGGGGAATAGTATGCACAATTTGGGGTTGGCAACAGACCTTAATGAGCATTGCTACACCAATCAAAAGTTGGGAGGAAAGTTTACCGAACTCGCCAAGGTGGCAGGATTTGCACCTCTTTCCTACGAAGCGTGGCATATTGAAAATATTCAGCAAAAAAGAGTGGTTGCTGGAAATCGTTATGAAACCGCATCTGCTATTGCTGCCAATACAGGGCACAATTAAATTTTTTCCAAAAATATTCCTTTGTACTCCAAAACCCTCGCGAGGTACCATCTTCGCTGGGGTATTTTTTAATTTCCATGTCTTTTGTGGTGATCAACGACGGCTTTGATTGCATGAATTGCGGAGAAGAAAATCCTCCGGCACCTAAAACTTGCAGGAACCACTGTCGGAAATGTTTGTGTTCTTGCCATGTCGATGCGGTTTTTCCGGGAGATAGAGAATCTGAGTGCCATGGGTTAATGCCGGTGGTGGAGGTTTTTTCGGATGCGCAGAAAGATTTTGTGCTGGTACATCGGTGCCAAAAATGCCACAAAGAAATTCGCAATAAAGTGGCAGAAGATGATGATACGGAAGAGATATTTCGGATTCTTCCAGGGATAAGGCATTCATAATGGTTTTTTGCCATAACCCGTCTTCGCTTTTTTGGTGTTATCCGTTATTCTCTTTGCAACTGTTCTTCTTAAAAAATCATGGATGCGATAGACGAAATTAAGGCTCGGCTGAATATTGTGGATGTGGTCTTCAAATATATTACCCTTAAAAAAGCAGGACGAAACCTGAAGGGCGTGTGCCCTTTTCATAACGATACCAATCCTTCGTTTGTGGTGAGCCCTTCCAAAAATTTTGCGTGGTGTTTTGCGTGCCAAAATGGGGGAGATATTTTTTCGTTTGTGCAAAAAATAGAAAATGTTTCGTTCCCGGAGGCAGTTGGTATTTTGGCGGAGTGGGCGGGTGTAGAAGTGCATTCCCAAACACCGGAAAAATTTCAGCAACAGAAAGAAGAAAAAGAAGTGTTGAGAGAGATTTTAAAAGAAACGCAAAAGTTTTTTGTGGCACAGTTTCAAGTTTTTAATCCCGCACGGGAATATGTGTTTCAAAAACGCCAGTTTAGTACAGAAATAAGCCAAAAATTTGGTATTGGATACGCACCGAACGAGTATCATGCTCTGGAGGAATTTTTAGTGAAAAAAGGATTTTCCAGAAAAGACCTGTTAAAAGCCGGAGTAGTAACCACCAAAGATGAAAAAGGAGAGAGTGTGTACGATAAATTTCGCAATCGTATTGTTTTCCCCGTTTTGGACGGGAGTGGAAATATTTGTGGCTTTGGGGGTCGGGCGTTGGGAAACGAAGATCCAAAGTATCTTAACTCTCCGGAAAGCCCACTGTATGAAAAATCAAAACTCATTTACGGCCTTTCTGAGGCAAAAAAATCTATTCAAGAGACCGAAATAGCCATTGTGGTAGAAGGAAATTTTGATGTCATTGCGTGTCATCAGCATGGCATTACGAATACCGTTGCCAGTTCTGGAACCGCATTTACTGCAGCACAGGTAAAAATTTTACAGCGGTTTGCCAAAAAAGCAGTGTTAGCGTTTGATGCCGATGATGCGGGAAAGGCTGCTACACTGCGGGCTTTGGAGATTTTTTTTACTGCGGGAATGGAAGTGGCAGTAGCACGAATTCCAGGAGGAAAAGATCCCGATGAAGCCCTAAAATATGAGCCGGAAGAAATGCGCAATGCCCTGAATAATCCCATTCCGGCGTCCCAATTTTTATTTGAAGCCCTGGCAGAAAAACACCCCATTTCTACGGCGAGAGGGAAAATGAGTTTTTTAGAAGCCGTTTTTCCATTTTTACACGCCTTGCCCAATGAAATAGAACGAAAAGACTATATCTCACTTCTTTCGTTATTTTTGCAGGTGGATACCGCCATGGTAGAACGAGAGTTTTTTGCTTCTGCTTCACATTCCAAAGTTCCAGTGGTAAAAGCCCAACAAAAGGGCGCTTTACCCTTACGGGAATATGCTTTGGGTTTTTTTCTGGCGTTCCCTCAGTTTTTGTCTAAATTTTTACAGCAGTTCACAGAAACTTCTTTTGAGCGGGAAGAAGAAAAGAAATTTTTTGTTTTTTTCAAAGATGTGTATAATGGCTCGGGGGTCATTGATCCAGATTGCTTTTTTTCGCTATTGCCAGACCACGAGCGGGAAAAATTACAGAGATCTCTATTATATGCGGATGAGAAATGTGGTCATTTCTCTGCTGCACTTCTGGAAACAGAAGCGGATAATATTGCCACTGAAAGTGCCAAGCTCATTCTTTCTGAACGGGTAAAATCTCTTTCTGCTGCTATACGAAATCCATCCCCAACCGCTGATATTTTGGAACTTTCTACCGCGCTTCGGTCGGCTCTTGCCAGCCTCCAAGGCGTTCACCACTAATTTTTCCCCTCCGCCCGTGGCTAAAATGACGACTTTTATCCGTCAACCGACACTCGAAGAACTTGCAAAATTCCCACAAGAAGTCCGCGAACTTATTAAAAAGGGTCGTGAACAAGGATTTGTCACCCACCAAGAAATTCAAAAAGCAATGCCCGATGCTGAAGAGCATATTTCGCTTTTGGATGATTTGTATACCCTATTTTTTGAAATTGGGATTGATGTGATTGAAGCCAAGGAAGCCATGGTATGGGGAAAAGAGAGCGCAGAAATGGAAAAAGAGTATGAGCGAGGAGAAAAATTGTCTCGCAAACTTACGGCGTTCCTGAATTCGTCTACCAAGAAATTTTTAGATAACAAAGAAGGGGATGAAGAATCTGAAGATGATATCGATTCGGAATTGGAAGGGGAGGATGATCCGAGTGATGAAGATATTGCAGAAGAAGAGGCAGATGCAGAAGAAGCACAACGGCTGGATCTCTCCGATATTGCCAATGATTCCGTGCGGATGTATTTGTCTGAAATTGGGCGAGTTCCTCTGCTTTCCCGAGACGAGGAAATTACCCTTGCAAAACGCATAGAACGCGGAGATGCAGCGGCAAAACAGCATCTTGCAGAGGCAAATCTTCGGTTAGTGGTTTCTATCGCTAAAAAATATATTGGACGGGGGCTTTCATTTTTGGATCTCATCCAAGAGGGAAATATTGGACTGTTTCGGGCGGTGGAAAAATTTGACCACCATCGAGGGTTTAAATTTTCAACATACGCCACTTGGTGGATTCGCCAGGCGATTACCCGTGCCATTGCTGATCAGGCCCGTACCATTCGTATCCCGGTACATATGGTGGAAACGATTAATAAGTTAACCCATACCAAACGCCGACTTTCTCAGGAACTTGGGCGAGAAGCCACTATTGAAGAGTTAAGTGAGGAAATGGACTTGGAAGAAAAAAAGATTCGCCATATTATAAAAATTTCCCAGGATATTGTTCCTCTGGAGGCGCCAGTGGGAAGCGAAGAGGATTCAAAACTCTCCGATTTTATTGAAGATAAAGATTCAGAATCCCCCATTGATACGACCGCACATGAAATTTTGAAGGAAAATATTCATTCCATGCTCATGTACCTCTCTCCTCGAGAGCGAAAAATTGTAGAAATGCGTTTTGGACTTATGGATGGAGTTTCCCACACACTGGAAGAAGTGGGGAAAGAATTTGGGGTTACTCGGGAGCGCATTCGGCAAATTGAGGCAAAAGTCCTCCAAAAACTGCGCGACCATCCCATGAGTATTCGTATCCGGGAAACCTATGTCAACGAAAAAACCGAGAAAAAGGAACCCTTGAGGCGCAAAAAAGTATCCTCATAACCTCTATCTCTTTTTCCATTCTTTTTTATTTTTTTATGGCAGACGAAAACATTATTGTTACCGAAGAAGGACTGAAAGAACTCGAAAAAGAACTCGAGTACACCAAAACTGCTCGCCGAAAGGAAGTGGCAGAACGCTTAAAAGAAGCTATTTCTTATGGAGATCTTTCTGAAAATTCTGAGTACCAGCAGGCAAAAGAAGAACAAGGATTTATTGAAGGGCGTATTATCGATCTCGAAAAGAAGATTAAATATGCCAAGGTTATTACCTCTAGTACGAAGGGAACCAATGTTCGTATTGGTTCTACGGTAGATATGAAAAATCTTTCTGCTGGGACCGTAGAAAAGTACACCTTGGTAGGAACCACCGAAGCAGATCCCATGCAGGGGAAAATTTCTAATGAATCGCCTTTGGGTGCTGTTCTTCTTGGGAAAAAGAAGGGAGAAAAAGTTCTGGTGGATGCACCTTCAGGAAAATTTGAGTACGAAATTGTAGAAATTCTATAATAGAAAAATTTCTTCTTGCGTGTGTGGCCCCGCGGGTTTTAGCCTGCGGGGTTATTTTTTTAAGAAAGTTTTTCTAGCCCTACTATAGCAAAATAAATGCCAATGGTGTTGTTAATGCCATGGAAAATAATTCCTGGCCAGAGGGACTTGGTACGAATATAGAGGATAGAAAGCAAAACACCCAGCAAAAACATCACCAGGAGAGTCATAGGATCAAATACCAAATGCACCAATGCAAAAACAGCAGAACTGATGACTACACCCCATACATACCCTAAGTGTTCCATAACGGAGGGGAGGAGAAATCCCCGAAAAACCAGTTCTTCCGTAAGGGGTGCTAAAATTCCCGCAAATACAAACAAAAAAGGAATGGGAACGAGTTTATTTTGGATTAAAAAGGACAGAGAAGAACTGTCTCCCGATCCTGAGGAGAGAAAAGAAATATCGGGAATGCCAAGAAAAGAGGGGAGGGAGTCTATGAGCCCTAAAAATACATTTTGTCCAACCGCAACAGCGAGAAAAAGGAAAACTCCCAAAACCAGGGTAGATCTAATAGGTGTTGGACGGAAGCCAAAATCTGCAATGGTTACTCCGTATTTGTAGTGGGTGTAACAGTACAAGAGGGTCATTTCTGTTACAATTTGCAAAATCATGCCTCCCACTACCAGTCCTGAAAGATGCATGGGCTCTCCCATCCAGAGAAGTGTGTTTTCTTCTCCCCAGTACCATTTTGCCATTTCTAAAAACCCATAGGAAAAAACAAACAGGAGCAATCCCGTGAGAAAAATCATTTTTACCACATCCGAAACATGCCAAGGAGCTTTAGGAAGGGTACGGTTATGACCGAAGAAAAACGAAACAAAAAGATTTTTTGCCGCATGAATATGATGAACCATAGGAAAAGGGGGTAAAATTACAAATTAAGAATTAAGAATGGTGGGTTTGTAGGGGTGCAATGCTTTGCGCCCTTTTTGGAATTAAGAATGTTCCTTCATTGCGATCCCGCTTGGCGGGAGAAGCAATCCATTACGGGAGAGGAAATGTGAATTGCTTTGGGTGGAAATATGGAACATGGATTGCCGCGCTTGTAACCTCGCTCGCAATGACGGGGCATTTGTCATTTGTAATTCTTAATTCTTAATTCTCACCACCTATTCCTGGAATAATACATAGTTAAAAATGGGGGAGGCGGTGTCTTGGGAGAATGTTGCCCGAAGGTCACTGCGGAATCCTTTGTATGTTCCTTTGGAGGTGACCAAAAATGTTCCAGTAGGAATGCGTGTAGTGTCAGGAACTCCACTCACCGTAACTTTATAGTCAATATTCTCCACACTTCCATTTTCTCCCAGTTTCTTTTCGTAGTAGATAAAGAGTTCTGGGAATTGGACACCCAGGGTGCTATTGGAAAGAAATGATTTCAGGCTTGTAATTCCACCGTTCGCATTAAGGGTAGCAACAGTACTACTGAATGTCGGATTGGAAGATTGAATTTTTCCTTCAAGATTATCAATGGTGCGGGTCGGCATATAATTACCAGGGGCGGTGGTGTTCGGGAAATCATCTAAACACAGCATTTGCGTTCCGCATCCGTAATCACCGGAACTTCTTTCAATTTTGGAGGTTATTGGATCTGGTGTTCCATATTTAAAAAACGGGCTAAGGTTTATTGGTTCTCCATATTTGTCTATTCCTCGCACTTCCCACCGTACTACTACGGTATCGCGTGGATCAGGAGTAGATTCGTCGTTATCCATAGGATATTCTGTATTATCATAAAAAGTCCATCCTGTTGTTGCGCTTGCAGGTGCTTTTGCTCGAATTTCTATTTTTATATCCGCTGTGTTGGGAATGCTCGGGAAATAGGCAATTTTATCTGCCGGGTCTAAGTGGGAAAGTTCGGATTTATCGCGTAAGTTTGTTAATAAAAGGCTGGTCGCAATATTGTTCCCAGGGGTATGGAAAAGCGGCATAGAAGAGGAAGAAGTGGTACTGGTGATAAGATCGTTAAAGTTCGTTTGGAGGGTCGTTTTACTGGGAGATATACAAGTGTCACTGTATCCTGTGGCAATTATATTCAGAGAAGAATAGATGCTTCCTTCAAAACATTTTAGGGGTTTTGGAGTGCACTGGTCATCTACGGAGGGGGATAAGTAAAAAGGAGATTTTTGTGTATTGTGATCCCATGTTACCGTATCTAATTTACACTGTTGCGGGCATAGAGAATTATCGAGCGTTTTTCCGTCATAATTCCCGAAGTAATAGAGTAGTGATTGTGAAGAAGTGTAGTCGGTTTCAGTCCTAATCTGAGAGACAGGGTCAGTAGTAACCTTTTTAAGAGTGGGAGTATTAGGGGTTGTCCCCGCCACACATTTGAGAGTAATGGAAGAGGGAGAACATAATGAATCATTTCCGGGGGCAACACTCGGGTCAGTATAAAATATTTTTTGCAATCCCTGTTGCAGAATAACCGTTTTCGCATCAAATGTTGGGGATGTGTTCGGTAATGAAGCAGGAATTTCTTGCTGAATATTTATAGTGCACTCGGGAATAGTAGTACAAGACGCGTAGTATGGGATATCTCCTCTTCCGAGTAAATCATTTTTTTCTTGATCTCCTAATTTGCTTATATCCAGATCTGTTATAGTTGAGGTTTCTATATTCATTTGTTTCAAACTTCCATTGCTACAAAAAACATTGGGAATACTTTCTGTTTTAGCAGTACAGGTGTCGGATTGGGCATTTACATACACCGTTTGTGCGGTTGTTACTCCGTCTGTGGGATCATCGTTTGGTAAAATAACCGGAGGTGTATTGGGGTCATTGGAGTACATGGTACAATCTTTAGAGCACTTATCATACCAATTTCCCGTGATAGGCGTATTATACAAAAGATTTCCGGTAAGATCACTCACCTGGAAAACTCCGGATTCATAAACATTGGGAGTTTCCACATTCTCTGCGGTAGAAGAAGAGGGCGCGGCAAGAGTAAGAGGCTGGTCTCCTGCAGTAATACGATCATTATCTTTTTTTATAGTGCGGATGATCCCGGAAACATTTTTTAACCATCCATTATCACATTGTAATGCATCTTTGGGAATATCTGCGGTACAGGTGGCAGAACTAGAAGAGAGGTAAAACGCAGTGGTATTTTTGTCTCCGTGATGAATAACAAGAGGAGGCGTTCCAGGGTCGTATCCTCCAATTTCAAAAGAACAATCATTATGATTGGGTTCGTTTTTATACACTCCTTTTGGAGAGGACTCGCTCGGATTGGTGGGGGTGGCGTTTGGGATGGTAATATTTTCCCAAATTTCAGGGGTCACCCCAGCGGTAGAAGTTTTTTTCTGAAAAGTTCCATCGTTACATCTTAATGCAGAGGTAAATTTATAATTGTCTGCAGTGGTGTTGTGGGTATTTTGAAAATTAGTGAAGTAGAGAGGCGTGCTAATTGGACCATGAGGAATGGCATTGGCTGGGGAATCGGAGGTGAGACAGGATAGAAATGCCGTACAGCTTTTTGACAAAGAAGTATTCCAAAATTTGCACTGCATATCGGTTGTATTTCCTGTACAATTAGTGGCACTAACAGGGGATACCCCTTGCCCATTTACTTGTGTAATTTTTCCATTTTCGCATTTGAGTGTTTTTTTATCAGAATTACAAGTGTTGCTTTTTGCGGAAAGGTAAAAGTCAGCAGTAGTACCGTGCGGTATGGTTCCATTTCCGCTCAGAGACATACAATCGTCTGGTGGTGTACAAGTAGCACCTCCAATAAGCGGTGATGTTCCATTAAAGGCATTCATAGCGGTTGTTTCCCATGGAGCTGGAGTGGTGGTGGGATCAGTGACTTTTCTGCTCCAAGAAGATGATCCTCCTGCTTGCGTATAGGTTGCGGTTTGTAAGTTAGCGTTTGTAACTGTAAGTTCATAAGTACCGCCACCTAATCCGATATATCCACAATTAAAGTTCCAAACATCGCTGGGGCAAAATTCACCAGCTCTTAAATTTTTTGTTCCAGTGTTGGGAACAGTGTTTATTCCATTCGTCCCGGTACAGCTATGATTTTCTTTTGTACAATTTTCATATGCCAGTTGTGTATTATTACTACCATCTTTGAATATTCCATTGGTACAAGTGAGGTATACCTTTGTTGTACAGGTTTCATTGATTGGCGTGCCCTCTTGGTGAGGACTGGTAAAAAAGGATCCAGAAGAAACAATATTGTTGGTATCGCTGGTTCTACAATTCTGCACACAAGAACTATGGGGCGTAATTGGTGTTTTTGTTCCGCTATATTTTTGATTGCTCCAGTTTGTTCCGGTAGATTTTGCAGGAATAGAATAATATCCGCCATTGTAACAAGTGTATGAAGTATTAGTGATACAGCTGTCTGCAGTGTCAGAAGGATAAAAAAGTTTTGCTTCTCCATGAACTGCCCCCGTGCATCCATCTGGCCCCCTTTCTCTGGCGTACGAGTAATAGGTGGTATTATTCGCCGTAAATTTATATTCGTTTGTAGTTTTAGCGGTTCCTGCGCTAGTAGGAGAAGTATCTGTGGTAACCGTTACCGTTGCATCATTATTTGCTGGCGGGTTTGTAATAATATGCGCTTTTAAAACCCCATTATAACACCACAGTTGAGTATCTCCATTTGTTGCAGCAGTGGCATCAAAAGCAATTTCTTGCCAATAGTTTTGGGTATTTGTTCCTGCTACATAGCTGGCGCTGTGGCGTATCGTAAAATCCGTGGTACTATCTCCATTAGCATCTACCGCACAGTCTAATCCTGTTGTTATGGTACAGCTTTCTTTCCAATCTGTTGCGGTGCCTCCTGCCGTTGTTGGTGCCGGTAAGGTGTAAATTTCTGCTGTGCGTGCCCCTAGTTTTTTAGTGGCGTCAGTAGTAAATGAAGACGAATCTACCCATGCCCCGTTTTGGCAGGTAAATTCTTTGGCGTAATTTCTGGTTTTTAAATCTGCAACATTAGTACAAACATTAAGGCTCGTGCCATTTACTTCCGCATACGGAATAGAAGATTTGTAAAAAGTAAGAGATTGCCCGCTGTCCTTATGAGAAAGGGTGTTGCCATCGTAGTAGTCACACTGTGCATTTGCATTACAAGAAGTCTGCGCATTAGAAGATGATAATACTTCAGAGTTCATAATGCTTCCGCTTGCACCGGTAAATAATCCGATGGAAGGGTTTTTTGTATCGGTCCCCGAGGCCGTATTGGGGTAATAATATTTTCCATTGTAACACGCAACAGATTTTTTAATGTCATTATTATCACAGGTTTTATCCCATGGGGTATAATATGTACCGGCTTTCATGGTTACCCCCAAATATTTAAAGTATCCACCAGTATTGTGGTCTTTATATCCTGTATCCCACACACAATTATTAAAACAGGTGCCATAAACTTGCAAAGTACTCGTAGTGTCAATAAGCGTTGAATCCTTTAACTTATCAAAAGTAACTTCTGAACTATTGCTAGTGGTTAGTTGGAGCAACTTTCCATTATCACATTTTACGCTTACTTCTGAACAAGTATTGTCGGTTTGCGTGGTATAAAATTTTGTGGAGGTGTTCAGTTTCCCTCCTGCGGTGTCAGTATTACTTAACTCACCATTTTCTAAAATAAGGCTAGAAGTATAGGCGCCATTTGAGTTTTTCGTTCGGTCTATTCGTGCCTTTCCATTCGCATCAAAACTATATGGGCAAGTGGCAGGGTTTATAGTGAGTGTCAGGGGTTTATTATTTGTTGTATTAGAATCTATTACGCTGGCATTGCTAATGCTGCCGGTTACCATATTATTCGCGTCTCCGGCAGGAGCAATATTTTTGAGTAGGAACGGAACCTCAAAATATCTTTTTTGATTGGGGCTGAGATCGGAAATGGTACAGGAAATAGTTCCGAGAATAGTTCCGGTAGTTTCATTTATGGTGCAGGAAATACTTCCTGATGCATCTCCAGATTCATTGTTTAGTTTTATAGAACATGTCCCCCCTGTGGCACATTGGCTTGTAGTGTAGACAGAATTGCTTGTAAAAAATGACGGAGAAATAATGATATTGTCCTTATAGGTGTAAGTAACAGTAAAATTGGCGTTTGATCCTCCTAAATTGGCGTATCCGAAACCGATTTTTACTTCTTCCAAGCGGTTAGAGCTGGAGTTAGAAGAGTTTGTATCTGTAAAGATAAAAGGATTGTATGAAGCAATGGGGTTTGTAGGGTTTATTCCTCTCACTACTGCCACTAAATCGGCAGTATTCTGCACACAAGTATTTCCACTTGTGGTGTATCCTGCCATACAATTCCAAGCACATTGTGTATGCCCTGCAGTAGTAGTCCAATCAACACCGGTCTCTAAAGTGGGAAGAGTAATGGTGGGGGTTGGATTAGGGCTAGTGGCACTAGCGTTTGCTGGTCTTGGAGTGGTTCCAGGATTAACACATGAAAAAGAATATAAACTGCCGGGAGGAGAATAATTGCCAGGATCTACAGGAATACATATGTTATTGTTGGTTCCATCATAGAAATAATCGGTGGTACATTCAGAAAAAACGCAAATCCCCCATTGACCACCAGTATAACTTTCTATTCCTTTTCCTAAAAAATTTCCTGGAGCAGGTCCCACCTCTTGAATAGTAGAAATGGCGGGCGTGGTGGAGTTATAACTTGTTTGCCAACATTCTCGAATATCGGAAACACAGGAGTCATTGATTCCATCTGTTCCAGAAATTTTATTATCTTTGAAGAGATCTTCCAAATGAAAACCACTCCCACTGGTATTGCACAAAATTTTATTATTGTCACTGTTACATTGCCAATTGTATTCGGTGGTTCCGTTATAAGTTCCATTTGGTATGCTTCCGGGTTGGGTAGCGGGAGTGGCAATACTGGGGTTTCCGCAGGCATAACGATGGGTGTCATTTTCTGGTGACCAAAAGCCAGCTTCGGCAGTAACACAAGTGTTTCCGTTGCTATAATACCCCGCAATACAGGAAGTAACAGTGGAGGTTTCGGTAGAAAGCGAAAAGACTGGATTTGTAGGAGTTGTATGCCCATCACAAGTAGCCGTTGCAGTAAATGTTTTTTCTCCTATTTTACCTAATGCGCCTGTAATATCCTCAATTCTTGTAACTGGTCCTGTTGCTGTATCGGCGATGGTGCTGGTAAGGGAATACCCACTTACGGAAGGGCTATTTGGTCCGCATTGTCCGGTACAAGATGCTGTTGTATAGTTACTTAAAAGACCTCCTTGAGTTTCAGAAGGTGCAAAATTAACGCCTCCATCTGTACATTTCAGTAGTCGGGAATTGCCACACTGTGAAGTGCTGGCGTAAAATATTTTTTCTATACTATTATTGAATGTTGCACCACCTCTGCTACAGTTCTTCGCACAATAACTACTGGCTCCGGTAACACTTGTATTTACAAAAGTATATCCCATTCCACAAGAACTACTGATTATGACACAGTCTCCCCAAGCTCCAGATGCCCATGTTTGTGTTCCACTTCCAACGATTGAGGAATCACTGGTATCAAATGTTCTGGTTACTCCAAATTCGTGCTGGTAACAGTTGCGTGTGTTGGAAAGAATGTTTATGGTTTGAGAAGTGGTATTATTTGTGGGAACGGTATCCGTACTACTGGAGTCTAAAACAGAAAACGAAACGGTTAGGTTTCCTGTGGCACCAGCGAGAGCGTCAAAAGTATAGGAAAAAGTCGGAGGAGTTCCACTTGTTGCAATACTCCCAAGAGTGCATTCTTTTCCTCCTGTAATATTGGTACAACTGGGAGAAGTGAGATTGAGTTTTGTAGTGTCATACAACACTTGTATTTTTGTATTGGTACTGGATGATGGGAGCGGACCAGCATTGGAAACGGTAAAACTTCCAGGAACGGAAGCTCCAGGATGAACAGAAAGCGAAAGGGGAGCGGTGGGAACAGAGAGATTTATTTTGGGAGAACAACTGAAGGTGCTTCCTATCCCAGGGATAGTTTCGTAATTTGTCGTGTCGCAGGCAGAAGGACAAGAAGAAGTAGTATTGGTGGTTCCGGTATATGTTTTTCCTAACACCGTTGCTGTTCCAGCAGTAGTGGCATTGGTGGTTGGAATCGTATTTATTCCACATGCCTGCCTAAAATTATTGCCAAAAGTGCTGGAATTAGCCCAAAACCCTACTCCAACGGGAATACAAAGATTAGTTGTATTACTGGGATCATGATAATACCCCGCATTACAGGTATATGTACACGAAGCATTGCTTTCCCCTGTATTGATATAGCTCCCACTGGGAATATAGCCCGCATCCGTTATTTGTTTTGCACTGCTCGCATTTGAAGTGGTTTCGGCGGTTGTCGTTTCACATTGTGTTCTAAAATTATTGTGGTTGGGCGACCAAAACCCTATGCCAACAGTGTCACAATTCAACCCGTTTTTGTATTTCCCAGCGCCACAGGCAATGGAATATAATGTTGATATATTATCTGCGAATGCGTTGAGATTCGAAGCAGGGGCAACAGAAACCCGCATGTTTTGCGTACCAACCGGACCAGCAGTACTTATTACCTTAAAATTTGCGGTAATAGTGGTAGAACTGTTCGCTGGAATACTGATATTAGTACTACATGCCCAATAATTCGAAAATCCAGTGGATGCAGGGGAATTAAAAGCAAGATTAAGATTATTTGTACATTGAATAGGATTTCCACTACTATCCTTTAATACAGGGGAAGCACTCGTATCAATAGATGAGAGGGCATCAAACCGGATTTCTATGCCGGTGATAGGGTTGGCGCTAGCGTTTTTGATAGTAAACGGAACACCGTTATACCCTGATACTTCGGCAAATGTTTCCCCAGGGCTACGCAAAATGGGCAGTATTTGAGGTTGGGTGGTGGAAGGGGCAACCGAAAGGGGGGAACAAATGGCGCTAGCCCCGCTTCCCACCTTGGTAAAACCAGTTGTACAGGTAACATTTACATTCCACAAATTATCGCACGAGATGGAGGAAACGCCATCGGGAAGAGAAAGACTGGCGGGAATACCCGTACTGGTGGAGAGGAGCATTTGTGAAGCATTGGTGCTGTCGGCGGTTCCTTGCGCAATGTCTACTGGGGTTCCACCGGTTGGGGTGTATGAACACACGGCTTGGACTTGAGCGTAAATGTAGACATAATGATTCCCTCCAGTAGCCTCAAGGTTTACTCCAGTACTTGAGAAAAAGTTCGATTTATTAGGAGTAAGAGGACTTATTATATTAACAATATTTCTAAGTTTTCCATTATCTAAATGTTCAGTGACAGCATTATCTCCTAAATATGTCTTCAGCCTTACCTTTTTTCCAGTGGTATCAAATGAAACATTTCCTGTATGTGTACCAGAAGAAGAATATGTTGCCGTACTGGTAATAGTTTTTTTTAAACTGGCAGTACCAGAAAATGTTGGAGTAGTCCATTCTGCATCAGAATTTGGACCCGTAAAACCAGCATCACTTTTATATATTGTAGTTTGTGGGTTTGGTGAACCAAATACATAAATACCACCCTCAATCAGAAGTCTATCGTTTGGACTAATAGAGGAATCGTCAGCATATGATCCATATGATCCCCAAGTCAGTCCATCAGCAGTAGTTTTTTTTGTAACTTTATTTTCAAGAGTACGACTCGTTGTGTTAGATGTAGACGCAAAACTTATACCAATAGGAAAAAAAAGACATAAAAGAATAACGATCAAGATTTTTATTTTTTGTTTCATAAGCAATAATGTTTGTTATTTTCTTATACCCATTGTACCAAAAAATCTCTTATTTTAAAAGGAAAAAGCAATATAAAAAAAGCCCCTTTTTCTGAGGGGCTTTTTTTATATTTTCAAATTTTTTTGATTTAATTAAGGGAGAACTACAGGAGTTGGAACATCTGGGACATTAGGGACAACAGGAGTTGGAACATCTGGGACATTAGGGACAACAGGAGTTGGAACATCTGGGA
>JBAXIU010000006.1:0-43289 GCA_037138215.1 Candidatus Peregrinibacteria bacterium | reverse complement strand
CCGTTACTAACGGAACCATTGATCTTTCTATAGAGCAGTTTTTACAAAGAGGAACCACCTATATTCCTGCTGATACGGAAGCCAATGCGCTGGTTATTGCCAAAAACAAACTCTCTCCGGTGAACTTTAAATTTATTGTTTCCAATGCCGGAACCTTTGGTGCCAACAATGTGAAAATAAAAGGGGTTTTTACCGGTTCTGGCTATGCCCTTTCTAATATCCGCAATGTGGTGGGGGCTACTTATGATGGAACGGCATTTACGCTCTTTGAAGTTCCAAGCGTAAATTCCAATGGAAATAAAACGGTAACCTTTACCGCGGATATTCTTGCCGCTGGAGGAGTTGCGACCAATACGCTTACTATTCAGGATGCCAAAGGACCGGAAGGGTTTTGTTACAATCCTACCATAACGGGAATAGGATCCTATGATACGGTATTCCTTTCTGCTGGGACACCACCACCACCAGGTCCTACTCCTACGGATAAACCTCTTTCTACTCGTTTATGGAAAACGGCAAACAGGACATTTGCAAAAGTGGGAGATGAAATTGAATATACTATGTCGTTTAAAAATACAGGTGCAGGAGACCTGCATGATGTCGTCCTTATTGATACCTTTCCTGCAGAATATTTGGAACCGGTAAAAACACCAGGAGGAACCCTTACCAATAACCGAGTGGTAGAGTATACCCGTAAATTTTTACCAGCAGGGGATACCTTTACTGTAAAAGCAACAATGAGAGTCCGTGCAGCCGTTCCAAAGGGAACCAAAATGACCAATGTGCTGACTGCCAGAACAAAAGAATTGGATATTCCTGATAAGGATGATGCAACGGTAACGGTAGTGGATGATACGACTTTACCACCACCTCCACCACCACCTTGTCAGCCTCCTAAAAATATTCCTCAGGGGCAAAAGTGGGTACAAAAAAATTGTCAATTAGTGTCTTCCGGGTTTTCCCTTGGTGGTCCTCTCAGTTCCCTTTTTGTTTCCTTTGCTGGTATTGCCATTGTTATTCGCCGAAAATCTATTTTAAAGAGTGTAATGGGATAACTGTCATCCCCGTCCCCGCGGAGGCGGGGAACAACGGGGATCCATCCATGAAATGACCCCGCGGGTTTACAGCCCCATTAATAAAAGCCCGGGGGGTGCCCGAAGGGCGGGGGGTAAAGAAAATAATACCGCTCTATATAACACAAAACAGTTTGAACTTTTAGAAACCAGAAACAAAAAGAGCAACTTTCAAAGTTGCTCCAGCACAAGGTAAAGAAAATAACACCGCGTGTTTTGTTTGGTAGGGGCGTGCCATTGGCACGCCCCTCTTTTTTCAAAAATTATGCCTGTTATTGCGAGGAGAGAAGCGACGCGGCAATCCACCCTTCCTCACCATACAAAACTGGATCACTTCGTCGTTCCTCTCCTTGTGATGACGGGACATTCCCTCATTGAGCGTGAAATATTTTGATATAAAAACGACCCTGCATCTTTAATCGCCCTACAGACAAGCGTGGGATTACAGACGATCTAAAATATAGGCAATCCATTTGCGGTAGTCTTTTTGGGTATCTTTTTCCATGTCAATAATCCAAACTTTACAAATATCTTCTTCTGCGTGAAGGGTAAATAAAATACGGTAGCGCCCAATGCGTTTTCGGTAGCCATTGGGAACACCAGAAAGACTTTTAATATTGGAAAATTCTTTCTGTCCATTGCGCATTTCTTTCAAAAAATCATGAATCTTGTCCTTCTCTTTTTGGGGAAGAGAAGATTTTTGTAAAAAGGATACGGCACTGTCAGAAAGGCGAACCATCATTTTGGTATTCCAAAAATTTCTGCTTCTACGGCATCAAAATCAACAAATTTTTCATCTGTTTGAACAGCTTTTAGTAAATCATCAGTATCTCTTCGGTCTAAATATATTTCATAGAGTTTTTCATATAACACAGGCGGAAAAAGCATAAAAAAGCTCTCCTCTTTGCGATTTTCTACAATAACGGGTTTTTGTTGCGCAAATGCCTTTTTTCTCACCGTAGCGTCTCTCGCGAGTTCCCGGAGAGAAGTAATAAAAGACACTTCTGAAAGTTTAGGGGCCGCAATCATATCTCTTTGGAAAAAAGCATTTTTATTTTATCGTGACACTCTTTTGTGTGTCAATGGGCGTGGCCCCTACCAATATATGCGGGTTGTAAATTCCTGTGGCTGCATGGGGCTTCCATATGCCAATGGCGAGAGGTATATAAAACTTCCGATGCTCGCGATTATCAAAAATCCTATTACTCCTTTTTGAAAGGCTTTGGGACGCATTCCTGAAAGAACCATGGCTAATATGAGGAGCGAAATAACCAGAGCATTGAGATAGTGGTATAAAAACGCGGGACGCGTAACGAGTGCAAAAGGTAGGAGGTTGGCAATATAAGCAAGGACCAAAAAAAGAGTAAATTGTCTCTCTTCCTTTTGTTTCGGGGATCCCCAGAGTCCCCATAAAAACCCAAAAATAACCGCAATGCTTCCGCTAAACCACACTACAGGGTTCCCAAAGAGAAATATTTTCTGTTCAAATCTTTTATTGGTACTTTCGGGGCTTCCGTATGGTTCTTTTTGAAACAGTTCCCCTAAACCTAACCAAGAAATAGCTTTGGGTTCATGCTGGTTTACAGAAATGTCTTTATTCCAGTAAAAAATAGGTTTTTCTCCCATGGGCCATTGATACCATTTACTGGAGTACGGATGTTCGGTGGTAATGCTTTTATTGCGTTCATACATGGTTTTATTGGCTTCCCAGAACATTTGCCAAAAATTTTCAGGTTCCATTGTCCCGGCGTATTTGTTTCCTTCTAAATGCGCTTGAAATGCAGGAGTATGAAACGCATCTCCTGGTCCGCTTTTGGGTAAAAAAGAAAAATGGAGTGCGAAGACCGCAATATAAATGGCACCTACAATTCCCCAAAAAAGTACAATCCGCCCGAAAAAAATAAGGAATGGGTTTGTAGGGGCGCGATTTATCACGCCCTCATGTATCGCACCTCCATTTTTCGTGTTGGAAGAATCTGGTTTTGTTTCCTTCTTTGGTAATGGTTCATCTCCGAACTGTTCTATTTTTAATTGTAGTCTCTTCCAAAAACTCTTTACTCCTGCAGAAGAAAAAAGCTCTATGAGTAAAACGATCCCCGCAAGCCCTATTGCAGAAAGCCCTGTCCATTTAATAGAAAACGCCATGGCACACGAAAATGCGGTAAGCGTCCAATACAGCCATTTTTTCCATACCGTTTGAGACTGGTAAAACAGGAGGAGAAAGAGCAAGGAAACCACGGTAAAAAAAATGAGCGTAGAATCCATGAGCACATATTGCGATTCGGTGAGGAGAGAGGTCTCAAAAGTCGCAAGAATTCCTCCGGTAAAAGCAATAAGTGGCGACCGTGTTGCAAAAAAAAGGAGGAGAAACAGTATAGGAATAAGAAGTACTCCAAAAAATGCGGGAAGAAATCGTACCCAAAAAACATCCAGATCTTTGTGATATGCGGTCCCAATGCTCCACTGCGCTCCTACTTCGTCTGATCTCGGAACTTCCGCAAAATTTCCAATCCGGGCCCCCGCCCACAGCATCAGCTTTCCCAAAGGCGGGTGAATATCAAAAAAATATTCCCCATTTTCGTAGTTCTCCACAAAACGAAAAAAATGGTATTCATCAAATACTACTTCCCGTGGAGATTCCAAAGCCCAAAATCGGGTAGAAATAGCGAGGAGGATGAGTACCGTGAGAAGTCCCCAAAACTGGAGAGCGGAAATATACGCAGAGGGAAGTGAAAATTTGGGAAGAGAGAACATAAGTGGGGAAATGAGGGGGGGTAAACCCGACAGGTCTTTTCTCATCGCAACAATTTAGTGAAAGATTAGCGGATATCGAGAGGAAACCAGAAGACCTACCAGGTTTTTTCGGAGGGTGAATTTCCGAGATACTGTCTCGGATTTTATATTATCCAATCATTCGGAAAAACTCTTCTCGTGTTTTCGGGTCATTCCGAAAAAGCCCCCTTACTGCTGAAGTATCCATTTTTGCGGTTGTTTTTTTTACGCCCCGCATTTGCATACACAGGTGGGAAGCACTCACTTTTACCGCAACGCCTTTGGGGTCCAACAATTTTATGAGCGTGTCGGCAATTTGCATGGTCATGCGCTCTTGGTTTTGAAGACGACGAGCAACTCGTTCTACAATTCGGGGGATTTTGGAGAGCCCAATAATTTTCTTATCGGGAATATATCCCACCGAAACTTTCCCGAGAATCGGCAATAAATGATGTTCGCAAAGCGATTGAAATTCAATATCTTTTACGACCACCATTTCGTCATAACTTTCTCCGTCAAAAGCCGTTGCAAGGGTTTTGTCATCTCCTTCGTATCCGCTACACAGTTCTTTCCATCCTTCTGCAAATCGGCGAGGGGTGTCTTGTAATCCTTCTCTTTCTGGGTTTTCTCCGATGGCTTCTAAAATAAGGGTGCAGGCTTTTTTAAGCTTTTCGGTATCAATCATGACGAAAAAATAAAAATCGTCACCAAAGATACGCAATGTTTTGGTATTTGTGAAGGGAAGAACCCCAACGGGGGACGCGGTATTTTTTCTTCCCCTGGAGGGGCTAAAAGAGTATTATGGACGCATGAAAAAATATCTTTCCTTACTCTCGGCTCTGTTTTTTTTCTCATCCTGCGGGTTTTCTCTTCCGTTTGTAAGTACTTCGCCCACAGAGAAAATTTTTACTGTTAACAGTGTGACTTCCGAAAAAACCGTAGAGGGAAAAGTGGTACTCCCCAAAACTGAAAAAAAGGGGAATGGTTTTCTTCTCCAAAAAGACGGAACCATTGTTTTTGTTATTCCCGCGCATTTATGGGGTGAAGAATATCATATTTCCTCATCCCACTGTCCAGATTTTCAAATCCCTTCAGAAAGTATTCCGAAAAAAATAAGCCAAGAAGATTTATTGGTGTTTCCCATTCCCACAGAAAATACAGGGAAAGAGTGTATTTTTGAGGTCTCACAAAACAAGCTCCAAAAAGGAGTGGTAGTTGAAAACCCTTCTGGTGATTCGTTTGCGGTATCCGAAATGGTAAAAACCATTACCGTAGCAGGAAAGCCGCTCAGAGGAAGCATTGCCTCCATTGCTACCGAATCTATTCCAGGTGACTCGGGGCTTCCATTTTTAGATCATGAAGGGAAGGCGATAGGAATGCTGATGGCGACAGAGTCAAAAAACAGTTTTATTATGGGGTTAGGCAGTATTTATAGAGATGCTGGAGTATCTCTTCCTCATTAAATCATTCTTACCCCACTCCCCTCCTTACAAGGGGGGCAAAGTGCTGATACCGGTGCGCGCGGTTCCAAAGTGCCATAAAAATCGGACGAGACATTTTTCTCGTTTTTTTGAGGCGTTGAAAAAGTATTTCTCTTTTTCCTGAAAGGTGAATATGTTGTGTAATGGGGAGTTCTGGAAAAAAAATGTGTGGCAGTGCGCAGGGGATAATAACGGTTTCCTTTCTTTTTGCTCGCAAAATACACTCACACAGCATGGATTTCATAAGTGGGTGTAGAAAATGCTCTAGTCGGTCCCATTTTTTGGAATTTTTCAGCAACGCTTTTAAAAGCTTTTTGCGGTTTACCTCTTGGAGTGCAGAAAATATGGATTTTCCAAAAATAGTAAAGAGTTTTTGTTTTATGGTAGAGGATTGGTACAGTTTGTGTGCTAAAGCGTCCACTTCTACAATATGCGCTGCAGGGATTTTTTTTTGCAGTTTTTTGGCAAGCGTGGTTTTTCCGCTTCCCATAGCGCCGGAAATGGCAATAATTTGACAATGCACAGTAAGGCGAGAAATTGCCCAAACTATGCCCTGAAAGAAATCTCTTGACAAGAAGAAGAAGAAGCAAAGTGCTGTCTTATTTTTTCTTTTCCACTTTGTTATGAAAAATGTTCTTCCTGTTAACAATATTGACGAAAGTCGAACACCGGTCCCTGATAGTCCGAAGTCTTTTCATCCGACTCTTTTAAAAATTATTGCACCACTAGCACTCGCTCTTTCAACAGCAGTACAAGCAGATAATACCATTCGTGTTGGGCCTCAATATAATATCAGAGTGCCTTCTTCTCAAAATCAGCAAGTCCAAAAGCCTCATTTTGATGTAAGTGCCCACGGATCTTATAATGGAGCTAATACTGCTGAAAACGGTGTTTATGGTTCTGGGGTGACTATTGGAGGTACTACACGAGTGCAAATAAATACTGGTGGGAATAGTACTAGTGGTTCTGGTGCTTCTATTAATAATGGGGCAATTATTAATCAGCAATAAAGTATCGGGCAGGCAAAAATCTTGAGAAATGTCTAGCTGGCGCACTTCGTAAGAATTTACCTGATTGTTTCCCGTTTTTGAGCAGTGTGAAAAATACGGAGCACTTCTACCACATCATTTTTTACTCGAAAAATTAAAATATACTGCGTTTTTGAAATGGGAAAAATGCGAGCCTGTATATCATTGTTATATTGCCCCAGCTCTGGAAATTCTCGGATGAGGGTAATAGCAGTTACTATTCTTTTTCTCAGTACCATAAAAACCTCTATTTCCATTCTTTCTTTTAGAAAGCAGCGTAAGTCTTGAAGATCTTTTGTAGCGCTTGTGGAGAGTCGGTAATGCAGTGTTCTTGCCATATGTATGCGTTATTTTGCTTCTGGTATGGGATTTTCATGGTCTGTTCCTAGAGAATTAAACCATTCCATAGCCGTATCTCCATCAATCCATTTTCCCTCATCCATTTCTTTCATCGCCTGTTTTACCCCTTCTATTTGCCATTCCTGCAATTGCACATAATTGGCAATAAAGTTATCTACGGCTTCTGTAACCAGTGAAGCCTGACTTCTTCGAGAAGCTTTTGAGAGAAGTACCAGTTTGTTTCTTGTTTGAGAGGGGAATCGAAGAGAAAGAGGCGTATTTTTTACGGTGGTCATGGTCATTTTGAGGAGGATGAAATGATGACGACATTGTAGCTTTTTCAGTAATGGTGGTCAAAAAATAAGGAATTTATTAAAGACGCCCCAACGGGGCGTCTCTAATAAATTTCAAATGCGGACATCCCGCCCTGCGGGATGTCCCTACAAATTCTTCTCTATTTGTCATTTGTAATTCTTTATCCTGGATTGCTTCGCAAGCTCGCAATGACGGGATATTCCTCATTTTACCCCCTCCTCCTCGCCCGTGTGGCAAAAGGATTGGTACGAATTCCATGCTCCTCCACATGGCGTTTTACCATTTCGTCTAATATGCGTTCCAATTTTTCGGAATCTGCAAAATGTTGGCTGTGCAAAAATCGCGCTTTGTAATCTCGAATCATCATTTCTACTTCTTTAGGATGGGGCACATTTTCGAGAACTGTTTCTCCACCTGAAACACTGGTAAGCGTAACAGTCCCAAAATCCATACTGCTCGCCATAACTCCCGAAATGCTGTATCCCACTTCTTTCAGGTCTTCATAATCAATACGAGATGCCGACTTATCAAAAAGTCCGTGCCACTCAATTTGAATGAGGGAAAAATTGGTAATGAGCCAGACATCAAAATACCAATCCACGATATGGTAAAAAATCCAAATCCCAAACAGGAGCATTACCAAAAGTGCTGCCCACCAGGGGAATTGTGCCGAAAAGAAAAAAACAGCGGTCCAAGGGGCAATAATTCCTAAAGCTCCCGCAGCTACGGCTTTTGGTAATATTTCAAAATGGTGTTTATGAATCGCTTCAAAGAGCTTCTCACCATCGTCCAGGTGTCCGGAAAAGAGGTATTTTTGGAGGAGCATCATGGGAAAATGGGGAAAGATATTCCAAATCTACGGTAGCGAAAAAAAAAGGAGGGAGGAAGACTTCTTTTTTTGCGTGTTTTCTGGTAGAATAGTCAGAACCTTTTTTGGTACAGTACGCTTTGCCCTTTTATGTTTTGTCCATGCCGGAAGAAGAATCTCGTTTGCCCGATGAAAAAAGTAATGCCATGAAAAAAATATTTCAGTCTTCTGGTCTTCCGAGTGATGAAGCGGTGAAATCGGCAGAAGTGATTATTGCTGCACAACTGCTCAATTTTAAAGAGCAACAAAAATCAGCAGTACCAGAAGAGCCGAAACTAGAGGTAAAGGCTGTGGCTTCTTATGGTTTTTCCTTCCTGTGGGATTTTCTCATTCTTATTGTCATTATTGTTGTTATGAGAGGGTTTATAGCTCTGCCCTTTCAGGTGAGTGGGCATTCCATGGAGCCCAATTTGCACGATGAAGAACATATTTATGTGGACCTCATTACTCCTCGGGTTTCTGGATACGAGAGGGGAGAAGTAGTGGTATTTACTCCACCGGTTACCAAAATGGTAGATATTGCTGGGCCTATGTGCTGGAAAAATAAGCTCGTAAACATGGTTTATCCTCAGGGGGAAAATCCGTGTTCTATTCAGGCTTCGTATGTAAAACGCATTATTGGGATCCCCGGTGATACCGTAGAAATTAAGGGGGGGCATGTGTATGTCACGCCTCAAAATGGAACGAAAACAGAGGTGAAAGAAGCTTTTTTATCGGAAGAGAATAAAGGAAAAACCTGTATTCCTGCCAATAATTGCCAGAGTGAAGCAACCCTTAATGGTCAAAAATATACGGTTCCAGAAGGGCAATATTTTATGCTGGGAGATAATCGTACCGGAAGCTCGGATGCGCGGGCATGGCAAACCACGGCGTTTGTTCCCAAAGACCAAATTGCCGGAATTGTGCGATCGGTTTTTTATTCTCCACAACCTTTTATTTTGGGACAACCGACCGACCTTTTTGCACGGTTAAAAGCGTTTATAAAGGGTTTTTCTGGGGTTCGAGTAGTACACGAGGAAAATCTTTTATAGGGAAAATAGGAGAATTAAGAATTAAGAATTTCGTAGGGGCGCCCCTTGTGGGTGCCCGAATGTCCCGTCATTGCGAGGAGGAACAACGAATCACCCACCTCCTTTAATACACCGATGAATGCGATCCCACTTTTAAGAGTAGCACTTCCATATAATTCTCCTTTTCTTCAAAAATAATCCGGAGATCATATCCCGCAGAAATAGCCCTTAAACCCGCATAGATACCGGCAAGTGCATGGTTTTTCAGTTTTTTATCTTGAGGGTCTTTTTCAAAACGAAGAATGACTTCATCTACTTGTTCTTGAAGATTTTTTGGAAGACGGAGATAGTTTTTTACAAAGTTCTTCTTAAAAATAATTTTCATACCGTTGGCGGAAGAGAATGGAGAAAATCAATACCTTTTTGTGCGGATTCAAAGGGGCCAAATTGCTCATCATGATCACGAATCCATTGAATATCTTCTTCATAAAACGGAGTATATGCCCGTGTCCCAATGGTAATTTGCCCTCTTGCATAATCTTCCAATAAAATTCTGGTCACTATTCCCAACGGAATACGATCACTTTTTGCTTTTTTTGCTGCCCTGTCCTTTATTTGTGCATCAACGGCAATAGTACTCATAGAGAAAAGATGTAAAAAATGTAAAATTTCTGTAGGAATTTTACATTTTTAAGATAAAATGACAAGAAAATAAATTTTTTAACGGTCAGTCGAGCCCAATACCAAAAACGAAAACACTTTTCTATTTCTCGCTTTGTGGTACCGTATCCATGACTTTTTTGCGGACTTTTTTTGTTACCAAAAATTATTCCTGCTGGCTTTTCCCTCAAACTCTTTTTTAAACGAGTTCTTTCCGTCGTTTTGTCTCTGGCAATTATAATTCCCATGCTGGTAGAATGGCGTCCGTTAACGGTTTCTGCTGCAAAAGAAGAAGAATATGATTTGGTGGCAATCCTGGTTTCGGATAATCTGTACGAAGTGGGGCGTGAAGATAATACCGGAACCCTTACGGGGAAAATTTATCGCTATGCCCGAGATGTACAAGCTGCACTTCCACGCACCAAAGCTCTGGTTCTTCCTATTCCTGAAAAATCTACGCCTCCAGAAATCTACAGTATTTTAGAAAAATTGTATTTAGAAGGAGAAATACGAGGAAATAACCACTATAAGTTAAAAGGTGCTGTTTTTTTAGGCAATATAGGGCTTCCAACCATTTCGGATGGAAAATATGAGGTGACCAGTGTTTTCCCGTATACCGATTTTACCGATACGGTTTTTACCTGGCAGCAAGATGTTCAGAAATTTATCCGCAATGCTTCTGGAAACAGTGTAAAAGCTGAAATTTGGCATGGGGTTTTAAACGGAAGTTCGGAAGAGCTCTCGGCCTTTTTTGACAAAAACCATACCACGCATGAAAAAATAAAAAACGGAGAAATGCCGGCAGACGATAAAGTCTTCTTTGCGGATCTCACTGCCGAATCGAAGGGGGTTTTTCCCGAAATGTTGGGCCAATACGAAGCCCGTCAAACTTTTGCAGAAGATCTTGCGTATTATCGGTACAACAAACATCTGTATAAACGCGTGAATGAGGCATTTTCTAAAAATATCAATCCTTCAGAAGGAAAGGATGATGACGGGGACGGAAAAATAGACGAAGACGGTTTGGATCTGAAAGACAATGATGGGGATGGAAAAGTAGATGAAGATCCTGGAAACGATTTTTTGGGAATCGATAACGATCATGACGGAAAAATAGATGAAGATGAACGGGACGGAAAAGATAATGACGGAGACGGACAAATAGACGAAGACCCCAGTACATCTCCTTTTAATGCGATGCTGGAAGAATCTTCCAATGCGCTTATTCCCGATATTAAAACCAAAGAACAAATAGAAAAACTCCTCCCCCCTTATCCAGAAGTGGTCAATAGTTATGGGCAAGATGCGCTGTTGTATATTCAAAACTCTGGGCGATGGGATGGACAAACCGCCACAACAGTTCCAAAGCTCATATATCTTATGGATACGCTTTCCAGTGAGGTTTTAAAATCGGTTAATACTCAGTGGGAAAATGAAATTACCAATCGTGTTCAAACCGATTGGCAACGCACCGTGCGAGTGGTAACCAATGCAATATACACCGAGCCAGGAAGCGTGAAACGAAAGGGATTCTCTTATCCCGTTTCTCATTTTATTCACGGTCAAAATGCTGCGGAAATTTCCAATGCAGAAGAATGCTCGTATTTGCGTGGATCGCCCCGAACCGATGCGGCGGTAAATGCTGGTATTAATTCGGTGCAGGCAGAAATGAGTACTACCTATCAGATGAATATGGGAGGGGTAAATTTGAATACCTGTAATATGTTGGGAGGATGTTGTGCTCTCAATTATCTCAATCCTGGGGCGTGCGTTCCCAATAATGCGGTGCAAAATATTTTTACCCCTACCGGATCAAAAGAAATACAGGGGGCTGATAATTCTTTTACTGCGTGTCGCACTGTCAATCTTCACCAAGTGGGTGTTCCGGGGCCTTTTCCAATTGCCAATAATGGATTTTTTCATAGTTTTAACGGAAAAGAAATTTCGAGTGTGGTGGTGCATAATGAACCGAGAGGCGAAACCATTACCAAAATGCTTTCCAGCCTTTTTGTGGATGCGCTCCCATCGGATGGAGTGCGGTATATCAGTTTTCAAAATCCTGTGGGAGATGAGCGCAAGCTCCCGTTCCCGAACCTTTTTACGGTAGCCCCAGAGGGTGGTGTTCCTACTATTCCGGCTCTGCAAACAGCTCTCCAAAATGCACAAAACCAAAAAGAAAATGAAATCATTACCTCCATGGTCTATGACTCGTTTTCTTCCTATATTCATTATATTGCCCAGCAGGAAAATAAAAATCTCGATGAAAACACAAAGGCTGCCATAAAAAATAGAATACTAAATCCCTTAAAAGCACAATATCCCGATATTACCGAAGAAATAGAGCTCCTGAAAAAAGGGATATATGAAAAAACGGCAGGAGATTTTTCTGCGTTTTTAGCAGAAGGAGGGCGAACTATTCGTGTTCCTTTATCGGTGGAGAATAACCAAAATTGTTTTCAGGGCACTACATACGGCACTGCGGAAGATTTTTTTGCGAATCGTGGGACGGAATGCAATGCCCAAATTTTCCAGTTTCCTGCCGTTAAAAATATTCCCCAGCCGGGATTTCTTGCCCTTTCAAAGTTTCATGTTGATCCCGCATATCTGGCGCTTTTCCTCCGGTGGAAATCGCTCAGTATTGACGAAAAACATCAAGAGGTCTTTTCCCTTTTCCTCAACGAAAACGCTCCGTATGCTGTGCAAAAACCAAAAAATGGATATTCCCTCGCATATCTTGCAACCCAAGGAGACGGCCTTGCTTGGCAAACCAAAGAAGCAAAAACAGAAGACCCGCAATACGCCGCTTTTCAAGAAGCTGCTGCAGTACAAACAAATACAGCCAATGGACAAAATTCTCCCACAGAAGAAGAGACTAAAGATGAGTGTGGTCCTCCGGAAGGAGTGCCGATATGGGAATGGATTCCTGCCGTTTTTTGCTGGCTCAAAAATCTTGCCAAAAAAGGGATTATTACAACTGCACAGTGCTCGTACCAACGACCCAAAAACAAGCCATATACCGAGCGAAATAAGCCTTGGGAAAAATCCACTGCCTCCGCTGCGGCAACCCTGGAAGTGCAAACTTTTTCACAACCGCTTATTGCCAGCGTTCCCAATACCTTTCGATTTGTTTTTTTAGACGATAAAAAACAACAATCCAAAGGAAGTTTTTATACCATCACGGTTTCTTCTCCGCATCCCGAACAATTTACCTGGGTAGAAAATGATGCCAATCCTTTTATGGATGGTTTTCAAGTAGCGACTTATTCGGGAGAAGCATTTCTCCATTTAATTCCCAACGCTGGTGTTCCCAATATTTCTCTCAGTATTACGGCAGAAAATTTAGGGACCCAAGTGCTTACAGTACCGGTAGAAACCAATCCTCAATTAGAACTGAGTGTGGTGGGAAATGCGACTAAAGGGCTTGTAAAGGGGTATGAGGTTTCTGCAACGCTCAAAGATTCCCAAAATCAACCCTTTGAAAAAAGTGAAATAGAGGTTTCTGCGGCAGTAGACAATCCTACCGAAGGGGTGGTGACCCCCGAAACCGTTTCAATGGACGGGACTTCCTCTTCCGCAAGTTTTTCGGTAGGAGTGCGCAGTGATAAAAAAATTACCGTTTTTGCTACCAGTCCCGGTGTTCGTGGCGCATCCCTTGATCTCTCGGGTATTGCGCTGGAAGAAAATGTTCCCACGAGTATGCAAATTTTTCCGCACCCCACGGCACTTTCCCTGAGATCATCCACGAATTATGAAGTAAAATTTTTAAATGCCTTTGGAAAAGAAATTCCGGTGACTGATAAAGCTGTTTCTGTTACCATTACCGACAATTCTAAAGCCTTAGCAACGGCAAGTGTTTCCGGGAATACTCTTACTATTGCCACAGGAGGAAAAACCGGAATGGTACGCGGAAAGCTTACGGCTGCTAATGTTGGAGATTTTCTGTTTGAGATCCCCATTTCCGTTTCATTCGATAATAAATTTTTTCAAGAAAATCCGATTAATGCGCTGTACACCATTGTTACCGGAACACCCTTGGGAAAATTTGGAACTACTCGTCCTCAAGCGGAGCAAATGGTCCTCAATTCTCAAAAAGCAGAGGCTATTTCTGCGCCGGTTTCTCCTGCTCTTACCACCCCTTGGCGTGCCACGGTAACGCATGATGGAACGCTGAATATTACCGACAATGCCGTGGAAGCGGTGCTCTCGAGTACCGAACCCCTCCGAGTTTCTCTGTTTGATCCGCTTTCCTTTACGCCGTTGGCGGCGTACCAATTACGATTTTTGCAAACCCCTGAGCTCTTTTTACGGGCTCCCAAAGCAGGCGAAACGGGGATATTTTTTGAGAATTTTGATGGCGCTGGAAAACTGAATGCCACAAAAGAAAATGACAAAATAACCGTTTTGCTCGAAAATACGCCGATTTTGTCCCTTACCAACCAGGGGTCGGCGACGCTTTTGGATAGGAGGTTTTCATTGGAAGTGGAAAAAAATACAACGAAAAGCGGAATGTCCTTGCTCTTAAAACTCGACCACCAAAAAACACTGGGACGCATAACCTTTGCCGGAGGGGAATTGGTTCCTATTTTTGCACCGGTATGGAACACCATTCCTCTTCCCATTGCGCGCGCCGGAGAAACGGGTTTTGCCGTGGTAGATTATACGGATGTTCCGGAGGAAATGTTTGCGGGACTTACCGGCAGAATGACGAAAGGAATTTTTGGGAGCGGATGGGAAGGCGATGATCCCGTAGCACTCGGGTTTGCGAGTGGAAATACTGTGGGGGGAAGTACGGTAAGCAGTAATGATGTGCTGAGCATTACTTTTGGGGATCCCACCATTGCGCTTATTCCACCTTCTCCTACTTCTGTTCATTTTGACAAAACAGTGGGCACCGAAATTTTCTCTACTGCAGACGAAAATATTTCCGGTATCCAGAGCTTTGATTTTGATGGAGACGGCATAAAAGATATTGCGGTTTGGCGATCAGGAAAAGGTGGAGAACTGCTGACGGCAGATGGGAATGGAGGATTTCGACATTGGGGAGAATTTTTAAAAACCAGTACGGGCATCCGCTTTAGCACGGCAGGAAAATATGATACCGATTCGTTTGAAGATATCGCCCTTGCCGGAAATATCGGACTCTTTAGCTTTTTTAAAAACACGAATGGGGTTTTCTCGCCCTGGAATGATTTAGATCCCGCCAGTACTGCGGATGATTTTTTTACGAAGACAAAAATTTTACACGCCGAAACTGCGGATATGGACAAAGATGGATACGATGACCTGGTAGTATTAACCGAGGAAGGAAAAATAGAAATTTGGTATGGTGGAAAAGACGGAATTTATTCTGGTGAACGGAAAGAAGTGGATAAATTTCAAATGACTCTCGATCCCAAAGACCAGAGTGCGGATCTTTCTATTTCTTTTGTAGGGATGAAGAGCATTTACTCGGGGCAAACCGAAATTGTTTCTGTTCCAAAAACCACCGACAATAAAGAGGGAGTGATCAATTCGTTTGCCAAACAGAGTGGAGATACTACCGCAATCGAATCGAAAGATGCCATGACTAAAAATTTTATAGACCTTGCCCAAGAAGATATTAAAAATACGAGCCTTACTTTAGATTTTAGTACGGTCCAAACGGATATTTCCAACTACGAATTTGCACCTCTCCCCGCATTTGCAAAAGATTTTTCAATTCTCAGTAAAACTTCCACCGATGAAAACGGAGGAGCCTTGCAAATGGGAGATACGGTAAAAACCACCATTACCCTCCAAACCAAACTTGCCAATGCCTTTGCCTTTAGCCTGCAAGACCGGCTTCCGCCGCTTTCTACCCTGGACACGAAAAGTATTCAGGTAACCGGAGGCGGAAATGGTTGGAAACAAACGGATACACCAGACGGAAGTACAACCCTGCTCCTCTTTAATCTCGTTCTTTCTCCCAATACGCCCCTTATTATTTCCTATACTTCCACGGTTTCGGACTTGCCAAAAGTAAGTTTTTCTATTGGTGACCAGGAAGATGAAGCGGGCAATAAAGATACCATTCGCGATATTTTCATTTCTCTTCCGCCCGAATCGACCCAGGACACTATTGTGTATCAGTCTACGGGGAATCGCAGCTACATTCAGCGTATTATTCCCCCTGCGCCAAAAGAAGCGATTCCAGCGGAACTGGATATGACGGATGCGAATGGAAACGGCATTCCTGACCGGTATGAAAAAGATTCCAATAATGATGGTATCGCAGATTATGCTGATAAATATTTTGACGCCTTTAAAAAAGATAGTGATGGAGATGGAATCCCCGATGCGTGGGATAATACGCCAAATGGGAATTTTGCGAGCCTCCAACTGGGGCAAGATGGAAACGCGTACGCGTCGTTTAATGGATCCAATGCTTTGGATACCATTGCGGACAAAGCGAACAATATTATTGATGTCTACAATAAAACCACCTGTGGAACAGGTAATGGATGTTTTAGTATGCCTATTAACTACGCCTTTTTGGTGCCGGGTCCTACTAATATTGCGGGGCAAATTCTTGGTCAACTTACTGGGGGATTAGGTGGAGGTGGCGGAGGAGCGAGTGGAACCAGTACGGGGATAGGAGCAGTGGACAGTGCCACCAGCAGCATTGCTGGATTGGTAAATCAACTGGACGGTGCTATTGCCAGTGCCCTAGAACCCATTACCAGTGCTATTTCCGATGCAGTAAAAGGTGTTTTAGATAAGGTTGGACTGGCGGGGCCAATAGACCCATTTGTAATGCCTATATTTGGATTTGGTGTTATACCAGGAGGAACGATTACTTGTCTTGGATATGGCTGTATAAAACATATTGGGATTTTATTTATTCCTGTCCCTCTTCCCTTAGGATACCCTCTTACACAATTCCGTTTTTATATTTCCCCAGCCCTTACCGGAGGAATAGGTATTGTAATCTGTAAAGGAATTGCTGGTGCTTACCCCATTCCGGTCGGAGGATTTTGTTTTACTCAGGCTATTCCCCCCAGTTTATTTTGCAGCGATAAAAATGCCAGCAGTATGGGGCAACAATACTCATTTGGAAGTGGACAACGGCTTTTTCATGTGGGTCTTGAAAGTAATAGAACCGATAGTCGTGCCACTTTTAACGGACTCAATAAATTCCCTCTTACTACCCCTTCTTCCAACAATACCCGCGTAAATGGTTCTCCTGGATTTTTTGCTCGGTGGTGGAACCGGCAAATTGAGGAGGTGGCGTCTATTTTTACCCTTCCCACCATTACTATTTACGCCCCTGATGTTTTTAAAAATCTTAATAATTTGGGAAGTTTTGTCATTAATAATGACAAAAAAAATGAAGCGCTGAAAAAAATACAAGATAAGTGGAATAGTGATATTATTCCCAAAAGCGATACGAATACCGAAAAAACCACAGCGGTAACGGCCCAAAATGCCCAAAAAGAGCAATCCCTTTTAGCACAAGCCGCTTCGGGCATTAATTCTGGTATTAAAAGCGTATATGATACGCTAGAACCCATAAAACAGGCGGGAGAAAACATTGGGAAAAAACTCTCCATCATGTCCGATTTTTCAGATCTCCTGGAAAGCGTTCCTCTGCTCCACATTAAGCGCGTTCCGGTAAATTTTAACATTCCTATTATCCCCCGGTCAGAACTCCTCTCTACCATTGGAACATGGGAAAACTGGTCAGATGATGCGTTAGCAGAAATGCAGAGTTTTGTGCGCGACCTGACGGGGAATGACCAATGTGCCAGTAGTATTACGAAGGATTCCCTCGGAAAAAATTCTACAGTCCTCAGCGATTGTTTTACCGCAAAAGTGGGGAAAGATGCAATTACTGCTCATGTTTTAACAGATGCCCAAAAATACTATTCCCAAGTGCAACAAAATATTGCGGCGCTGAAATCATATCTCGATATTGCACAGCTTTTGTCTGATTTGGATAACCGGATTGCCGAATATATTTATACGGTGGTGTGCTATGTAAATGCTGTAACCGACCTGATAGGGGGATGGATTACCCGCAACAAAAAAATTATAGAGGGCTATATTAAGTTTTATAAAACCGTAAAAGCCATTTTAGACGGCTGGAAACTCATTGCAGAAATTGGTATTGACTATGCCAAATACTGTAAAAAATGCCAGGCGGGAAATCATGATTCATTAAACATTGTGTGGAGTCTTATTGGAAGTGTTTTGCCGTCTCCTCCCATTATTAAATTCCCTCGCCTTCCGGATATTGTATTGGATCTTTCGGATATTAATGCCGGATTTACTATCCCTTTGCCCGTTCTTTCGTTTACTCCCAAAGAAGTTCGCTTGCCAAAACTCCCTAATTTAGCGCTCCCCCGCACGCCCGATATCAATTTTAAATTTCCAGATCTTCCTGTTCTCGTTCCATTTACCCTTGGGTTTGAGGTCCCTGCTCTTCCCGCTCTTACCATCCCCAAACTTCCCGATTTGCCTCCTCCTCCAAAAATTCCTAAAATTCTTGGATCTCTCACGGGGCTCTTAAAAATCGCCAAAACAGCCCTTACTCTTTACTGCATTTTTCGTCGAGGATTTTTTGTTTTTCCAGAATTCACTATCAAATCTACAGTCGAATGGCTGACAGAACGCCCTTCTAATCCTCTCAGTATGGATTGGCTTTCTAAACAAAGCCCCGATTATCAAATCCCCAGTATTGCGGAAATTCGGGTTCGGTCGGAAGTAAATCTGGATTTTGATCTCTCCGAAACGGGAATTTTAAAACCGTTTCAGGCGATGGCACAGGAATGGAATGCCAAAAGTGATTCCCTCTTTAATCAAACACAGTCGTTTAACAGTCCCACCAGCAACCTGGGAAACTTTTCTAATCCCGTAGAAAACAAAACGGTTAATGTGGGGCAAGACCTCAATATCCCAAAAACTATAAACCCTCTCCCCGACAGCATTTCTCCTGCAGATAATAAAATGATCAACGGGATTATTCAGTCCGAACTGCAAAAATTAGCACCACTTCTGAAAGACAAAGATACTCTCGTAAGTGTGGAAGAGATGCAAAAAATCATGAATATTCCGAGTGAAAAAATTATATTGCCGCCCTTTAAAATGACTGCGGCGGTAAACCTGAAAAAAGAGTTAGAACAGGAGCGACAGAAAATAAGTGATCAATCCCAAAAAATGATCGCCATGCAAGACGATCTTGGGAAATTTGTTGCCGAAGAAAACCGAATGTTTACCAGTGCTAACAGTATTTATGATGGAGTTCCTAATCTTCCAAAGGCACCTTCTGATTTGCAAAATCTCCCCACTCCAGAAATTACCCCCAAAGAAGGATTGTATATTTATGACGAATCTACAAAGGAGTCCGTACACATTCTTGCTGCCAATCTCCCCGTACTCACTTCCACCTTTATGGATATTGATCGTGACGGTGATGAGGACATTGTGTATGCCACCAAAAGATCTGTATTCTGGAAAGAAAACCGCAATACTCCCCATACTAAAGAGTCCCTCACTACCGACCCTGAAGTGGGAGATATTTCGTTCTTTTTACCGGTTGCGCCTGCGCCCCAAAATCCAGTGGTTTCCGATACTGTAAAATCTGTTTCCCTTTCGGTTATTCCTTCTCCCAATGAACACATTATTGGAGCTGAAATTTTACTAAGAAATTCCGTTACCGCCAGTGTTCGGCACAATGCCAGCCTTAAAAAACGCGCCATTTTTGTCTTTGCCAGCGCTCTTTCTGTTCCCCTTACTCCTGCACAAAAAAATGTATTCCAAGTGCCCAATAGTCCTCTTACCATTGCGGGAAAAGAATGGAAAACAGAAGACGGAGAAGCGGTGATGGTGGGAGATTTTACAGGAGAAAATTTTGATATTCCCCTAGAGGAAGGCTTTTGGACCACACAAATCCGCTGGATTTTAGATGATGGTAGTGTGAGTACTCTTTCCACTCCTGTACTCTCGGCGCCTCGCCCATCAGTGGATAAAAGCGCCCCTTTTGGAATGGGCAACCCTCTGCAAGTAGGATATCTGTATAAAGCCAATACGATAAAGGCTCCTCTACTTTTTGACGGAGAAAGTGCGCTGACCTACGAATGGGATACCAATGGAGACGGACAATACGATACCGTGGGAAAAACCATTACGACTGGCATTTATACCGAACCCAAAACCATTACTTATCCATTAAAAGTGACTGATAGTGGCGGGAATACGACATTCCTTTCTGTGTCCGTGAGTATTAAATCGCCAGAAATTTTTATGAATACCGATGCGGTTCCCAAAAAAATTATAGAAGGAACCACTCTCCCCGGGTTTGATAAAACACCGGTTTCCATACTGCGAACGCGGTGGAATACCACGAAAAAAATAAAAACGCCCACCGCCAATGCCCAAGGAAATTATTTCACCAATGCCAATGGGGAATACAAAATAACCGATTTTGATCTCTCCAGAAACGCCATTATAAAAGATAATGCCGGAAAAATTATTGGAGAAGTAGTGGCAGAAAGCGGACGACTACTTTCTAAAAATTCAGACTATACCGTTGGTGTTTTGCCGGGAAATGCAGAACTTCCCATGCGCCAAGTACTTCTGAGCAAAGATAAAACGATTGTTGCGAATAGCATTACCCAGGTCAGTGGAGAAAATGCCGTGCAACTCTTTTTACAACCTCTGGGAAATGCCGATCCGAATGCCCTTTTAAAAACCAGTGGAGTAGCGGTGTTTGATGATATTCCCCAGAACGATATTTCTTTCGGTCCTCTTCCTGCTAGTGCCCCCAGCTTTCCAGAAGGAGCCGTAATTTTTAATACCCAAACCAAAACGCCCCTGGCAATGATTTCCAAATTTGGTGATATTCAATACCTTTCGCCTACCGGATTGGCACTGGAAATTGCTCCCACCACCGAAACAAATCCTCTGCTTTTAAATATTACTCTCAATGGGATAAAAGAGTTTGAGGTTCTGGTAAAGGGAACTTTTGCTGGAGATATTCGTATTGACCAAACCCATACAGCGGGCGGAAAAATAGCGAGTACCACAAAAATGTCATCATCTTTAAACGCCAATAGTACCAATGCCACCAGCACCGCAGTACCACTTCCATTTTCGGATATTGCACCTGATAATTCTGCACTTCCCGCCATTACGGACCTGTATAATCGTGGTATTTTAAATGGGTATGATGATGGATCTTTCCGCCCTGATGAGCTTATTACCCGTGCGGAATTTGTAAAAATTGCCCTGGGCACAACCGATTGTTTGGATTGCACCAACCCGACCGAATTTGAAAAACAACGATTTTTGGAGGCGCTTCCTTTTCCCGATGTAACGGTGAGTGAGTGGTTTCATTTTTGTGTTTCAAAAGCGAAAAAACTGAGCATGATTATGGGATATGGAGATGGATTGTTTAAACCTTCTCAAAATATTTCCAGAGCAGAAGCGGTGGCTATTCTCCTGCGCCAATCCCATATTCCGCTTACAAAAATTCCTACCAAACCGGTACACGATGTAAACCCTCAAGCTTGGTATTTTGATGCCGTTATTACCGCAGTAAATATGGGGATGATCCAGAGTACCTTTGGATTTACCTTTCCAGACCAATATATTACGCGTGCCGAATTTGCCACCATGGCAGAAATACTTCTCTCTCAAAGAGATTGTCGAGTGGTAGATTCCGATGGTGACGGCATTCCCGATTATTTGGAAATTGCGAATGGACTGGACGAGAAAAACCCTGCGGATGGGAATACCAATCGTGATAATCTTTTGGACCCTCAAAAAAATAAAACGGGAAATGCTCCTCTGCCCGCCCCAAGCGATACTGGGAACTCCAATAATACTCTTCCAAAGGGAGATAATGGATCCATTGGTCCTCAAAAAGTGATGCCAGAAAATCTTACTCCCTCTCCCGAAAATGCTACCGATGTGTGTATTTTTGTGCCTTCAAACACCAGCAAAAGTGGATGCCCAGAAATTTTAGATCCCAGAAATCCAGATGGAACTTTTGGAAAAAATAAAACAGGGTCCGGAACGGGAACGCCTACCCCGGGACCCACTACGGAAACATCCACCCCAACTCCAACGATAGGAATTCCTACTTCAGGACCAACTACTGGAACACCTACCCCAGCACCAACGACCGGAACACCCACTCCTAGGCCAGGTTTTACCGACCAAATTCTTCTTTTTAAAGGAGATGATACCCTTTGTGGATTTTTAGACTATAAAGCAGATATTCGCGCTGGAGACCTCATAAAAACCGCTATTCTCTCAGAAAATAACGCGCAAATATATTCAGAGAGTAAAGGTGTGTTGGTCCCATAGTTTATGAATGAATGAGAACACCTTGAAAACCCCCGATATTTGAGAGAAAGTAAATGAGAAAAAACACCCCGTCTGATGCTCTGATGCATTATTACATCTTGCGATGTTCGGTTTGAAACCAGCCTTCTCTCATCCTTTTTCTCATGAATGTCAATTTTCAAAAAACCATCCTTATTGTTGGCGGTGCCGGATTTATCGGCAGTAATTTTGTACATCTCATCGCTGAAAAATACCCCCAATATCGCATTATAGTGTTGGATGCCCTTACTTACGCGGGGAATTTAGAAAATTTGGAAGATATTCAAGAATCTCTTCTTTTTGAAAAGGGAGATATTGCGGATAAAAATGCCGTGAACCGTGTGTTTGAAAAATATCGTCCAGAACTGGTGGTAAATTTTGCGGCAGAAACCCATGTAGACCGCTCTATTTTGGGTCCCCAGATTTTTTTGGAAACGAATGTAAAAGGAACCCATAATCTTTTGGAAGCGGCTAAAAACATTGGTGTAGAACGATATGTACAGGTTTCTACCGATGAAGTGTATGGTGATTTGGGTGACTGTCTTCCAGAAGAACCCCTCCACTATTTTACCGAAAAAACGCCGTTGGATCCCAATTGTCCGTATGCCGCATCTAAAGCCTCGGCAGATCTTTTTGTTCGGTCTTATTTTGAAACTTATGGTCTTCCGGTCCTTATTACCCGGTGCACCAATAACTATGGTCCTTTTCAATATCCCGAAAAACTCATTCCGTTTTTTCTCTTTCGGGCCATGCGGGACGAACCATTGCCGGTGTATGGCGATGGGAAAAATGTACGGGATTGGCTGTATGTAAAGGATCACTGCGAGGCGATTGACCTGGTTTTGCATAAAGGGCGACTGGGTGAGGTATATAACATTGGAGGGCACAACGAAAAAACGAACTTGGAAATTACGGAAATTCTTTTGGAAAAACTGGGAAAACCCAAAAGCCTCATAACCTTTGTAGAAGACCGTCTGGCGCATGATAGGCGATATGCGATGGATCCCACCAAAATGCGGGAAGAACTGGGTTGGGAACCGCGGCACCCGTTTGAGGAGTGGATTGATGAAACCATTGAGTGGTATATGAAAAACCAGGGATGGGTGGAAAGGTGTGCCATGCGATCAGAAGAATTCCGAAAAGAAAATTACGAAGGCCGAGGGTAAATCCTTTTTTTCGCGGCTGGGAGAAAAATGCTGGAGTTTCGTCATTGCGAGGCATTTATGCCCAAGAAATCCATGTCCCACCCGTAGAAAATGCGTTCCTGGATTGCTGCGCTCGTGATCTCGCTCGCAATGAGGAAAAATAAATATTCTTGCTTTTGGGGGTAAAAAACGGTACAATAACCGGAATTTTACATATTCACTTTTCTGTAAATACCAAAAGCTTTGAATCGCAAAATACTCTTTTTTTGGCTTATATCGGGTCTTATAACGCTTTTTTTTGTTACGCCATCTTTTGCAATGGGTGATACAGAATTGATATTTCGCGAGTCTTGCTTGTCTACCACTTGCCCAGAATTCCCTATTGCCGATGCAAAAAACTTAGGATACGCCGCCTCTCTTTCTCCTGGGCAATCTATAAAGCTCGACATTATCATTAAAAATCCAAATCAATCTCAAATTTACTCGGTTTCGTCATGGATTAAATACGATCCGAAGGTTTTTCAGGCAAAAGATCTGAGCAAAGAAAATTCTGCATTTCCGTTAGAAGCGCCGGGAGAATTTGAAATTGATGCCCTTACGGGAGAAGTAAAAATGGGGCGCGCCGTGCTGGGAACTCCCGTTACGACACCAGAAATTTTTGTGGCCAGTGTTTCATTTACCGTCCTCAAAAACCCCATAAATAGTGTTATTTCGTTTATGGATTACCAGTCTTCGGATGTGGGGAAAACTGCAGTCCTCACCATTGAAAATCTCATTACCAAAAACATTCTTTTAAACGAACCGAAATCTTTAAAATTTTTACAAGGGCAGGGGGGGGCCGTTCCTTCTTCTTCCAATTCTACCACTCCTAAAACCAATACCTCCCCAGTAGGTGGTCCGTTCGTCAGCCAAGATCCCATTCCGTCTGCGGTGGCAAACATTCCGGATATTCCCTCTTTTGTGGATATTCCTCGCCCTGAAGGGTTTAGAGCCCGAACAGATGAGGCGGGAAAGTTGGAATTTATTTGGCAGTTTGGTGAAGATCCACGAATTGCTGGATATTATTTGTATTACGACGAACTTTCGGGTTCGTATATTCATCGGCGAGATATGGGGCGCACGAATAATTACACCATTCCGGCTGGATTTCTTGAGAAAGGGAAACGCTATTATTTTGCCATTCGGGCGTATGACGCCAAAGGAAAACTGAGCGATTTTTCAGACGAAGTCTACTTGGTAGTGGGTGTAACAGGATCGGAAAGCCATCCATTTTTCGGAATTCTTGCCGGAGGATCGTCTAGCCTTTCTCTTCCTTCTAACTTGGCGGCCAATGTGGCAGCCCAAAAAAGAGCAGAAATAAATGCCAAACGAAACGCCGAAACAGGACCCTTTGATGGAGTATACCTCATCCTCATGATTTCCGGAGGGCTTCTTATTCTCCTGGCATTGTGGAGAGGAGTGTTTGTTCCCGTTTTTTTCTCCCGTAAAAGCCCATAACCATGATGCTGTTTTTATTTCCGCATCGGCAAACACCAAATTTTTTCCGTGAAACACGGGAGAGTTTTTTTGCCAATTATGGCGAAGGAAAAACACAACAAACAGAGGCACAGAAAAAAGAAGAACGGGAAAAAATGCGAATAGAAATGGAACAACAGCGAATACGAGCGCTGGCAGATAAAGCCATGAAAAAGGGTTCTCTTTCTCTGAAAGAAAGAAGAGAAATCAAAAACAACAAAGCTTTTATTCCAGTGGATATTCAAGAAAAAGTAGAAAATATTTTAAACGATGACACGGAAAAACAGGAATTTTTAAAAGCGTTTGAGCATCTCATAAACGGGAAAGGGGATAAATTTGATTGGGAAATTTTTACCCTCATAAATCCAGAAGAAGCGGTTTCATACCTCAAAAAAGACCAACGGAAACAATATTTTTCGCTTTTTGAACAATTTTTCAAGAGCAAAGAACGAATGGAAAGCAAAGAGGCGTTTTTATTCTCCGAAACCCTTTTTAATGCAGAAGCTTTTTACCGAAAATGTTCCGATGCGGAAAGAACGATTCTTTTGGAATTTCGCAAAACCGTGCACGAAGCGCAGTCTTTTTTTCGGCTTAAAAAAGAAGATTACCGAATTGAGGCTCAAAAAGTTATGGCAAAGGTAAGGGAAGAATCCGAAAAAGGAACAGGAGAAGACCAAGAAGTGCACAATAAAGAACAAGAAATGGCAGATATTATCCGAAAAACGCTGGGAAAAGCGGTAGCAGACCGTGCGATAGAAGCACGACAAACACAGGAAGGAGAAATTCAAAAAAATAAAGCCATGTTTGTGGTGCTCGAAGAGGCATATCAAAAACTGCTCTCTGAATCAAAAAATAGGACCATTCCCCAAGTGGAAATACTGCTCCATAACTCCTTTCAGTTTTACGACACCCTTTTTCAAGTCTCCAATATTTCTGAAGAAGAAAAAATAGCGCAAAGAGAGACTCTCAAAAGATATGAGAAAGCCTTAAAAGCAAGACTTTCTGCCATTCAAGAAGGCGGAGATTTGGAATACATAAAAACATTACGGAAACAGTGGACAGAAGGCGAAGAGGTAGGGAAAAAAAGGAAGTATTTACGACATAACGAAGTCACTGACACAGACTATCAACACATTACTTTTCTTCTAAAAGCACAAGAAAAAATTGTTACGGAAAGCCGTAAACTTTCGGAAAAATACTATGACAGAAGAATGGAAATTATTGCAGCCAAGCGGGAATGGGAAGAAGAAAACACAAAAGAAATCCCTGCGCGATGGTATACCAAATTTTGTACCGGAGACTTCCCCATTTCCCAAATGGCACTGCGAGAATTTTTTATAACGGGAAATGGCTTGGAACCTTTAGATTTTATAAAAATTCAAGAATTTGGAGAGAAGTATTTTCTCAATTCATCAGAGTCTACCAGTCCCGTACCCGAAATGATTAAAAATCCGGAGAATGCCGAAAATATGGGGTTGCCCCAATGGACTCTTGAAAAACTTGTGCAATACAGCACTCCGCCTTCTCGTCCATCCGCAAGGGTCCAGGAATTTTTTCGTCCATTGCACTCGGTAAGGCACATTGCCAGAGCCAAAGAAGTGCTGACAGATGCGTCTTCCTTGTGGGTGGAAATAAACCGAGAGCTGGTGTATGACCTCGGAGAAAAGCCGGTGCAAGATCAAATACGAGATGTGTACACTACAGATTTTAGTGTTCCTGAGGCAAAAAAAACATTCGGAAAAATAGCGGATGGATTACTTGGGTTTGGCGATGATTTAGAGGAGGCTCTCAACGGGAGAAGCGATGAATATGCCCAAAATGCGAGATCTGCAATACAAGAAGGTCGTGTGTTTGCACAAAATCTTAAAAATATTACGGATGAGCAACTGGCAACGGCAAGAAACAAAATTACAGAAACCCTTAAAAAATATTTTAATCTTTCTCATGCAAGAAATATTACTATTAAGGAAGGCTTGGAGATGGACAATCCCAATGCAATTTTGGAAGATATAGATGAAAAAAAAGCGGAACTGAAAAACGCAAAAAGTACGGAAGATACTTTTGAAGCCTATCTTCAAAAAAACTTTGCACCAAAAATACCAGAAAAACTGAGAGAGCCGACCGTTTTAACAATGCAAAAAGAGCAAGAACAACAAAAAGAGGAGCTTACAAAGCTTATTCCCGAAATGATTCGCGCCATTCAAAAAAGCATGGCGGGAGAAAGAACCGAACTTCCGAATAATTTTTTATCCATCAAAAAACCAGATGGAACACCACTGTTTGCAAAAATTTCCATGGAGGAGTGGAATGCGGAAAATCCTCAACACCCAGAACAAAGCTGGAAAAATATTTCTCCCTCTGGATTTGCCTTTGATACTGAAACCCAAACCATTTTACTGAGAGATGACCACTATTTTTCCATTGAGAGTGGAAAAATAGGAGGAGAAATTTTTTCCGGACTGGGACACGAAATGGCGCATTTTGTAGATTACTACGCCAAAGGAACGATAAATGGAAAAAAAGTAGGGGCAGCAGGACTACAAGAACTGATAACAAAGCATTCCAATACCGATTTAAAGGCAAGAGTACTGGCGCTCAAGTTTACCACCGAAAGTGCCATGAATAAGTGGGAGGAACTGTTTGCCTCTCTGGTGGTAGGCGGGAATAAAAGCCCAGAAATAGAGTATATTGCCAGTATTTTACTGGGTGATCCGGAGTTTACCAGTCTTTTGGAGCGAACATATCAATCTTTTGGAGAAAATTTTGGAGTTTCCGGTTCTGCATCACAAAAAATTGACATGAAAAAATTGGCAGGACAAGGGCACGCCGAATCAGACCACCACGGAGAGGCGGGAGGCGATCCCGATGATATTCATGATCATAAAACTTTAGAATATTGGAAAACACAAATAAAAAGTGCACAAGTGAGTAATAGGAAAAAAGTAAAAGCGATGCTAGAAGATTGTAAACTCTCTGATGGAACAGAGCATGCACAAGGAATGTTGAATTATATGGATGAAGAATTAGAAAATTTTGAACATAGTCCTAAAGTTTCCGCAGCAAGACTAATTATTGATAATCATGATGCGAGAGCAGGAAAGTTTACTGGAGACCTGAATAAATTAGGAGCAGACATATCTGAAAAAATGGCACATAAAATGGGTGAAGGCAGCTACTTTACTGATTTTTGGAATAATACCCGGTTTCTTTCTATGCGTGATTTAGGAAGATTATGGGAAACCTTTACCCATTATATTTCCCATAAACACGAATCCAATTCTAAACGCCGTGCTGGGTTTGCAGGACATAAAATTTTTAAGGGGCTTTGGAAAATGGAGCCATTGGCAGATGATTTTGAACGCGAAGAATTAGAAGCCGAAGAAGAAGCAGTAAATCACCATAAAAAAGCTCTGGAACATAAAGACGCCCACGATATTATGCACTTTATTGAGCACGCCAGTGATATTGATGAGCTCAAAGCGGGATTACGGGAACTGGCGCACAAAGGGCATATTAACTGGAATGATAAAGTGATTTGGAAAAAAATTACCCAGTTTTCTGGGGTACGATTTTATGATTCCGATCGATATAATCCAGCACTCAGAAACTCAAAAATCCAACGGGCATGTAAAAAAATGTGGGGAGATGCAGATGAGTACCCTCATTTAGAGAGCGAAAACCAATCCAATATAGAGTCTCATGTAAAAAAATTTGCCGTAGAAGCAGAAAGTTATGCAAACCGTCTTCCTGCTCAAATTGAAAAAATGCTCTACGATAATAAAAACCATAAACATGTTGATATTCACCGTTTTGAAGCATTTGTAAATGCCCTTGCAAAAGCGGGAAAAGGAGATCCAGAAATGTTTTTTTATTACCTCGTAGCCGGTGTTTCTGCAAAAATACTCACTCCAGAAAGAGGAGTTGCGATTACTGGTGAACATACCAATGACTGGCCCCCTCTGCAAATTATTGATGGTATGAATCCAGATCAATCCCAATATGAAGAATGGTCAAAACAAATGAGAGAGACAGGGAAAAAACTGGATAAAGATTATAAATTTGCAAAACCGACATTTTATCCTGGATCAGAAGCGGTGCGTACTTTTATGTATCTCAATGTGATGGAGTACTCCGGCGTTATGGAACGCATTCTAGCAAATAAAGATGGGGCAAAACTGGATCATGACCATGCCAGACTTTTAGCCTGTGTAGGAGATGAAAGCATGGCGTACAGTATTACGGCAGGAGCGACAGGGGGAAATGCCCGTTTTAAAACAACCATTTATAATAATCTGCAAGTGGGAATATTAAGCCATATTACCAATATCGCACAAAATAAAAACAAAATGCCAGATGATGAATTACGAAAAATTATTGCTCGGCAAGCGGCATACCAAATGACCATGGATGGTCTGTTAAAAGAACGGTTATGGAACGGAAAAAATGCTACTTACCGTTTTAAACACAACGATCTTATGGCTATCCCAAGAGAAGCAGGGACATATAATAAAAAAATTAATACCGCAGGTTATATGGAAAGAAACAATGACATTTACAGTTCCATTCCAACCTTAAAGAAATTTTTTGATATCATATTAGACCCACGAAGTAAAGGAGAATCTGGGGAAGCGGCAATTGGGAGGCTTTTGGGGGGTGAATATGATAAAACTACGGGAGAGTATAAAGAGGGAAGTGGTGGTCTTTTTAAAACGGATCAAAAGTTTATAGATATGCTTGGTCCTAATGGAATTAATAAACCTGTTCCAAGAACTGCTAAAGAAGGTTTTGCGCTTATCCAGGAACTCGTAGAATTTGCTTTAGATCCTGAAAAAAATCCAAGTACCGCAGAATCAGACATGGCGAGTGTTTTAAAAAAGGCAAATGATATTTACAAAAAAGATAATCCTAAAGAAGTAGCAAAACGTGAAGAAAGCGAGCATATCTATGAACACAATGCACACGGACACGGCGGACATGGTGATCATCATCACGAAGAATCGGATGGTCCCGATGCACATGGACACCATTAAAATGCCTTTTTGACACTTGGGTCCCCGTTCCGTCATTGCGAGCCTGCGAAGCAATCCATCTTACTCGTTTTGTTTTTCTTTATTTTTTTGCGGTTTCCAAAATCTGAATACGATTCTCATGATTAGAAACCGTCGTTTTTACTATTTCAATTTCATAAGTCATCATCGTTTTTTCTTGCCATATTTTTTCATTTTTTCCTGCATTCCCATCCAGAAGAGATAAAATTTTGTCGTACTGTTTTTTATTTTCTGAATATGCCTTTTCATGTTTTTGATCTATTTCTATAAATTTTTTTAGCAAAAAATCGGTAAGATTCATAAATCGTTCATCTATTTTCTCAAATCGTTCATCTATTCTTTTATCCTGCTGTGCTAGTGCTTTCGCAACTTCTTCCCGAAGTTCTTGAAGGGTAAGTGTCTGCATAAAAAACAGAAAATAATTCTTCTCCATCCTCTTCTCTTTTTCATCAGATATCAAGAATTTTTACCCTATCAATACCTTTTTTGACACTCCTCCAAAAGGGCATTAGAATACTGGAGATTTATAATTTCTCCTCTTTTAAAGCCGCGAAAAATACCATAGATAAGACTCCCCTACGACCCTCTCTCATTCCAAATTCCTCACTCTTAATTCCAAATTCTTAATTCTTAATTCTCTTATGTCCCCATCCCTTCCCCCCCAAGCGCTTGAAGCCGAACAATCGGTTTTGGGATGTGTCCTTCTGGATCCTGATTCCCTCATAAAAATTTCTGACTTTTTAAAGCCCGATGATTTTTACTCCAAAGTAAATGGAGATATTTACGGTGCCATGTTGGCACTTTCTGCCCAGCGGAAACCAGTGGACCTTATTACGCTTCCTAATAACCTTGCTTCCGAAGGAAAGCTAGAAAGCGTGGGAGGATTACCTGCTCTGGCAGAACTTACTACAGTAGTCCCTTCTGCAAGCCATATTTTTGAATATGCCCAAATTGTAAAAACCAAATCTACGCTTCGAAAAATGATCCATGCGGGACAAAAAATTACCGGATTTGGATACGATGAAAAAAAACCGGTGGATGAGCTTTTGGAAGAGTCCGAAAAGGAAGTGTTTTCTATTTCTCAAACATTCCTCAAAAATAAATTTGTTTCTATTAAAGAAATTCTCACCGAACGGTTTGAGCTTTTTTCCGAACGGCACGATAAAAAAGGAGAAGGATGTGAAAACGGAACCCCTTCTGGATTTGAAGGATTGGATCGTTTGTTAGGAGGGTTTCAGCCGTCGGATCTTATTATTCTTGCTGCCCGCCCTTCTATGGGGAAAACCGCTCTTGCCCTGAGCTTTGCGCTGCACGCCGGAATGGAAGAGAAAAAAGTAATTGGGGTTTTCTCATTAGAAATGTCTAAAGAACAGCTGGTAGACCGTATGTTTGCGAGTTGTTTGGCGGTAGATGCGTGGAAATTGCAAAAAGGAAAATTATCTGACGAAGATTTTCAACGCATTGGACCAGTAATGGATAAACTTTCTAAAGCCCCTATTTTTATAGATGATTCGGTGGATTCCAGTATTACTGAGTTACGGGCAAAAGCACGACGGTTACAGGGCGAACACGGATTGGATCTCATTATCATCGACTATCTCCAGCTCATGTCTACGGGGAATCCCACACTTTTGGGAAACCGCGTGCAGGAGATTTCGGAAATTTCGAGAAATATTAAGGCACTCGCTCGAGAACTTCATGTTCCCATTATTGCCCTTTCTCAGCTTTCTCGTGGGGTAGAAGCCCGAACAGATAAACGCCCAGTTCTTTCGGACTTGCGTGATTCGGGAGCGATTGAGCAGGATGCGGATGTGGTAATGATGATTTACCGTGATGATTACTACAATGAGGATTCCGATATTCCCGGCATTACTGAAATTCATGTGCGGAAACACCGAAATGGACCAGTGGGGCATTGCGATTTGCGATTTGATAGGAGCCAAATGCGATTCTATGATGTGGATATGACGCATGATTACTAGTCTCCCCATTCTCTTTGGCGAGCATATTGAAATTTCTTCCACTCTTTTTGAAACGCTCAAAAAAATAGTGGAACGGATTTTTACGGTGACGCAATCTGCTCCCTATAAAACCGCTCTGGATGAGTTGTATTTTGGAGGAGAAAGTCCATTTCCAAAAGAGCAACAAAAAATATTTCGGGAATTTTTAGATAATCAAAAAAAAGAAGATGGGGACTCGGTTCCTAAGTTTGCCAGTTTTGATTTTCATATTGGAGGAGAGGATGATTTGCCTAAACTTATTGAGTTTTCTTATTTTCCTGCTGGGCTACACTTTTGGGCGGGAAATATTTTGGAAGAGTCTCAAAAATCTCACTACGAAGCCGAACTTTTAAAAACCTGTGCAGGGTATAGCCGTATTGGCATTACGGATGAACACCTTTCGGAACAGATATTTTTAGAAGAGTTTTTGTGGTTTCGGGATTTTTTAGAAAAGAATGGTAAAACCGTTTTTTTAGCGGAAGCAGAAACGGTTTGCATGGAGGATGGGGAAATTTCTCTTATCCCCTGGAAAGGAATCACCCCCCTACCCCCCTTACAAGGGGGGCTTACGGAGCAAGAGAGGAAACGAGAAACCGTAGATTTTCTTTTTAACCGTTTCCCGTTCTCCGATTTTTTAAAAATCCCCGAACGGTTTGCAGAAATTGGAGAAGTGGAAAAACAAGCTCCACAACAAATAAGCACCACGGTGCGAGAATGGCTTTACTCGGAAAAACTCTCGTTACTCCTCCTGCAAAAAGACTCAGAACTCGCGGATTATATCCCCCAAACGCTTCCTTCCTGGGAATCCGTTTATTCCACAGAAGTAAAACAAAAAATGTCGGGGAAAATAGTAGCAAAGCCGGTATTTTCGTACGGAGGAAAAGGTGTGTTTTTGCGTCCTTCTCATCCTATTCTTCAAAAAATTTTAGATGAAAAAACACCGTATCTTTTTCAAGAATTCTGTGCGCCGCCAACCCTTTCCGATGGGCGCAAATACGATATTCGGCTTTTAGCCATTAATGGCAATATTTCTGCCGTTATTGCGCGAGTATACAGTGGCGCCATTACCAATTTTAAAAACGAGGGGAGTGGGATTTGTGGGGTGGGAGTGGTGAACTCCTCTTGTGTAAAGCCCCCGTATCCTGATACTCTTTGTGTACATTCCTCAATACTCAGTCGTATTTCTGAACATTGCTGACGGATCATTTACCATTTTTTTATGAGTTTTCAAGATTTAGGCCTGAAAGAGAGCCTTTTAAAAAGCGTTACCGAAATGGGCTTTACAGAGCCCAGTCCCATTCAAAAAGAAGCTATTCCTATTATTTTGCAGGGGCGAGATATTATTGCCCAGGCCCATACGGGAACCGGAAAAACGGCAGCATTTGGGCTGCCATGCCTCCACAATATGACCAGGAAAGGAGGCGTAGAAATTTTAGTCATTACTCCTACCCGAGAACTGGCAAACCAGGTGAGCGATGAACTGTTTACCCTGGGAAAAAACGACGCCATGCGTACCGTTGCTATTTACGGAGGGCAATCCTATTCTCAGCAAATTGGTCGTATTCAACAAGGGGCTCAAGTAGTGGTGGCAACGCCAGGACGGCTTTTAGATTTGTTAAAAGGAGAAAGAATTGGTGCCTTTCGTCCGTCTATGGTGGTGTTAGATGAAGCGGATGAAATGCTGGATATGGGATTTTTGGATGATATCCAAGAAATTTTTTCCTATCTTCCGGAGGAGCGCCAAACACTTTTGTTTTCCGCTACAATGCCAGCGCCCATTCGGGCCCTCGCCAATAAAATCCTCAAAGATCCCGTGATGGTGAGTGTAAATACCACAGAAGAGGAAGGATCCATTAATAAAAATATTGAAGAGCTGTATTGCGTAATTGATGAAAGTGAACGCGATGATGCGACTTTTCGCCTTATGGATAGTGAAGCACCTGAAAAAGCAGTGGTTTTTTGCCGGACCAAAAGTGAAGTAGATCGGCTGTGCACCATGCTTATGGGACGAGGATGTTTGGTAAAAGGATTGCATGGAGATATGGAACAACGGCAGAGGGAAGCAGTGATGCGGGCTTTTCAAAATGGAGAAATTACCGTTTTGGTGGCAACCGATATTGCCGCGCGAGGATTGGATGTGCGTGGCATTACCCATGTGATTAATTTTCATATCCCGTTTGAGCCCGAAAGTTATGTGCATCGAATAGGGCGTACCGCCAGAGCGGGGAAAAAAGGGAAAGCCATTACCCTGGTAACACCCCGAGAATGGCGTGATTTAAAGCGTATTAAGCAAAAAGTAGGAAGCAAAATGATCCATCAAACGCTTCCCACCCTGGATGATCTCCGCCGAGAAAATGGAAAAAAATTAGTAGCCGAATTGGGGAATCAACCTATTCATGAATCCGCGGGTGTCTTTTTTGAAATGCTCGTGAACAAAATGGGAATCGAGCAGGCAGCCCAAAAGATTATGTCGTATATTTTATCTCTCAATGAAGTAAAGGGTCCTCATTCTATTGGAGTAGAAGGGGAACGGCTGAAACGATTCTTTTTTGATATTGAGCGAGAAGATAAGGGATACGGAGGCGGTGGAGGAAGCAGGGGCGGATTTTTTAGAAGAAGTTCCGGTCGGAGCAGTTCTTCGGGATCTTCTGACCGAAGAAGTGGCGGATGGGGACGATCCAGTAATGGTGGACCTTCTACTGGAGGTCCCAGGTCTGGGGGATGGTCTTCGGGTGGTGGATCTTCTACGGGAAGATCTGGAGGACCAGGAGGTGCGAGACCTGCAGGCGGAGGATGGAAACCCAGTGGGAATCGTCCACCAGAGGGCAGAAGATAAGACATTTTTAAAAAGCCCCCCTGTTAAACAGGGGGGCTTTTTAGATGATACTGATGAGATTATACGGAGAGGAGTTTTTTGAGGATCCCATTGACCATTTGCGGGTTTGCCTGCCCTTTTGTGGCGGCCATGGTTTTTCCCACCAGCGCCGCAAAGGCTTTTTCTTTTCCGCCTCGGTAGTCTTCTACAATGGTGGCGTTTTCTGTCAGCACTTTTTGACAAATACTTTCCAATTCCCCAGCATTAGACATTTGTACCAGCCCTTTTTTCTCCACCAGCGCTTTCGGGTCTGTATTTTCCGAAACCACTTCCTCAAAAATTTCTTTTGCGATTTTTCCCGAAATGGTCCCCTCATCAATAAGGCGAATAAGCGCAGCTAAATGAGAGGGAGAAAAAGAAGAAAGCTGAAAATCAGAATGCTCATTTATGTAGCTCATAAGCGCGCCTAAAACCCAGTTGGCGGCTTTTTTGGGATCTTTACAAGCTTCTTCTACTGCTTCGTAAAAATGAGTCAGCTCGCCGTCATTTACCAAAATATCGGCATCGGTAAAAGAAATACCATCTTTTAAAAACCGAAGAATTTTTTCTGCAGGAAGTTCCGGAATCTCGTTTTGTAACGCTTCTATTTCCGCTTCTGTGATGGTGAGCGGCGGAAGGTCTGGTTCGGGGAAATACCGGTAATCCATGGCTTCTTCTTTGGATCTTTGGAGCGTTGTTTTCCCTTTTTCATCATCCCACCCACGGGTTTCTTGTTTAATTTCCGCTTGTCGGCCTTCCTCACAGAGCTTTATTTGGCGCGCAATTTCGTATTCCAGGGCTTTTTCAATATTCCGAAATGAGTTCATGTTTTTCATTTCTACCTTTGTACCCAGTTTTTCTTGCCCTCGGGGTCGTACAGAAACATTTACATCACACCTCATCATCCCTTTTTCCATGTCCGCATCACTAATATCACAGAGCCTCAAAATCCTCTGGAGCTCGCGTAAAAAGGATGAAACCTCCGTAGGAGTTCTAAAATCTGGCTCCGTTACCATTTCCGCTAAGGGTGATCCGGCACGGTTCCAATCGACTAGGGAAACCGTTCCCGAGTGGGTGAGCTTCCCCGCATCATTTTCTAAATGCAGTCGTGTAATACCAAAAAACTTTTCTTCACCATTGACAATCACGCGCAATTTTCCTTTTTCACACACTGGTTCATCGTACTGGGAAATTTGGAATCCAGATGGAAGATCGGGGTAAAAATAACTCTTCCGGTCAAACTTTGAGAGTTTTCGGAGTGAACATCCCAGAGCGAGCCCCATTTTTCGTCCCAATCGTACTGCTTCTGTATTTGCTACGGGAAGAGCTCCCGGAAACCCCGCACACACGGGGCAAATATGTTCATTGGGACGCGCTTTCCAAGTATCGTTGGAGCAATTGCAGAACATCTTGGTTTTCGTTTTCAATCGGGCGTGAATTTCAAGCCCCATAACGGATTCGTACTGTGGGTGGTCGGTCATAAAGAGGGGAAAAAGAGAATCTTGACAAGGAGGTGAAAAAAAGCGGAAAATAGAGGTAATTAAGACGAGAAGGGTCCCGAACGGCTAGCTACCTAAGGCCCCCTTCTCATTTTTTTGTATCATAATTTTTTCTTGAATTTCAGGGGTATCCAGCGATACAAAGTAACAATGAGAAATTTCTCGGTACAATGATGAAGCAAATCTTCTATTCGGAAAGAGTATTTTTTCAAATCTGTTTTCCTCTATCAAAAAATCCACCAGCATACGATAGTCTCCATCGCCAGAAACGAGAACGATTTTTTTAAAATCTTCTTTTTTGTAGAGCCTTTTCATAATATCAAAAACAATATCCGCATCTACATTCCCTTTCTTTTTCCCCACCATAACGGCGGTATGTTTCCGGAAGCAAACGATAAAACCGGCTTCTTGAATTTTTTGGTACAATCCAAAAGCATTTTCTTGGGAATTTCCCATATAGTAATAGGCTTTTTTTACCTGGTATTTTCTTGCTAAATATTCTCGGAATCGAAAGAGGTCTATTTTCCAAGGAATTTCGGATGAGCAGGTTCCCATATATAAATTTTGTCCGTCAATAAAGGCTATGTTTTGGGGATTATCCGGATGGTAAAAAATAGGATGTGTCATGAAATGAGGAGGAATTTTAATATACTCTTATTTTGGCAGATTGTATTGGGTTTCGTCAAACCGGCAAAGGATACCGTTCTTCCTTCCTTGCCTCCTCTCTTTCCCTCCCGTACTATTCCCTTCGTATTTTTCTCATGTCCCCATGGATATTATATCCTTTTTGCTGGAAACCTTTTTATATAGCGTTTTTGCATTTTTATTCGCTATTTTTGCAACTCCGGCATTTGTAGATGCCCTGTTAAAGTATGGTATTGGGAAAAATTTAAGAGAAGATGCAGTAGATGGGACTGTGGCAAAAATTTTTAATGCTCTCCATGCAAAAAAAGCTGGAACTCCCACTATGGGTGGGGTTTTGGTGTGGGGAACGGTACTCATTACGGTTGCGTTTTCTCGTCTCCTTTCCTATTTAGGAGTGGTAGACCAATCCATTTTGCAGCGATCGGAAGTGTATCTCCCTCTTTTTGCACTGGTCTTTGTAGGAATTTTGGGAGCTGTAGATGATTATTTTAATGTAAAAGGAATTGGGAAAACGAAAGGCCTCAGTTTTTGGGTTCGCAGTAGCATTCTCCTGTTTTTTGGACTCCTCGGGGCGCTGTGGTTTTATTTTAAACTCGGATATACGGGAGTTCATGTTCCCTTTTATGGAGAAATTGAAATTGGGCTTTGGTATATTCCCCTTTTTGTACTCGTTATTTTTTTTACTGCCAACGCGGTAAATGTTACCGATGGGCTGGATGGGCTTGCCGGTGGGCTTTTAGTGATCGCTTTTTCGGTGTGTGTTGCGCTTTCTTTTGCGCAAGAGCATTACTTTTTAGGGCTCTTTTGCGGAACCATAGTGGGCGCACTGTTGGCGTTTTTGTGGCATAATGTTCCTCCCGCAAAATTTTATATGGGCGATACTGGCGCGTTTGCGCTGGGGGCAACGCTGGGGGTAATGGTGATGATGATTGATACTGTTTTTGTGCTCCCTTTTATTGGCTTTGTATTTTTTGGAGAAGCGCTTTCTGTGGGTTTACAACTCTGGTCTAAAAAATACAGAGGAAAAAAGATTTTTCATATTGCGCCGATTCATCACCATTTTGAGCATATCGGATGGGGAGAAGCACAAGTGGTAATGCGGTTTTGGATTATTGGTGGCATTTTTGCAATTTTTGGCTTAGTAATTGGATTAGTGGCGATTGATGAACAAAAAAATATAGAAATCGGTTTAAAACCTGTTCCTCCTATTACTTCTCTTCCCCCGTTATGAAACTCATTGCGAAAAATAAACGCGCACGATTTGATTATGAAATCCTCAAAATATTTGAGGCAGGAATGGTCTTACTGGGAACAGAAATAAAAAGTATTCGTGACCACCGCGTTTCACTCGTAGGGAGTTTTATAAGCGTGCGTGATGGTGAAGCCTGGTGGAAAGGGGGAACTATTGCCCCTTGGGAATGTGCTGGAAAAACCAGCCATACCGAGCAACGAGATCGAAAACTCCTCCTCAAAAAATCCGAAATAAAGACTTTGGAAAAAGCCCTCAACGAAAAAGGACACACTGTTGTGCCGCTGGCTTTAGGATTGGTACGAGGAAAAGCAAAAATAGAAATTGCTCTCGCAAAAGGGAAAAAACAGTATGATAAACGGGAAACCATTAAACAGCGGGATATAGACCGTGCGGAAAAAACCATTCGAAAATACTAATTTTATTCTTATGCAATCCTTTAAAATTTCTCCATATGATGCCGGTGTGCGTTTGGAACGGTTTCTCAAAAAAACATTTCCACAGATCCCCCTGGCTTCTCTTCAAAAATTTCTCCGTACCAAAAAAGTGGCACTTTTACGCCATGGAGAACGCCAAAAAATAGAAAATAGCCTGGAAATTCTTCAGAACGATGAAATTCGAATCTTCTTTGATCCCGATGCCTTTACGCCTTTGCCGCCTAAGCGCGCCAAAGATTTTTCTGCCATCCTCAAAAATCCAAAATTCCAAGATTTGCGCATTGCGTATGAGGATGAGCATTTGATGGTGATAGAAAAACCAGCGGGAGTCGCGGTGCATCCGGGTTCAAAAGTACAATTTGGACATTCGTTGGTGGATTTTTGTATTGCGCGGGAACGCACCAAAAACCCAGAATGCCCAGAACCAAAACTGGCACATCGCCTGGATAAAGACACTTCGGGGCTCATTATTGTGGCAAAAAATGATGCCGTTTTGAGAAAAGTGGTGGAAATGGTTCAGGATGGGAGCATTAAAAAAGAATATCTTGCTTTGGTTCGGGGAAATGTGACGCCCAAAAAAGGGAGTATTCGGGATTCTCTTCAAAAAACAGAGGGATCAAAACATACAAAAATTTTGGTTTCTGAAGACGGAAAACGATCGGTAACGCATTATGAAGTGGACTCTTATTTTCCGGCTATAAATGCTTCGCTGGTGCGAGTTGTTTTAGAAACAGGACGAATGCACCAAATTCGGGTTCATTTTGCAGAAAAAGGGCACCCTTTAGCGGGAGATGATGCGTACGGAGGGTTTGCCTGGAATCGCGATCTCAAAAAGCAATTTGGACTGGCTCGGCAATTTTTACACGCCCATCAACTCACCTTTACTCATCCCATAAGTGGAAAACCACTTAAAATTACTTCTCCCCTTCCCAAAGATTTAGAAAAAGTGGTAGGGAAATAGCTGACTCTTGCTGGATTTTTTATTTTTTTCTGGTACAATAAGACGAACCTTTTAAAAATAGGGAATAAATGCCAGGAGATACGCCCCAAAATGACGGCTTGGAAAGCTCCTTCCTGAAGATTTTTTTTCAGGGAGTGAAACCGCCAAAAAAATCTTTTGCGTCTTCTCGTGTGCAGCGCAAAAAACACACAGGCGAAGAGGAGTGTGACGAGCTTTTGGAGGCTTTTCGAGAAAAAATGAGGGCTTTTGTGCTCCATCTTCCGGTAAAAGAAATTATCGTTCCCCAAGCAAAAGAAAAAGAAATTCCAGTGGCAGAAGAAATTCCTTCTGCTCCTTTTTTGCTTGCCGACGCTATTCCCCAAATATTTGAGTCTCGTCCTGTTTTTTCTTCAGAAAATATTAGAGTACAAAATTTTGACTCTGTTGCTCCGCAAAGGTCTTCTCGACGAGAAGAGATAAAAATTGTTGCTACACCAGAAGCCATACAGAGCACAGAAAAAAAAATATCAGATCCATCTCCGCAAGAAATCCATATTGAGAAATCAGAACTCAATCCTCTGGAGCAAAAAGAAAAAATACCACCGATCCTGAAAAATGCTTTTAATACATCCCCTCAAGAGGAATCAGAAGTATTTCCAGAAAAGGAAGAAGTGATAATTTCTGAAACAAAAAAGAAACCTGTTTTTAGAGAGAGCCGTGGAAAACAGCCGTTTTATGATGCACCCCATATCCATATCTCTCATTTTGCTTCATATCGCGTTTTAGAACCACAACCCCGGAAAAAGAAAAAACCGCTTCCCGATATTCCCCAAAGTTCTGCATGGAAAGAATTTATTCATGTGGGATCCCTTGCGTTGGGACTTTTTGTTATCTCGTTTGTGGGATTTAATTTTTCCTCCATTGCGACTATTTCGGAAAGTTATTGGAATGCCAAAGAATATACTCAAAAACAAACGGCGCTTACCAGTCTTACCGATGGATCGAGTAGTACCGTAAAAAAAGTAGAAGCCCTTCCTGTTGCCGGAATTACTACGCAAAACACGGATATTCCTTTTTTGGATCTTACGGTTAATCCGCCGGATACCCGCATTATTATTCCAAAAATCGCTAAAAATATCCCCATTATTGATGTCCCAGAATCGTCCCTGAAAGCAGAAAACTGGAACCAATTAGAAAAAGATATTCAAGAAGGGCTGCACGATGGAGTAGCGCACTATCCGGGCACAGCCGAACCCGGAGAAGAGGGGAATGTATTTATTACCGGGCATTCTTCCTATTACCCTTGGGATACCGGGCGCTACAAAGATGTGTTTGCCTCCCTCCACCAATTAGATGTGGGGGACCATTATTTTATTTATTACAAGGGGAAAAAGTATGAATACGCCATTACCGAGCGAAAAATAGTAAAACCCAATGACACTTCTGTTTTAAAACAACCAGAAGGGAAAAAAATAGCCACTCTTATGACCTGTACGCCGGTAGGAACCGCACTGAATAGGCTTATTCTTGTGGCGGAACAAGTATAGAACCCTTATTTTTTACATCCCAAAAAACGCCAAAAAGGGGAGTTCTCCTTTGTGTGGATTTTGAAGAAAGGGGAATAGGACATCGAGGAGGAAAAACAGGATGAGAAGACCTCCTCCTAAGATCCAGAGTACGAGATTTAAAAACGAAAATGTTCCAGGTGCGGGTGATTCTCCCATTTTTTCAATGAGGTATTTTTCTTCTGCATTAACACGAATTCCTCCTAAGAAATAGCAAAGCGAAACAAAGAGAAAGGGGAGATCTGCGAGTGCAAAAAACCAGGAAACCTCAAAAGACCATACTTCATTTTTCCAAAGGAGCAATACTATGGCGTACAGCCCACCCATGAGGAAAAAGAAGATTTCCGCCGTAGCATGAAAGTTTTTAAGATTTTTCATCACCAGAGAAGATACCGCAAAAAGGGCACCGGAGGCAATTTTAAAATATTTTTCTTGCAGAGTACGAAAAAATAAAGGAAAATAGAGATATGGTTTTTAGCGCTCCTCTCCATATTCAGCAGACTTTTAAACGCCTCGGATTTTCGTCCAATGAGGTAAAAATTTTGTTGTGTCTGCTGCAAAAAAAACAGGCAACAGCACAAGAGGTCAGCAAAAAAACCCTCATCGCCTTTAGTTCTGCGGAGTATTTGCTCCAAACCATGGTAAAACGCGGGTTGGCTACTTCCCGTGAAGTAAAGGGGGGAGATGTGTATATGGCGTGTAATGAAGCAGAACTAAAAGAATGGCTTATAAAAGACAGAAACCGTGTAAATAGCATATATGACACAGCGGAAGAAGAGCTAGAATCATTTTTGCACGAAGGAACAGAAGAGGCCTGGAAGCCCGATGTGAGCTACTATGAAGGAGTAGAAGGGATAAAAGAGATTTATGAGGATATGCTTATCTCTAGTAATGGAAATATTTATAGCTGGCTGGATATTCCTAAAATTAAAGACACACTAGGAGATTACCTTTATGCCTACATTTCAAAACGACAAAAAAAGGGAATTGTTTCTCATGATATTATTCCAGAGAATGAGATGAATCTTACCCATAACGAAAAGAATGAAAAGAGAGAAATGAAATTTGTGAAACATCTGCCCCTAGACGGAGAGATTCGTATTTATGGCGATAAAGTGGCTCTTATAACTTTTAGTAAGGAAAAACCGGTAGGATTTGTGTTTCATGGGAAAATAATTACCGAGCTTTTTAAGAGCATTTTTGATAGCCAATGGAGAGATTAATTGTTCTTTTTTTGTACAGCAAAAAGCCCAAAGTTCTGAGAGCCTCCTGATTCAAAGTCTTTTACTGTAATCTGAGACTGAAAAGGAACATCAAAAATACTTTCTAATAACGACCTCAACGCAGGGTTATTCCTAAAAAACCTAATCTGTCCGTCAGGATTTAATCGTCCGTGAGTATGAAGTGTATTATCGTCAGTCTCTTTTCTTAAAGATAAGAGATTTAGTCCCAGTTTATCAAAGGGAACTCCTGGGAGTTTTGTTGATTGAATAAGCCATCCATTTGGTTCTAAAATCTTATTTATAAGGTTGTAAATTTCTAATAATACCTGGTCAGGAAAATAGTGAAGACTTGAAAACCCTGTTATTGCAGAAAATTTTTCTCTTTCCCCTGTTTCAATTTGTTCCAATAGTATTTTTAATCCAGAGATGGTATCTGTCTCAATAAATTCTGCATTAGGAACCTCTTTTTTTGCCATTAATAGCATTGCTTTACTGCTATCAATACCTACTACCTTTTGCATACTTGGGATGGTTTCGTAGTGGCTCAGGTCCCTTCCCGTTCCAGGGCCAATCTCCAAGAGATGATTCCCTAAAGAAAAATTACTATTCTCATCAGGGATTGGTTGTGAACTTGTCGTCCATGTCGCTAGTCCAGATGGCTTTTGACCAGGTTTCATGTAATTATACACTCCTCGTTTAACAAGATCATCAAAAGTTAAATTAGGCAATATCCCGAGTAATTGAAGTGCTGTGCGAAATTCATAATTTTGTTTTAACCATAGCCTTTGTTTGTTATCATCGGTTGATAAAAGTTCCGCTGTTCCAGGTGCCCAAATTATCTTTTGTTGACGATCTATTCCGAATTGTGCAAAAGCAGGATAGGTTAAGTCGGGGGCAGCACCATTTTGTAGACTTGAGGTGAGGGCTGTAACCACATCTAATGATTCATTGGTAAGAGGGTCTGATATTTTACGAAGCTCAGACACAGGGATACCTTTTGTTATGGATTTTAATGCAGCATTCGCCTCTTCCCGAGAACAATTCCAAGCACTTTCTGGGGAGTTTCGTTTGCTAGAATTTACAAATATTTCAAACATCTCAAGTTGCTTATGTTCCTGCATCGCCGATCGAGTAGGTTGAAATTCTATAAGCATTTAAAAAATAAGGGTCTAAATCTATCGTATAAAATGATTTTCTGTCAAGAGAATTTCATTTTTATACATAAACCCTAGATTTTAATTCGAAGTGCAACAGAGTGAATTAAAATGAGGAGGAGTT